>NZ_JASFZF010000105.1:0-62739 GCF_046055765.1 Lutibacter sp. | reverse complement strand
ACTGTTACTATCGATGTGTCTGCATCTGTACATGGCAATGTTGCGCCTACTGTATAAGTATAAACCAATCCTACATTTGTCCAACTTCCTCCTGCATCTGGTGCATCTCCTAAAGCGTTGTATAAAACTGATTCATTTGGAATAGTTCCTTCACATAGTGTTAAAGTTCCATTTGTACCTGCGTATGGCGCAATACCAACTGATACAACTAAAGCAACTCTTTCACTTTCACACTTATTTTCACTTGTTTGCGTAACATAATACGTTGTCTCTCCAACTATTGAAGTATTAGGTGTTGGAGCAGTAGAATTTCCAATTCCCCCTATAGAATTTGTATACCATAATAAATTATCTCCATTAGCTATTAATGGAATAGATACGCTATTTTGACAATATTCAATATTATTAGTTGTTGGAGGTATAGATTCTTCTAAAATACTAATTGTAAACTCATAGTAACAAATAGTTACTCCTGGAGGTATTGCAAAATAAGTCCCACTACTAAATGGAAATGGATTTGATTCTGTATATTCTATAGAAGTATTTGTTATTGGATATTCATTGTAAAAACGACTTCCAACAGGAAATTCACCTTGAACATTTGAAATAGGTATAGAACTTGCCGAACTATTACATACATAAAAATCTCTTATTGGAGTATAACTCGCACAATGTAAATTTACATAATCTTCAGAATCAATAACCACAATAAGCGGTGTTGGAATTTTTTCACCTTCACAAACACCTTCAACTACATAACCTTGAAATATTGCTTCATCAAATTGAATTCCTGAAGTAACTCCTTCTCCACTAATAATTCCGTTTAATGGAATAATTGTTCCACAACTTGAATTAACCAATAAAGCACAATCTGTAGTTGCTAGTAATTTAAAAGTAAGCGAACCTAAAATATCATTTGCATTTGCAGGGACTGGTAAAGTTCCAATATCCCAAACAATAGATCCTGTTGCTCCACCTGCTGGAGCTGGAACATATACTGGAGCTGAATTGGAAACTAATGGTGCATTTTCTGTATATATTATACTTGAAGGTATATATGTTGATGTGAATGGTATTGGTATTGAAATTAAAGTATTTGTAATTTCTTCAGTACCAATATTTTTTAATTCTAACGTATATTCTATTTCTCCTCCTGGTAAAACTGTTAAGTTTGTTGGGTTTGAAATATTATTTATTGCACTTACATTAATAATACCTTCTGGTTCAGGAACATACGCGTCAACAGAAAAAGTAGTATTGAAAATTATATATGTATCCTGAGTAGTACCATACTTAAACTTTGTTGAAGTTTGATTATTCGTGATTATTTCATTGTTTGGATTATCAATATTAAACATTCTAATATCTAACCCTGTATTATTTAATAAGTTTGGATTTCTAAAGTTACCACCTGTTTCAATTGATGAGCTAAAAAAGTTATTTGTATCACCAGTAGCATTTTCAAGTGTTAAATAACTACCATCTATTTGTTTTTGAATTTGAAAATAATCTCCTTCAATTCCTCGATCTCCTTCACCAGATATAACTCCTAGTTTAAAGTTTACATCTCCAAATTGTTTTGTGTTTATACCGTTTACTGGAATTTCATAATTAGCTGTACAGCTACCACAAACATAAGCGTAACCATCAAAAACTGTGATATCTCTCCAACCCATTTTTGAGTTTTCATAAACAACAACCATTCCCCAACCACCGTAGTAACCAGTTCCCCCACCATCACCTTCAACTAATGCCATATCTGCAACAAAATATTCTCCAATACCGTTTTGCTTCACATAATCTGTAATATCTGCATACCCAGCATACATTCTTCCATAATCGGTACCTGGAAAATTAATTTCAGATGAGCCACTTATGCTATTAGCTGTAATTGGAGTATAATTACTAGAACTTGGCCCTTTAAGTAATAACTTTGTTTTATCAAAAGTTTTAGTAACTGAAGTAGTTTCTGGTACAGTTTCAAAATAAGTAATATTGACATAAGCCTTTGCATCTTTGTCTTTTGAATCTTCACCCTTTCTTTTTAACCTAGTTACTTCAAGTGTATAATTTGAATCCGAAAATATTACATATGGTGAATTTAAGTAGGCATTATCACTACCAATATTATCACCAGAAACCGTATCATCTAATAAAATTGTTTCTGACCCATCATTTACGGAAACATGTAAAGTTTGATCTCCATCATTATGTCTATAAATAAATTCAACCTTATCATCAGATGCAATAGAAGACACAAAAGTATAAGTTATAATTCTATTATCTTCATCTCCTGACCTACTAATAGCTAAACTATAATTAGTGTTCGGAATGGAGTTATTGTCTTTAATTTCAACATTAGAATCCGTAACCTCTTCAGTAATTGTATTTCCAGTTAAAAATTCTTTTGTTACATCAAATATATTAGTTGTACCTGCTCTACCCGACCAATAGAGGCCCGCATATATAATATTTGAACATCCAGGTAGTGCTCCATTTTCTGTAGAAAAAGTTAATGTAGAAGAAGATGAATTCCATGTAGAATCATCACCATCAATATCTACATATTTCATATCATTTGCATTCGTGCCATTATCACTGTAATTGACAAGTGTTAAATTTGTATTACCAATCATTGCAAAATCACCTTTTACAGTATATTGTGTTTGATTTGGTGGTGTTGTTAAACTTGAACTTCTTGGATTAAAATCCTTAACTACCTGACTAAAGCTATTTAAACTTATTCCAACAATAAACAATAAGCTTAAAAAGCTTTTAAATGTGTTGTTGTTTTTGATATACGTAGAAATGTAATTTTTTTTCATGTCTTAAATTTTTTTGATGACCTTTAACTAATTTATGATGGATTGCTTACCATATAAAAAATAGTAACCTTGGGATCTACATTTAAAATAAATGAACTAATATCATTTGCAGTACAATCAAAATTACATTGTATAAAAATGTATTTTAAATTGTCAAATCCTTCAATACTTGAAAAATCAAAGCGATTGTTAATTTCGTTTTGATTTTTAAGTTTTATTGTTAATAACTCTACTTTATTTATAAGTGTATTGTTTTCTTTAAGAATATTTAAAGAATATGAATTTTCGTATTTTAAAATTAATGGAGCAACATCTCCTGTAACTTGTTTAACCTTATTATAGTCAACATAAATTGTAGGTTTTAAACCTTTCTTTAACGTAAAAAAACCTTGTTTAACATCTACATTAGATTTGATAAATGTAGAACTCTTTGTCGCTATTTTTGATGAACTCTGTTGAAAATCTTCTTCAAAAAGCTGATAAACATTAAGACTTTGTGCGGATATTTGGCTTATACCTAACAATATAAAAAAACCAATTATTACATATTTATTTGAAGTAAATACAGCTATATTTTTCATAATTTTTTAAATTTAATCCAACTTAAAAGTTTAGATAATGATTTAGTCTAATTTATAATTAGCCATTGAATTCATTAACAAATGAAATCAACGCTATTAAATGTTATCAATTATCAATACTATAGGTACTGGTAAATGTGGGGTCATATATAAATGAGTCATGTGGGGAACATTTTCTCTATTCGTATACAAATATACTATAGGAACTCCTTAAACTACTGAAAACCAGTAGTTTTTTTAAAAAAATTTAACAAATGGATAGGATTTATACATAAATTACATATTCAAACAAATAAAATTAACTAATTATATGATTTTTATCATTCAATTCATTTCCTTTTCAAATTTCATACTCAAAGCTTTAATTTATATTGATTATAAATAAAACGTAATTCTTTTACTTAGAGCTGAATAAAAATTCTATTTTTGTGATTTAATTTTATAATTTTAATATGAAAACGTACGATGTAGCCATTATTGGCTCAGGACCAGGAGGATATGTTGCTGCCATTAGATGTGCGCAATTGGGGTTAAAAACTGCAATTATTGAAAAATACAATACGCTTGGAGGAACTTGCCTAAACGTAGGTTGCATTCCTTCAAAAGCATTGTTAGATTCATCTCATCATTATCATGATGCTTCTAAACATTTTATTACTCACGGAATTGATATCACCGGATTGGAAGTGAACTTTAAACAAATGATTGCTCGTAAAAACGAAGTGGTGGCACAAACATCAGGCGGTATTAATTATTTAATGGATAAAAACAATATTGAGCTATTTGAAGGCGTTGGAAGTTTTACGGATGCAACTCATATTACAATTACAAAAGCTGATGGAACTTCTTCAGAAATTGAAACTCGTAAAACAATTATTGCTACAGGTTCAAAACCAGCAACACTCCCTTTTATTGATTTAGATAAAAAAAGAGTAATTACCTCAACTGAAGCACTAAATTTAACCGAAATTCCAAAACATTTAATTGTAATTGGCGGTGGCGTAATTGGGTTAGAGTTAGGCTCCGTTTATAAAAGGTTAGGTGCTAACGTTTCAGTAATTGAATTTATGCCAACAATTACTCCAGGAATGGATACTATGCTTTCTAAAGAATTACAAAAAACATTAAAAAAGCAAGGTATTAAGTTTTATACTAGCCATAAAGTAACTTCCGTGAAAAATAATGGAACAGAAGTTACTGTCACTGCTGAAGATAAAAAAGGAAATCTGGTTGAGTTTAAAGGAGATTACACATTAATTTCAGTTGGAAGAAAACCTTATACTGAAGGATTAGGTTTAGAAACTGTTGGTATTAAAGTTACTAAACGTGGTCAAATTGAAACCAACGAACAACTGCAAACCAATGTATCAAATATTTATGCTATAGGCGATGTTGTTAAAGGTGCAATGTTAGCTCACAAAGCTGAAGAAGAAGGAACCATGGTTGCCGAATTGATTGCTGGTCAAAAACCACATATTAATTACAATTTAATTCCTGGTGTAATTTACACGTGGCCTGAAGTTGCAACTGTTGGTAAAACCGAAGCACAATTAAAAGACGCTGGAGTAAATTATAAATCTGGAACTTTTGCAATGCGCGCTTTGGGTAGAGCAAGAGCAAGTATGGATTTAGATGGACAAATAAAAGTATTAGCCGATGCTAAAACGGATGAAATTTTAGGCGTTCATATGATTGGGGCTAGAGCTGCTGATATGATTGCTGAAGCTGTTATTGCAATGGAATTTAGAGCTTCATCTGAAGATATTGCACGTTCATCTCACGCACATCCTACATTTACTGAAGCTTTTAAAGAAGCTTGTTTGGCTGTAAATGATAGAGCAATTCATAGTTAAAAACAAATCCCGTCATGCTGAACTATATTCAGCATCTACCCAATAATAGTAAGATCTTGAAATAAATTTAAGATGACATAAATTATAAAATAAAAAAGTCCTTTCTTATTTGAAGGGACTTTTTTATTTTTGTCACAATGCAACGAACAAGTATTAAAATTCAGATTGGCAACATTTCTGAATTTAAAACGCAACTTTTACAATGGGCACAACAGTTTAAAACTGCTGTTTGGTTAGATAGCAATAACTACCATCAAAAACATTCTAGTTTTGATGCCATACTTGCCGTTGATACTATTTCGAAAATTGAAACTAATTACACAAATGCTTTTCAGCAATTAAAAGAATACCAAACTACCGTAAACGATTACATTTTCGGATATTTAGGCTACGATTTAAAAAACGATGTTGAGAAATTAACTTCCTCTAATCTTGATAGATTATCTTTTCCTGATTTATTCTTTTTTCAACCTAAAAAATTATTCTTTTTTAAAAAAAACACCCTTGAAATTAAGTATTTAAACAATTTTAAAAATGAAATTAAAACTGATTTAAACGATATAAAATCAGCTAAAAAATCAACATCTAAAACTACCAATAACATTAAAATAAAACTTCGAATTCATAAAGATGAATATTATCAAAAATTGAATTCTGTACTCAATCACATTCACAGAGGTGATATTTATGAAGCTAACTTTTGTCAAGAATTTTATAGTAAAAACTCCACTATAAATCCAATCGAAGTGTACCAAAATTTAAACGAAATCTCAAAACCACCTTTTGCTACATTTTTAAAGCTGGATGATAAATTTTTATTATCTGCTTCACCTGAACGGTATTTAAAAAAAGATGGTGAAACAGTTATATCACAACCCATAAAAGGAACTGAAAAAAGAGCAGATACTGAAGAAGAAGATTTAAAATTAATTTCAGAATTAGAAAAGAATCCAAAAGAACGTGCAGAGAATATTATGATTGTAGACTTGGTTCGCAACGATTTATCTAAATCTGCAATTAAAGGTTCTGTAAAAGTTGATGAGCTATGTAAAGTCTATACGTTTGAACAAGTGCACCAATTAATTTCAACCGTTTCTTGCAAAGTTTTAGAAAAAATTCATCCCGTTGATATTATAAAAAATACGTTTCCAATGGGAAGTATGACCGGTGCTCCAAAAATTTCAGCACTTAAAATTATGGAGAAATTAGAAGAAACAAAACGCGGTTTATATTCTGGTGCAGTTGGTTATTTTACACCAAATGGAAATTTTGATTTTAACGTAATTATACGAAGTATTTTATACAACGCTACAAAAAAATATGTTTCTTATTCGGTTGGTGGAGCAATTACAGCGCAATCAATTCCAGAAAAAGAGTATGAAGAATGCTTGTTAAAAGCAAAAGCAATGAAACACGTATTATTAAACACTAAATAAGTATATTTACCTTAATTTTTATGAAAGCTAAATTAGAAAAACATGTCAATCAAAATTTATCGTTTTTAAACGGTAAAAAACTATTGATTGCAATTTCTGGAGGAATTGATAGTATTGTTTTAACACATTTATTTTATAAATTAAACTTTACTATTTCATTGGCTCATTGTAATTTTTCATTAAGAGGTAAAGAAAGTAATAAAGACGAAATTTTTGTAAAAGAATTAGGGGAGAAACTACAAGTACCAACATTTACCATTCAATTTGAAACCAAAAAATACGCTACTGAAAATGGAATTTCAACCCAAATGGCAGCGCGTGATTTACGCTACAATTGGTTTGATAAAATTCGTTTAGAAAATAATATAGATTATATTATTACAGCGCATCAAAAAGATGATGTTATTGAAACATTTATTATTAATTTAACTCGTGGAACTGGCTTAGATGGTTTAACTGGAATTCCTGAAGTTAATGAAACAATTGTGCGACCAATGCTTCCTTTTGATAGAAATGATATTTTAATTTATGCTACAAAAAACAAATTACAATGGCGTGAAGACCAAAGTAATTCTTCTATAAAATATGTTCGTAATAAAATTAGACACAAAATTGTTCCAGTTCTTAAAGAATTGAATCCAAACTTATTAGATTCATTTCAAAACACCATTGATAATTTAAAAGGAAGTCAGCAAATTGTAAAAGACAGCGTTGAAAACATGCTACAAAAAGTAAGTACAATTAAAGGAAATGAAGTGTACTTTGATATTTTAGCATTAAAAAAATTAAACAATCCTAAAGTATATTTATACCAATTTTTAAATGAATATGGGTTTTCCGAGTGGAATGATGTTTGTAATTTGCTAGATGCACAAAGTGGTAAATTTGTACTTAGTAAAACACACAGGTTACTTAAAAATAGAGATACTTTAATTTTAACCAATCTATCAAATATAGAAGAATCAGAAGTATTTGAAATCAAAGAAAATACAACTAAAATTAAACATCCAATAAAATTAAAATTTGAAAAAATTGATATTCCTTTTGATGCTAAAAATCATCAAAATAAAGTGTTTAACGAATTAATTTTTGATGATAATAGCGCTATTTCTATTGATTATGATAAAATTACATTTCCTTTAACCATTAGAAAATGGCAAAAAGGTGATTACTTTTATCCAATTGGTTTACAAGGAAAAAAGAAAATAAGTAAGTTTTTTAAAGATGAAAAAATGTCGCTTTCAGAAAAAGAAAACACATGGCTCTTATGTTCAAAAAATGATATTGTTTGGGTAATAGGAAAACGATTAGACGATCGATTTAAAGTTTCAAAATATTCATCTAAAATTCTTAAAATAAGACGTAACTAGGCATTTTTATTCTTTTCAAAAAACGATTTCGTTAATTTAGCTTTGTAATAACACTATTTAAATAAACCTTTTGTAATTTTCTTTTTTTAATTTTAAAATATGCACAAACAACCAAAACAAACTAGGTTTAATGAAAATGTATTAGCCAAATACCAAATTTACAATAGTATTTTTATGACACTTCCGTTTGATACTATTGGTAAAACTGGTGTATTATTACCCCTATTTCATGAGGTTTGTAAAAACGGATTTTCAAACAAACTTAACCCTACAGAAATAGTTGAAAATTTCTTTAAAACCTATCAAGAAAATCCTTCGGAAAAAGAAAAAATAAATTTACTATTTCAATTTATTCAATATATAGAACGTCAAGTAGTTTTATTTGACGCTATTGAAGATGCAGCTTTTCCAATTGTAAATAATATGGATGGTGTTGGTACTTTACGAAATAGTAAAGAAACTGCAATTATTGAAAATAAAAAAGAAGCCTTAAAAAAGCATCTAGAAAATTTTAAAGTTCGTGTGGTGTTAACCGCTCATCCTACACAATTTTATCCAGGTGCTGTTTTAGGAATTATTACCGATTTAACAGAAGCAATACAAAATAACGACTTACTTTTAATAAATCAGCTTTTAGCTCAACTAGGTAAAACTCCGTTTTTTAAACACGAAAAACCAACACCTTTTGATGAGGCTGTCCGTTTAATATGGTATTTAGAAAACGTATTTTATCATTCCATTTCACAGGTTTACAACTACATACAAAGTAATATTTTCGATGGTCAACAAATCAATAATGATATTATAAATTTAGGCTTTTGGCCAGGTGGCGATAGAGATGGGAATCCGTTTGTAACAACAGAAATAACCTTAAATGTTGCCAAACGATTAAAACAAACTATACTTAAAAGTTATTATAAAGATATTCGTTTATTAAAAAGGCGCTTAACTTTTAAAGGTGTTGAAGAAATTGTTTTTGAATTAGAAAACATGCTATTTGAAAATAGTGTAAATACAGCGTTTAAAACCATGCTCCCCCTTAAAGAATTTAAAAGTAAACTTCAACAAATAAAAGAGATCCTTATTTCTAAACATCAATCACTTTATGTTGAAGATATAAACGATTTAATAAATAAAGTACACCTATTTGGCTATCATTTTGCAACCTTAGATATTAGACAAGATAGCAGAGTACACCATACTGTTTTTTCAGAAATTGTAACTACACTACAAAAAAATGGTAGTCAATTATTTCCTAAAAATTATTTAGAACTTTCTGAGAATGAACAACTAAAAATTCTTTCTGAAGTAGAAGATACGGTAGATATTTCTATTTTCAAAAATGAAATAGTTTCTAAAACCTTAAGCTCCATACAAGCCATAAAAACCATCCAACAAAACAATGGTGAAAAAGGCGCTAACAGATATATTATTAGCAATAACCAAACAGCTGTAAACGTACTAGAAACTTTTGCAATGTTTAATTTATGCGGGTTTAAGCATCAAATAACTGCTGATATTATTCCACTTTTTGAAACGGTTAATGATTTAACCAATGCGGCAAGTGTTATGGAAAAATTATACACAAATAAAGCATATAGTAAACACCTTAAAAGTAGAAATAACAAACAAACTGTGATGCTTGGTTTTTCTGACGGAACAAAAGATGGTGGTTATTTAATGGCAAATTGGTCAATTTTTAGAGCTAAAGAAAATTTAACAAAAATTTCAAGAAAACACAATATAAAAGTTATCTTTTTTGATGGTCGTGGTGGTCCACCAGCTCGTGGTGGAGGTAAAACGCACCAGTTTTACGCATCACAAGGGCCAACTATTGAAGATGAAGAAATTCAATTAACCGTTCAAGGACAAACTATTAGTTCAAATTTTGGAACATTAGATTCTTCTCAATATAATATTGAACAGTTATTAAGTGCTGGTATTTCAAATGAACTATTTAGCAACACCAACAATATTATAACTAAAAGTGACGCTAAAATAATGGATGATTTAGCAAATACAAGTTATAAAGCTTACGTCGATTTTAAAAATCACCCAAAGTTTATGCCTTATTTAGAGCACATGAGTACGTTAAAATATTACGGGAAAACAAATATTGGAAGTCGCCCATCTAAACGCTCAAAATCTAAAGGGTTTATCTTTGCAGATTTACGTGCTATTCCTTTTGTAGGTTCTTGGAGCCAATTAAAACAAAATGTACCTGGTTTTTATGGTGTTGGTACTGCATTAAAAAAATATGAAGATAACGATGAATTTGAAAAAATAAAACAATTATATAACACCAACGATTTCTTTAAAACTTTAATAGGAAATAGTATGATGGCCTTATCAAAATCGTTTTTCAAATTAACTGAATATATGGCTAAAGATGAAGAATTTGGTGAGTTTTGGAAAATTATTCACCAAGAATATGAAACTTCAAAACGCTTAATTTTAAAACTCTCAGATTATACTGAGTTAATGCAAAGTAATAAAGTAGGAAAAGCATCCATTAACATTCGTGAAGATATTGTATTACCTTTATTAACAATACAACAGTTTGCTTTGCTTAAAATTCAAGAATTACAAAAAGAAGAAAATCCTAATCTAAAATTATTAAAAGTATATGAAAAAATGGTCACAAGATCATTGTTTGGAAATATAAACGCAAGTAGAAATTCAGCATAACTATGAATATAAATCAATTAAATGAAAACGAATACAATCCATATTTTAAATTCTATATTGAAAAAGTAGGAAATGCAGAGTTAATCGAAGTTTTAAAAACTTCTTTCAAAGAATTTTCAACAACTATTAAAAATCTACCAGAAGAAAAATTAATGTACCGTTATGCAAAAGGTAAATGGACAATTAAAGAACTGATACAACATTTGATTGACACAGAAAGGATTTTGAGCTATAGAGCTCTCCGTTTTTCAAGAAATGATGCCACAGAAATACAAGGTTTTGATGAAAATTGGTATGTAAATAATTCTAATGCAAACGATAGAAATATAATGGATATTCTAGAAGAATTTAACCATTTAAGAAAAACTAGTATTTCGTTATTTAAAAGTTTTTCAGATGAAATGCTTATTAATTTTGGAACTGCAGATAGAAATAAAATGAGTGTTAGAGCTTTAGGTTTTATAATTGCAGGGCATCAATTACATCACTTAAAAATAATTAAAGAACGGTATCTTTAATATTTCACTTCTAAAAAAAATAACAATAAATCCATAAAAATTAAAGAAGATTCAAATCTTAAATAATGCTTTTTATTACTATTTGTTATACCACATAAAATACTATCTTTGAAGTAACTAAGTAAAATCACTATTTTAATGCGTATTTTTAAAAAAATTTTAATCCTGCTTTTAGTTCTTCTTGTTCTAATTTTAATTGGCGGAACTGTATACTACAACAACTTAAAACCTTCATATTCTGGTAATATTTCTTTAAATGGAATTTCAAAAGAAACTTCAGTATACTTTGATGATTATGGCATTCCACATATTTATGCCGAAAGCGAAATAGATGCGATGACTGCTTTAGGTTATGTTCATGCACAAGACCGGCTTTGGCAAATGGAGTTAATGCGAAGAATAGCTCCAGGAAGATTATCTGAGATTTTTGGCGAAAAAATGTTGAAGAATGATCAGTTTTTTGTGAGTTTAGGTATTGAAGAAGCATCAAAAAAATCAATTGACAACTTAGATAAAAACAGTGAAGTTTACAAATTAGCTACTGCTTATTTAAATGGTGTAAATCAATTTATTGATAACGGTCCCACTCCTATTGAATTTACACTTATCGGTACTGATAAAGAACATTTCCAATTAAACGACATTTATAATATTTTGGGTTATATGTCTTTCAGTTTTGCTATGGCACAAAAAACTGATCCTTTTTTAAGTGTAATTAAAGAAAAACTTGATGATAATTATTTAAAAGAGTTAGGTATTGATATAAACCCAAAAACTACTTTAATAAAAAACGCAAGACCTACTGTAAAAAGTTTAAAAAAATTAGTTTCTAGCGCTCAAACAATTTTAAACAACTCCCCAATCCCTCCATTTATTGGAAGTAACAGTTGGGTTATTTCTCCAAAAAAAACTAGCACAGGAAATGTTATTTTTGCAAACGATCCTCATATTGGCTTTGCTCAACCTGCAGTTTGGTATGAAGCACATATTTCAACACCAAATTATGAATTATACGGATATCATTTAGCTGGAGTTCCATTTCCATTATTAGGTCACAATAGAAATTATGCCTATGGTTTAACAATGTTTGAAAACGATGACATAGACTTTTATAAAGAAGAAAATCATCCAACAGATACCAACAAGTATAAAACACCAAATGGTTATGAAGATTACAAGATAATAACAAAAACCATCAAAGTAAAAAATGCTGAAAATGTAACCATTCAAGTTAGAAGCACACGCCATGGGCCAATTATGAATGATGCAATTGATGCAATTTCACAATCAGAGCCAATTGCTATGTCATGGATTTTTACACAATTTGAAGGGAAAATGTTAAAAGCACTCTACACCATCTCAAGAGCAAAAGAAATGAGTGATGTTAAAAAAGGAGCTTCTATGATTTACGCCCCAGGGTTAAATTTAATGTATGGAGATGCAAAAGGAAATATTGCTTGGTGGGCAACTGGTAAATTATATAAGCACAAACCACATGTAAACACTAAATTTATTTTAGACGGTGCTTCTGGTGAAGATGACCCAACTGAATATTTAAATTTCAGTCAAAATCCCATGGCCGAAAACCCTTCTTGGAATTATGTGTATTCAGCAAATAATCAACCAGATACTATTGCAAATATGTTATATCCTGGTTATTATTTATCAGAAGATAGAGCAAAACGCATTACCCAACTATTAGAGCCTAAAAATAATTGGAATAAAGAATCTGTAGCTAAAATGATTACCGATGTAACCTCTGCTGTTTCTCCAAGCATTATAAAAGAATTTACTTCAAGTATAAACTTTAACTCCTTCAATAAAAAGGAGCAAAAAGCAATTGAAATACTCCAACTTTGGGATGGATCAAATACTAAAGATGCTGTTGCACCAACTATTTACAATAAATTGGTTTACACTTATTTAAAAAACACTTTTAAAGATGAATTGGGTGAAAAATTATTTACGCAATTTTTAAGTACACATTTATCAAAAAGAGCAATTGCTAATCAAATTAAAAAAGATACTTCAATTTGGTGGGATAATGTAAATACATCAGATAAAATAGAACGTAAAAAAGATATATTATCTGCATCTTTAATTGAAACCGTAGCGTCATTAGAAAATCAACTTGGAAATGATATGATTACTTGGAAATGGGGTAAAGTTCAAACCTTAGAGCATCCTCATCCATTAGGTAGTATTCCTTCCTTAAGAACCTATTTTAATGTTGGGCCATTTCCAATAAATGGAGCAAGAGAAGTCATTAATAATAGAGGTTATGATTATAATAATACTGGATTATACAAAGTAAATGCCGGACCTTCAACTAGAAGAGTCATTGATTTTTCTGATGTTGAAAATAGTATTAGTATTTTACCAACAGGTGAATCTGGAAACCCATTTAGTAAACACTATAAAGATCAAGCCGAGATGTTTAATAATGGTGAGTTTAGAAAAATGAAATTAAATAAAAAAGAAATTATACGTGTTTCAACAAAATTAACTATTCAACCTAAAAATGAATAAAAGAATAACAATTAAGCAAATTGCTAAAGCATTATCTGTTTCTATTTCAACAGTTTCAAAAGCTTTAAATGACAGCTATGAAATTAGTAATGAAACGAAAAAAAAGATTCAAGATTATGCTAAACTACATAAATACAAACCAAACACATTAGCCTTAAGTTTACAAAACAAAAAGACCAAAACTATTGGTATAATTATACCTAATATTCTTAATTATTATTTTGCAAGAGTATTACGTGGTATAGAAAAAGTAACTACAGAAAGAGGCTACAATATTATTACTTGTATCACAAATGAATCTTATAAAAAAGAAGTAGATACTATTCAAATGCTATCTAATGGAACCATTGATGGGTTTATTGCTTGCCTCTCAAAAGAAACCCTAAAAAACAAAAATTTTGATCACTTTCATGATATTTTAGACGAAGGAACACCCTTAGTGCTTTACGATAGGGTACATAAAAATATAAATTGCGATAAAGTTGTTACCGACAATATAAAAAGTGCTTATAAAGCAACTCGTTTTTTAATGCGTTCTGAATGTAAAAACATAGCTATAATAACTACTTCAGAAGGTTTAAAAATAAATAAATTTAGAGTAAAAGGATATTTAAAAGCACTCACAAAATATGGTGTAATACCTAATGAAAATATTATAATTAGGCAAAAAAATGAAAAAGGGTTAAAAAAACGCATTAACGAAATGTTAGACACTCATAAAGTTGATGGTATTTTTACAATTGATGAAATTTCTGGAGCAATAGCAACTCAAGTATTAAATAAAAGAAATATTAAAATTCCTGAAAAAATTGCAATAATTGGATTTACAAATGGGATTTTATCAAGATATAGTACACCTCCGTTAACAAGTGTAAATCGTTTTGCACATACTACAGGTGAAGTTGCTGCTAATAGATTGATAGATAAAATTGAAGGAAATATTAATTTTGAAGATATTAAAACTGAAATTATAAGAACTGAATTAGTTGAAAGAGATTCAACAAAAAAGATGTTCGTTACGTTTTAAAAAAAGAAAAAATATGCTAGTGAAAATTTTTGGCAGCGCTGTCTTCGGCGTTGAAGCCACCACTATTACTGTAGAAGTAAATATAGATAAAGGAATTGGTTATCATCTCGTTGGACTTCCAGACAATGCTATAAAAGAAAGCAGTTATCGGATTTCTGCAGCACTTAACAATAACAATTACAAACTCCCTGGTAAAAAAATTACCATAAATATGGCTCCAGCCGATATGCGAAAAGAAGGATCAGCTTATGATTTAACTTTAGCCATTGGAATTTTAGCTGCTTCAAATCAGATTAAATCTGATAAAATTGGTGATTATTTAATTATGGGTGAACTTTCATTAGATGGAAACTTACAACCTATAAAAGGTGCATTACCAATTGCAATTAAAGCACGTGAAGACGGTTTTAAAGGGTTTATTTTACCAAAACAAAATGCAAAAGAAGCTGCAATAGTTAGTGATTTAGAAGTCTACGGTATTGAAAATATTTTAGAAATTATTAATTTCTTTGATGAAAAAGTAGATTTGGAAAGAACTATTATTGATACGCGTGCCGAATTTCACAAAAACTTAGACAATCCAGAATTTGATTTTGCAGATGTGAAAGGGCAAGAATCGGTAAAACGCTCTATGGAAATTGCAGCAGCTGGCGGACATAATATTATCTTAATTGGACCGCCAGGAAGTGGAAAAACAATGTTAAGTAAACGACTACCATCAATATTACCACCAATGACTTTGCAAGAAGCATTAGAAACAACAAAAATACATTCGGTTGTTGGTAAAGTAAAAGACGCTGGCTTAATGGGACAACGCCCATTTCGATCACCTCATCACACAATTTCTGATGTTGCTTTAGTTGGTGGCGGACAATATCCACAACCTGGTGAAATTTCATTATCTCATAATGGTGTTTTATTTTTAGATGAATTACCCGAATTTAAACGTACTGTTTTAGAGGTAATGCGTCAACCTTTAGAAGATCGAGAAGTAACAATTTCAAGAGCGCGATTTACGGTTACTTATCCTAGTAGTTTTATGTTAGTAGCAAGTATGAACCCAAGCCCAAGTGGTTATTTTAACGATCCTGATGCTCCAGTTACCTCATCACCTGCTGAAATGCAACGCTATTTAAGTAAAATTTCAGGACCACTTTTAGACAGAATTGATATTCATATTGAAGTAACTCCTGTTCCATTTGAAAAATTATCGGAAGAACAACTTGCAGAACCCAGTAGTGTAATAAGAGAACGTGTTACAAAAGCTAGAGAATTACAATCAAAAAGATTTTCTAAATTAGAAAACACTCATTATAATGCACAAATGAATGTGAAGCATATTCGTAAATTTTGTAAATTAAATGAAGAAAGTAAAACTCTTTTAAAAACAGCAATGGAACGTTTAAATTTATCTGCTAGAGCTTATGACCGGATTTTAAAAGTCTCAAGAACAATAGCAGATTTAGAAGGTGTTTCAGAAATTTCAACAAATCATATCTCCGAAGCCATTCAATATAGAAGTTTAGATAGAGAAGGTTGGTTGGGTTAATTCCATAAAATTCTCCATAATTTAAATTTTAAAAATAACATTTATAATAAAAGGGTGTTTTCCCCCTTCTTTTATCAGGGTTATTACCCTTCAATATGCTTTAAAAGCAATCTATCTTTGACCTAAGAAAAAGAAAATAAGTTATTGGGAAATTGCAAAAAAGCCTTACACAATTGTAAGGCTTTTTTTAATACAATCTAGTTAAAAATCACCTTTAGTTTTATGATAAAAAAACACATTATTAGCAACTAATAATGTGTTTGTAATTATGTAAGGTGGAAATAACTTTATATATTTCCTCTTAGAACTAACAAAGGTATTCTACTTTCAAAATCAATTTTTTTAATACTATTTTGCTCCCATAATTTTGCAAAAAAACCACGTTTTCTTCTTATTACACATAATAAATCTGGGCTTACTTCAATTAAATGTTCTAATATTCCTTGAAAAACAGTTGCATTTTCACTATTAGAAATTTTATCCGCTAACGTATCAAAATCTTTGTGCAAGGTATTATCCTCTTTTGTATTGTGAGGTGTAATTACGTGTAACAAATTAACTTTTGCTTTGAAGATAGATACCACATCATTTAGAGGATCTAAAACATTAGTTTTATTAATTAAACCTGAACGAATACCTAATAAAATATTTTTGTAAGGTTTAAATTTGTATCCTTTTGGAATAATAAGTATTGGTAATTCAGTTTTTTTAACCAAACTTCCTACAATAGGACCCAAATATATAGAAGTGTCTGCACTTGTGTAACTAGCTGAAGAAATAATGATATCTACTTCTAAAGCTTCAGCTATAACTGAAATACTATCTGTTATTTTACCTTTAAACACTTTAGAAATTATTTCAACATTCTTTTTCTCTACCTGAGAAAGAATTTTACTTAACTCATGCTTAGCCTCAACTTCAATAAATTCATCTATTTTTTTTAAAAAACCTGTTGATTTCACAGATCCAAAAACTTGAACTACATAAATTTTAGCTTTCGTAACTGATGCAAAATCTATGGCATACTGTAATGTATTAACTACTTTTTCTGAATTGCCTAGAGGTACTAAAATTTTTTTCATAAAAATAAATTTTAACAAAGATATTGATTAATTTATAATATTGTAAAGAATAAAGCTTCATTAAAATAATTTAATAAAGCTTTAAATATAAATATGTAACTAGCAATTAGTATCTATAATATTCCGGTTTAAAAGGCCCTTCAACTTTAACTCCAATATAGCTAGCTTGGTCTTCCCTTAAAGTTTCTAACTCAACCCCAATTTTAGCCAAGTGTAAACGTGCTACTTTTTCATCTAAATGTTTTGGAAGCATATACACTTTATTTTCATAGGCTTCTCTATTATTCCATAATTCTAGCTGAGCTAATGTTTGATTCGTAAATGAATTACTCATCACAAAACTAGGATGACCCGTAGCACAACCTAAATTGACCAAACGCCCTTCAGCTAAAATAATAATTTCATTATCTCCAATGGTATATTTATCAACCTGTGGCTTAATTTCAACTTTAGTATTACCATAGTTTTTATTCAACCAAGCCATATCCAATTCATTATCAAAATGTCCAATATTACACACAATGGTTTTATCTTTCATTTTTTCAAAATGTTTTGCCTGAACAATATCTTTATTCCCTGTTGTGGTGATAATGATATCTGCATTTCCAACTACTGAATCTAATTTTTTAACTTCAAATCCTTCCATAGCTGCTTGTAATGCACAAATAGGGTCAATTTCAGTAACGGTAACGATAGCTCCGGTTCCTTTAAATGAAGCTGCTGTTCCTTTACCTACATCTCCATATCCACAAACAACTACTCGCTTACCCGCCAACATAATATCGGTAGCTCTACGAATTGCATCTACAGCACTTTCTCTACAACCATATTTATTGTCGAATTTAGATTTTGTAACAGAATCGTTAACATTTATTGCTGGTATTGGTAAAGTTCCTGCAATCACTCTATCATACAAACGATGAACTCCAGTAGTAGTTTCTTCTGATAACCCATTAATTCCTTTCGCTAATTCTGGATATTTATCTAACACCATATTTGTTAAATCTCCACCGTCATCTAAAATTAAATTTAATGGCTTTTTATCTTCACCAAAAAATAATGTTTGCTCTATACACCAGTCAAATTCTTCTTCATTCATACCTTTCCAAGCATAAACTGAAACTCCAGCAGCAGCAATTGCAGCAGCAGCCTGATCTTGTGTAGAAAATATATTACATGAACTCCAAGTAACCTCTGCTCCTAAATCAATTAACGTTTCAATTAAAACAGCTGTTTGAATGGTCATATGTAAACATCCTGCAATTCTTGCGCCTTTTAAAGGTTGCTTTCCTTTATATTCTTCTCTTAAACTCATTAAACCAGGCATTTCTGCTTCTGCTAATTGAATTTCTTTACGTCCCCAATCTGCAAGATTGATATCTTTTACCTTATATTTTACGTAAGTTGATGTTTCTGCGCTCATATTTTCTTAAATTTGCTTTTTTATTAAAACAACTAAAAATTAATTGTTTAAGATTTTGCAAAAGTACAAAATCCATTTTAAATTTTAATGCCTTTATATAAAACCATTAAACCTAGTAATCACTCTTCAATTTACATATGGAAAATTGAAGAATCTTTTAATGAATTATTAAAAGACACTCCTTTAACTTTAAGAAGTGAAAAAAGACTTGCTTCTATGAAATTGGAATTACATCAGCGAGGTTTTTTGAGTATAAGACATTTATTAAAAGAAGCTGGTTATAATGATTTTGATTTGTTTTATACCGAAAATGGGAAACCACACTTAAAAAACGGGAAACGAATTTCTATAACACATTCATTTACATTTTCGGCAATTATAATTAGTGATGTTGAAGTTGGGATTGACATTGAAAAGAATAGAGAAAAAATAAAAATTATTCAACATAAATTTGTCAATTTTGAACAAGGTTTCATACACGAAGATGATAACTACATTCAACAATTAACTACTATTTGGGGAGCCAAAGAATCTTTATATAAAATTTACCCTTACGGTGGCTTAACATTTAAAAATGATATTGATATTGACTCATTTCAAATTGCAGATAATAAAACGACTGGTTTTATAAAAGCAAAAGATTGGAATAAAAAATACAATATTTATTTTGAGCAACTAAATGGATTCACATTAGTTTATGCTTTAGCCCCTTATAAAAATGACTAAGTCCATTTTAAAACACATACAAAATGCAAGAGCTACTAATGAAAAATTAATAGCTATTTTATTAGATCCCGATAAAACTTCTAGCGACGAGATTCCTTCAATTTCAAAAAGAATTGAAAAATTAAAAGCAAATTTTATATTTGTTGGTGGAAGTTTGGTTGAAAATGGTAAAACCACTTTTTTTGTAAAAACACTAAAAAAGCACACTCAAATTCCTGTTGTATTATTTCCTGGTGATTATTCTCAAGTTACTAATGAAGCCGATGCACTGTTATTTTTATCATTACTTTCAGGTAGAAATCCTGAATATTTAATTGAACAACAAATAAAATCGGTTCCTTTTTTAAAAAATTCAACCTTAGAAATAATTCCAACTGGCTATATTTTAATTGATGGAGGCACACAATCATCGGTTTTAAAAGTAAGTAAAACAACACCAATCTCACAAGAAAATATTGAGTTAGCAGTTGCAACAGCCATTGCTGGAATGTACAAAGGAAAACAATTGATATATTTAGAAGCTGGAAGCGGAGCAATAAAACCTGTTAATGCTAAAATAATATCTGAAGTTCATAAAAACATTTCAATTCCACTTATTGTTGGTGGAGGAATTAGAACAAAAAAACAATTAACAACAGCTTTTGAAAATGGTGCCGATTTGGTTATAATTGGAACTGCTTTTGAAAAACATATTGACCTATTTAACACATAGACATGAATGAAATTTTTAACTTTTTTTTAGAACCATATAAAACTGCTTCAGTTTTAAATATTTTATTGGAATTTATTGCAGCATTATTTGGTGTTATTAGTGTTTTTTATGCTAAAAAAGAAAATATTTTAGTCTTTCCAACAGGAATTATTAGTACTGCATTATATGTGTATTTACTATCTCAATGGAATCTTTATGGAGATTTAATAATAAATATTTACTACACTATTATGAGTTTATATGGTTGGTATGTATGGAGTAGAATTATTGATGACAAACAGCAACATATTGCTATATCAAGAACCACCAAAACTGATAAATTTAAAGCGTTTGGTATTTTTGCTTTTACTTCAATTTTTGTAATTGTAGTTTACCGTTATTACAATGTAATGCCTAATAATTTAGGTTTTAGTGAAAGTTACAATTATGCTATTTCAAAACTTACTTCAGGAAATTTAACTAATTTTAGAGAAGCTACACCCTTTTTAGATACTTTTACAACGGGTATATTTTTTGCTGCAATGTGGTTAATGGCCAATAAAAAAATAGAAAACTGGATATTTTGGATTGCAGGAAACATTGTATCAATACCTTTGTATTTTGTAAAAGGTTATGGTTTTACAGGTATACAATATTCAATATTTTTAATTTTAGCCTTTCAAGGTTACATTACATGGAAAAAGCACTTAAGCAAACAAACATAAATATTATTAAAGTTGTTCTTTTTGGACCTGAAAGCACAGGGAAAACAACTTTATCTAAACATTTAGCTCGATATTATAATACCGTTTGGGCTCCTGAATATGCACGTGAATATTTGCAAAAAAAATGGAATAATGAGCGTAAAACTTGTGAAAATTCTGATTTACTTCCTATTGCTAGAGGGCAAATGGAATTAGAAAATAGATTAGCTACTAAAGCTGACAAGATTTTAATATGTGATACTGATTTATTAGAAACTAAAGTATATTCTGAAGAATATTATGGCGGTTTTGTAAACCCAAAATTAGATGAAGCTGCTATTAAAAACACCTACGAATTATATTTGTTAACCTACATTGATACTCCTTGGGAAGAAGACGATTTACGAGACAGACCCAATCAACGTTTAGAAATGTTTAATGCTTTTAAAAATGCGTTAATAAAGTATAATCGTCCTTACATTTTATTAAAAGGTGATAAAAAATCGCGTCTAGAATTAGCAATTCAAGAAATTGATAAAATTTTAAAATCTAAAACCAACTTACAGCGTTTTTCAGATAATTTAACTGATCTTGATTTACATTTTTTACATCAACAGCATAGTGATTTTAATATTCCTGATTAAATGAATACAGAAAAAATCATAAAAGAGTTAAAATTTAAAGCGGTACGAAGTAGTGGTGCTGGTGGGCAACATGTAAATAAAGTTTCTTCAAAAGTTGAGCTTATTTTTGATTTACAAAATTCTTCAGAATTTACAATAGAAGAAAAAGAATTACTTTTTAAAAACCTAAAAACAAAACTTACCAAAGATAACTTATTGTTACTACAATGTGATGAAAGTAGAAGTCAGCATAAAAACAAAGAAATTGTTGTGAAACGATTTTTAGAAATTATCAACAACGGATTAAAAATTCCAAAAAAACGAAAACCTTCAAAGCCTACAAAAAGCAGTATTCTAAAACGGTTAGAAAAAAAGAAAAAACAAGCCTTTAAAAAGGTTTTTCGAAAAAAACCTGAATTATAACAATTGCTTTTTGTTAGTGTTTGGCACGTAACTATACACTACTTCCCGTAACGCTTCTGCGCTTTTAATAGCTTTTTGCAGAGATGTTGCATACTTACTATCTTCAACAACTTTATTTAAAGCATCTACAGGAAATACACCTGATTCTTTCACCCAATATGCTACTGCACTTAATGCTGCTCCTCTTTTACCACCAACTTTTAAAAAATCTTTTACTTCAAAAGAACAATCTGCACAAATCTTTCTATCAATTAGAACTTTTGAATCAAAAGTTACTCTATTTTTCACCTTATTCCATCCATCTTCAGTTACAGCTAAAACCACATTTGGCCTTTCTAATCCTGAAAAATTGATTGGCTTTTTTGATAAAATAACTTCTGCAGCAGAAAATCCTGTACCAACTGTAATTGGATATTCTCCCTTCATTGTTGCATATAATCCAGATATTATTCCTGCTTGCGCTAGTATTTTTGCAGCAGATTGAATTCCACCTCCTGCTGAACCTGCAATTACAATACCTATTGTATCATTTATTGTTGAAGTAAATTGAGTTTTTAAAACTTTTATACTTTCTAGTAATGAAGTTGTATCTCTTTTAACACTTACACCAATTGGTCTATTATTTTTAAGTGTTTCTTCAGCTACAATAAAATTTTTCATTTCTGAAATTTTCTTCATGCCATGTGAAGTACATAAACTAGATAATTCAACCAAAGAAAAACCTGAAGTACTCATCGCTTCTTTTAAAACATCGGTAAAATTAGAAATATCATTCACACGAACACTAAAGGCCGCACCTGATTGATGCGCTAAGTTCACAACATCATACGGTTCGGCAACATCATCACTATGCTTGTATTGTTTAAATTCATTAGTAGATAAACCACTCATTTGCCCACCAGTCATCCCATACAATAAATTATTTATCACTACCAAGGTCATATCTATATTACGCCTTGAAGCTTCTAAAATATGTTGCAAACCAATTGTTGCACCACCATCACCTTGAATAACTACTACTTTTTTATCTGGATTATCCAAACCTAAAGCAACACCAACACCCAAAGCTGGAGACCTTCCGTGTAATCCATGAATAGTATGGGTTGCAAATAATGGATCTACCAATCCAGAACACCCAATATCGCTTACCATTGCTACGTCTTTAGAGCTATACCCTAAACTTTCTAAAGCTTTTGAAATACTTCTTACACAAATACCGTGACCACAACCTGGGCAAAAAGGCATTTTAGTATTGGTTAATATTTTTTTAGTTGTTTCCATAAATTTAATTCAAGTTAAAATGCAATTTCTTCTATTTCAGAAGGTGTAAGCATACTTCCAAATTTGGTGGCTGTTTTTACTTTTAAGTTATTTCTTTTACCAAAAATCATTTCTTTAAACATTCCGCTCATGTTTTCTTCAGCAAATACAACTGTTTTATAAGAATCTATAATATCAAATATTTTTTGAGAAATTGGTAAGATGGTTTTTACTATTAATAATGAAACTTTTTCTCCTTTATTTCTAATTAATTCAACAGCATCTCTTGAAGCATCAGCTGAAACGCCCCAAGTTACTATTAAATCATCTGCTCCATCTTCAGCATCTAGTTCAAAAAAGGAATACTCATCTATTCTTTTTTCTAACTTTTCACGTAAACGCCATGTATTGGCTAAACTTTCAGGAGTTCCTTTTCTAATTAGACCATCATTATCATGTGTTGAAGAATTAAAACGTGCCTGGTATTCACTATTTCCTAAAGGAAAAAACGTAGGTACCATATCTTCACCTGCTTTATATGGTTTATATGGAGATTCAAATGGTTTAGGTGTTCTATCTACTTTTTCTAAAGTTTTTAAAGAATTTATATCAAAACTCTTTTGAGTCATTACCAATTCTTTTGAAGTTAAAATTATAACTGGTGTTCTAAATTTAACAGCTGTTTTAACTGCTTCATTTGACAATGTCCAAGCATCATTAAAATTAGAAGGAGAAAATATAGGTAATGGAAGTCCTCCAGAAATTATCCCGTCTAAAAATTTTAAATCACCTTGTGCGCCTGTTGTTGCTGAACCTGTACTTGGCCCCAATCTTTGAACTATTATTAGAACCATTGGTAATTCCATCATATACGCCATATTTAGCGTTTCTGTCATTAACGCCAAGCCAGGAAAAGATGTTGCAGTAACAGGAATTTTACCAGCAGCTGAGTACCCACACATCCATTGTAATACTGAAATTTCATCAGGACCTGCTAAAAATTCAGGAAAACGTTCTTTTGAATATGAATAAAATAAGTTGGAAGGTGTTATTGGATACCCTATAAATACATCTGCTCCAGATTGTACTACTGCTTCAGTTATAATTCTTGAAGCGTCAATCATGACATTTTTTGAGGTTTTATTTTTCAAAATATCACATTTTAATTTGACATTAAAGGTAATTTATACTTTTTAAAATGAAGCATTATTTTTTAAAAAAAATATTTTTATTTAAATTTATGCTTCATATAAAAAAATGAAAATTGTGATACTATCTCCTTTTAATACTTTCTCTATAAAAATTAAGAAAAAAATAACTGTTATACTCTTAATTTCAATGGCTATTTTAGTCTCGGTTATGCGTTATTTTGATAGTCAAATACAACATAATGACAATCCAAATGGAATAATTTCATTTGAATTGGCTAAAAATGTATCTACTTCTGAAACTATTTTAAATTCTTGGGATTCATTTTCTAAAACTGCTGCTGGTATAAGCATGGGTTTTGACTTTTTGTTTTTAATAATATATGCTTTATTTATCGCCTTACTAGTGGATATCACAAATGAATATTTATGGAAAAATTCAAAAATGTACACTGTTGGAATATTCCTAATTTGGAGTGTGTTTTTGGCTGCTTTTTTTGATAGTATTGAAAATATTGCACTCATAAAACTTTTATTAGGAGATATAAAGCAACTTTGGAGTTCCATAGCATACTACTTTGCAACAGCTAAATTTTTCTTACTTTCAATAAGTATACTATTTATTATACTTAATTCAATTTTAATACTCTTCAGAAAAAAATACTAGATTAAACTTTTTTAAACTAGTTATTATTAAGTAACTTTGCAGTATCTCAAAAGGGGTGCCTAAAGCGGCTGAGATCAAACCCATTGAACCTGAACAGATAATGCTGTTAAGGGAAAATAATTAATTTAAACACCGATTAATTACCTCTTTTTAAATCGTTTTATTTAAAAAAATGAAACATTTAACTACAATTTTACTTATTGCTTTCTCCATAAATTTAAGCGCACAAGAATTATTTACACTTTCAGGAAAAGTAACCGATGGTAGTAAACCATATCCTGGTGTAAATATAGTAGTAAAAGGAACAACTATAGGTACCATAACAGATACTAATGGCCAATTTACATTAACCTTAAAAAAAGGAAAATATACGTTAATTATTAGTGCTATTAGCACTCCAAAAGAAGTAAAAACTATTTTAACTAAAAATTCTTTTATTTCAATTGATATGGCAAAAAATTTTGTTATTCTTGAAGAAGTGCTAGTATCAGCTGTTCGTGTGAAATCTACTTCTCCTGTAACCCATAGTAACATTACAAAAGAAGAGCTAGAAAAACGGAATTTAGGTCAAGACATTCCAATTTTATTAAATTATTTACCCTCTGTAGTTACAACTTCTGATGCTGGTGCTGGAGTTGGTTATACTGGAATTAGAGTACGTGGTAGTGATGCCACTCGTGTGAACATTACAATTAATGGTATTCCTTATAACGATGCTGAAAGTCAAGGTACTTTTTGGGTAAATATGCCCGATTTTACATCTTCCACAGAAAGTATGCAATTACAACGTGGTGTTGGAACTTCTACCAACGGCTCAGGTGCTTTTGGCGCGAGTTTAAATTTATTGACAGATGCTATTTCAGAAAACTCATACGGAGAAATTAGCAATTCATTTGGCTCTTATAATACTCGAAAACATACCGTAAAATTTAGTACAGGAAAAATAAATGACCATATTGAATTTTCAGGTCGTTTTTCAAAAATAGATTCTGATGGATATATTGATAGAGCTTGGTCCGATTTAAAATCGTATTTTTTACAAGCAGCTTATGTTGATGACAATACTTTAATTAAAGCCTTAACTTTTGGTGGTCATGAAAAAACATACCAAGCTTGGTACGGAGCTCCATTAGCTAGAATTGAAGGGAATGAAATTGGAGTTGAAACATTTATAGCTGACAATTGGTTGAGTGCTGATGAAGCTGAAAACCTTAGAAATTCAGATAGAAGGTATAATTATTACACCTATGAAAATGAAATTGATAATTACCAACAAGATCATTATCAATTTCATTGGAATGAAAAACTTTCTAAAAATTGGTCAACAACCATTGGGTTAAATTATACGTATGGTCGTGGGTATTATGAGCAGTTTAAAAAAGATGAAGATTTTGCCGATTATAATTTAACTCCAATTACTATTGGAAATGAAACAATCAATGAAACAGATTTAATTAGGAGACGTTGGCTGGATAATGATTTTTATGTTGTAAATGCTAACGCAACCTATAAGAATAAACAATTAGAACTTATTTTTGGAACTTCAATAAGCACCTATAAAGGTGATCATTTTGGAGAAATTATTTGGGCTGAATTTGCAAGTAATTCCGAAATAAGAGATCATTATTACGATAGTGAAACAAACAAAAATGATGCTAATATTTTTGGAAAACTAACCTATAATTTAAACGATAGTTGGACATTGTTTACCGATTTACAAACTCGTTTTGTGAAATTTGACACCAATGGATTAACATCTGACAGAAATCCAATAAACGTAAATGAAAAATATTCATTTTTCAATCCAAAAACTGGTATTACTTTTAAAGCCAATAATAACAATAGTTTTTATGCTTCGTATGCAATAGCAAATAAAGAACCTAATAGAAATGATTTTGAAAATGGTGTAAACACTTCAGAAAAACTAAGCGACTTTGAGTTAGGATGGCGTTTTAATAATGAAATTTTTAAAGTAAGTACAAACCTATACTATATGTTATATAAAAATCAATTAGTTTTAACAGGAGCTATTGATGATACTGGTGCGCAATTAAGAGCAACTAGTGGAAAAAGTTACCGTTTAGGTTTAGAAATAGATGCACAAGTTCTTTTATCTAACAAATTTAGTTTACAACCTAATATTGCAATTAGCAATAATAAAAATGTTGATTTCTTTACACCAATAAATGGAGAGTTGGTATACCTCGGAAACACTAATTTATCATTTTCACCAAATTTAATTATGGGAAATGCTTTTACATTTAATCTATCAAACAATATTCAATTCTCCTTACTATCTAAATATGTTGGAGAGCAAAACATGGGGAATTTAGAAAGTGCTGTAACAACAAATGATGTTTTGAAAAGTTATTTTATAAACGACTTAAATGCAACTTATGTAATAAAACCAAATAAAATATTTAAATCTATTGTACTAAGTGCTTTGGTAAATAACTTATTTAATGTAAAGTATATCTCAAATGGATATTATTACACCTATGATGATACTTGGTCTGTAGCAAATGAAACTACAACTATAGATGGCGTAGGATACTATCCGCAAGCTACAAGAAACTTTTTAGTTGGAGTTACATTAAAATTTTAAATAGAAGAGGCTGTTTAAAAAGTAAAGGCTCATATCATATTGAGCTTATCGAAATATATTAAAATATTGATAATCAATGTAAACTTCGACAGGCTCAGTTTGACAAAATTAATAATAGTTACTTTTAAACAGCCTCTTTATTCTTAAACTTCATGACCTTTCATCATTTTATTCCAGTATAAATACGGTAACATATATTTTTTTAAAATCCACAATCTCCAATGTTCCTTTGAAGAGTCACCAATCATTAATGGAAATTGTTTTAGTTTAGGGTCTGGTTTAAATTCTTTTGAATAATCAAATTCAGCCAATACCATTTTTCCGTATCCTGTAATTAACGGACAAGAAGAATAACCATCGTACGTTTTATTTGCTAAGTTGTTTTCTTCTATTAATTGTAAAATATTTGCTACTACAACTGGTGTTTGTTTTCTAATTGCAGCACCTGTTTTTGCTGTTGGCAATTCACAAACATCTCCAATTCCAAATATATTACTATGTTTTTTATGTTGCATTGTACCAGCATCAACAGAAAGCCAACCATTTTCAGTTACCAACGGTGAATTTCGAATAAAATCTGGTGCTTGCTGTGGTGGCGCCAAATGCATCATATCAAAATAAATTCCTATCAAACCATCTTTTTCTATTGCTTTTACATCTTTATAATTGTACTGAATTTCTTTATCTACAACATCTAAATCGTCACTTTTTATAACTACACAATCATTTCCAGAAGCTTCTTTTATAATCTCATACCATGCTATTTGTTCTTTTGCATCAACCTTAACTAATTTGTGATAAAAACGAACATTGATATCTTTTTTATCAATTACTTCCATCAACGTTTTTGCAACTTTTTTAACTGCAAAAATAACATTTCCTGGCATTGCAAAAATAATATCTGTTTTCTTTCTAACACCAGCTTTAGCAAAAAACTCATCCGCCAAATACATAATTTTTTGAGGTGCACCTCCACATTTTATGGGTGTTGCTGGTTGTGTAAATAAAGCTGTTCCTCCTTTAAAATTTTGAAGCACTTCCAACGTGTGTTTTGGATTTGTATAATTACTACAAATAACTCCTTTATCCATTGCTTCGGCTAAACCTTCAACCAAATTTGGTGCTATTTTTAATCCGGGAGCTACCACCAAATAATCATAGGTAAATTCACTATCATTTTTAGTTATTACTTTGTTGTTTTCTGGGTCAAAAGTATCAGCAAATTCTTTTATCCATTCTACACCATTTGGAATTAATGAAGACATTGGTTTAGCTGTAGCATCAAAATCGTATGTATTTGCTCCTACTAATGTCCAAGCTGGTTGATAATAATGTGTTTCTGCAGGTTCAATAATACCAATTTGTAATGATGAATTTTTTCTTTTTAACATGGATGAGACCATAATTCCTGCGGTACCTCCACCTATAACAAGAACTTGAAAGTGTTTTGACATTCTATATTTTTTAGTTAATAATTTTAGGGTGAGTAATTTAGAAAAAACAAAACCATTATTTGTGATATAAATCACAAATAATGGTTTTGTTTTCATTTTAAACTAAAATTTTATTTTTCAGAAGTCATTCTACCTGTAGCACAGCTTACAAACGATTTTGCTTTATGAATAATAGTGTTATCAGCCCCAACTTCAGGATATCCTAAACTTGCTAATTTTTGCTTAACTATAGTTACTATTGATTCTTCTGTAGTATCTATTGTTACTCTTGAAGTTTCAACATTTACAGAAACATTATTAACACCATCTATCGCTGTAACCCCTTTTTCAACGGTGTTGGCACAACCTCCACATTTTAAATTTAATATTTCTATTGTTGTCATTTTTTGATTTTTTTGATTGCGTAAAATTACAAAATATATTTGCTATGAATGCCCTCCAACAACAATTTTCATCACTTTTAAATTCAGTTTAAAAAAATTATAAACTTGAAATATAAAGCATACCCTCATAAAACGCACTAATCTAGTTGGCTCTGTTCCAAAAGAAATATTACTATATGGTATTGTTTTTTCTTTACTTTTTTTCATCACTTTTAAATTAAATTAGTACTAACTATTCAGGAATTAACCACCAAAATGGCTTTGCTTTTGCTTTGTACAGAAACATATAGTGCATAAATAATTTCATCCAATGCCCTGCAGTTCCAACAACACCTACTGTATCTTTAATATTTCTACCCCATTTAGGATATTTTTCCCAATCTGGAACAATTGGATTCACAGTCATTACTGCCGCCTGACCTTTAAACAATCCATATCCCGCAGATACAATACAAGCCGCGCCCATTTTAGCCATAGATGCTGTATGAGGATGCTCAATTTTACCAACTTTTATAGAATGAATAATATTTTGAGCAATAATTTTTCCAATAACACCTGATGGCATCCCTGTTCTTGGAGGTGTTGGAAATATTTTTGTCCCATTTGGACTTTCCATAGGTTTAGACATGCCGTGAGGTGGTGCAAATGCAATACCTGCGGCATATATATTATCATATTTTTGGCTTTGATAAGTTGATGGCCAATCTTCAGCTCTCCAATCTTCATACGCTTTAGGTGTATAATCAGCATCAACTTTCATCATTCCATTTCCTACAAATACTTCTGTGCTAATGTCTACATTATCTTTATTAAAAGCTTTCATTCCTGCACCTGTAAAACCAGGAATTAACATCGCAAAATCAAACTCTTTTGTATGGTGCTCTCCTCTTAAATTTTCATAATAAGCTTTTCCTTCTTCAACTTTTTGAACACCAGCCCTTTTTATCCAACGTATTCCATATTCCTTTAAAATTGATTCAGTAAATATTTTAGTTGGAGTTATATATCCATTTCTTTTAATATAGGCACCACCCATACCAAAATCTCCTAATTCATATTCATTTGAAATCCACCACATATCTGCTAAATGCGATAATTTTCTTTTTCCAACTTCAAATGCAATATTTAATATATATTCAAAAGCAGCACCTTGACACGTTGCCAAAGGATGGCCAGTTCCAACTAAAAATGTTTGACGCTCTCCATTTTCCATTTTTTTGAAAGATTCTTGAAGTTTTCCCCAGGCAAGTTCTGCGTGATCATATGTACAAACAGATTGTGTGAATTTCTTTGGGCCCAATCCTTCAGTAGCCTCAAAATTAAGTTTTGGCCCTGTTCCGTTTATTAAATAATCGTAGGTTACTTTTTCTTCTTTCCCTTCATTTTCTCCTGAAACATATTTAATGGTAACAAACCCCTTTTCATTTTCAGAATCACCTTCTGGATGAATTGATGTTGCTAATGCTTGCTTAAAATCAACACCAATTTTTTTGTAAACCGGTGCTAATTTAAATTTCACTTGATCTGGTGTCATTAAACCAACTCCAACCCAAATATTTGAAGGAATCCATTGAAAATTACTATTGGGTGAAACCATCACTACTTCATGGTCTTTTTTTAGATATTTACTCAAATATGAAATTGCCGTATGCCCAGAAATACCCGCTCCTAAAACTACTACTTTTGCCATAATTATTTAATTTTTAAATGCTATACTCCAAATTCCTCTTAAATCGCCTTCATTATATCCAATTGCTTTATCGTTTAAATATAACGATTTAATTAATGAATCTGTTTTAATACTTAGTTGACCTTCTAATTTTCCATGACAAGTTAAGCACTTAGCATTTAATTTAATTGGTGCGTAAAAATGTTTTAGATTACCTTCATCTAATTCTACAATTGGAATTACCTCTTTTTTGTTTTGAATTAAAAACTTATACTCTTTAATAATTTTCAACTCTCTTACTGATGCTTTATTTTTTGGATTTCTTATTTTATCTGAAGTTCTTTTAATTGTAACATTGAACTTTTTAGCCATTTTATTAGTAATTGGCATTGCTTCATGATTACAAAACGGAACTGCTTGTGCTGGACCACCCAACTTCATTTGCACCATTAAATTAGTGCTTAATTCTTTAAATGAAGCTTGAGTAATTTCTTTTCCTTTTGAAATGTAATCTTGTTTTTCCTTTCTAGAAAGTTTATTATTGCATGAGATTATACCAACTAAAAATATAAAAATTATAACTTTTTTCATTATTAATATTTTTCTATTTGATTGTTATTTCTATTCCAATTTAAAATCCCTCCACGCATATCATACACTTTTAAAAATCCTGCTTTTGCTAATTTTTTTGAAGCAGATGAAGACCTATTTCCTGATTTACAATAGATAAAAATAGGTTCATTTTTATCATAACTTGTAAAATTTTCTAAAAATTTTCTATCAAAATAATTAATACTTACTGCACCTTTAATAAAACCTTGTTTAAATTCATAGGGCGTACGCACATCTATAATTATGTGATTAACAGATTTTTCTTTAAATTCTGCTGGGGTTAAAAGGAAAACTTCTCCTTTTTTAATCTGGTTTATTGAATTATCACTTACGTTGTTAGATTTTTTATTAGATTCACAACTAAAGTTAATAACACTAATAAATAGTAGCAAAAATGCTATTTTTAAAGATAACTTCATTTATATATGTTTTTGATTTTTTGGCAAATATATATTTACAAATATATTTAAGCAGTAACTAAAGTTACTTTTAAACAAAAAAAGGGAGTTATATATTAACTCCCTTTTTATTACCTATTTAATTGTTATAATAGGGTAGTTGGACAAACATAATCTGTAAGTTCTGCACCACTATCTTTAATGTCTTCAAATCCACCTCTTACGTCAGTTACTTTAGCAACTCCATTTGCTTGAAAAATAGATGCAGCAATTAACGAACGGTAACCCGTTGCACAATGTAAGAAATACTCTTTATCAGCATTTATCTCGGCAAAGTTAGCGTGAATCGTATCTAAAGGGAAATTGCCTACACCCACAACATGTTCAGATTGATATTCCGTTTCTTTTCTAACATCCATAGGTATTTCCATAGAGCCTTCTTTCAATCTATTTGCAAATTGAATTGCAGATATAGAGCCTATTTGATCAAATTCATGACCCGCAGCTTTCCATGCGTGCATTCCTCCTCTTAAATATCCTAGAGTATTATCATATCCTACACGAGAAAAACGAGTAACAACCTCGTGTTCTCTTCCTCCTTCAGCAATAAAAATTATTTTTTGATTAATGTCTTTTACTAAAGCACCTACATAAGGAGCAAAATTTCCATCAACACCAATATACCATGCTCCAGGAACAGTACCTTCTTCAGCGTAAATTTCTTTAGAACGTGTATCAATCACCAAAATATCTTTTTGCTCACTCATTTCTTTAAACGTATCAGCGTCAATAGGAGTTGCACCTCTGTGTAATATATCATCAATACTTGTATTTATACCCTTGTTCATTCGAACATTGTTTCCAAAATATTGTGGTGGTGGTTTTAATCCTGTAGTAACTTCATCAATAAATTCTTCTTTAGTCATATCTGCTCTCAAAGCATAATTTGTTTTCTTTTGATTACCTAGGGTGTCAAAAGTTTCAGAACTCATATTTTTTCCACAAGCCGAACCTGCTCCATGATTTGGATACACAATAATGTCATCTGGCAATGTCATTATTTTATTTCGAAGAGAATCAAATAAATGACCTGCTAAATCTGCTTGAGTTAACGTTCCTGATTTTACTGCTAAATCTGGACGACCAACATCGCCAATAAATAAACAATCTCCTGTACACACATACGGTGTGTTTCCATTTTCATCTGTTATTAAATAAGATGATGATTCCATGGTATGACCTGGTGTGTGTAATAAGGTGATTTTTATTGCTCCAATTTTAAATTCCTCCCCATCTGTTCCTTGATGCAAATCATATTCAGCTTCAGCATTTGGACCAAAAACTATGGTGGCACCTGTTGCTTTTGCTAAATCTACTTGACCAGAAACAAAATCAGCATGAAAGTGAGTTAGGAATATATATTTTATCTTTGCTCCATCAGCTTTTGCCATTTCTAAATATGGTTCAGTTTCTCTTAAGGGATCAATAATAGCGGCTTCGCCATTAGAATGAATATAATATGCCATTTCCGCTAAACAGCCAGTAAATAATTGTTCTACTTTCATTTTCCGATTTTTTAATAGTTAATTAAAGTGCTCCAAAATAATAAATTACAGATTACTTTTTGTGATACACATCACATTGTTAACGGTTCGTTTGCTGTGTATATGCTTTATTATTAGTAGTATTAGTTTTAGACTGATAATAATCTATCGCTTCTTGAATACTCATAAAACAATATTCTTGCCCAATATTTTTAATAATATTTGACTTATAAATAGTATCACGCACAGGGCCTTTTAATCCTGTAAAATAAAGCTCAATAGTTTTTTCTTTAAAATATTTTAATATTTCTTCTAAAGCATACACACCACTACTATCCAAATTATTTAAGCTTTCACCATCAATAATAATAATTTTTAAATCTTTCCCTTTATTTTGTGCTTCATTATAAATAGTATCTTTAAAATAAGTAGTATTTGCAAAATGAAGTTGTGCATCAAAACGAATAATCAAAACATCCTTAAGAACAATTAATTGGTCGAATCTTTTTATATTTCTATACAAATAAGTATTTGGAACATTTCCTAAAATAGCCACATGCGGTTTTGTAGATTTATATATTAGCATGACTAAAGATAAAATAACACCTGTTATAATACCTTCTTTAATGCCAACTGTTGCAGTAATCAATAAGGTAACATTCAAAATAATTAAATCTCTTTTAGTATATTTCAAAAGTTGTTTTGGAACTTTAAAATCCAATAAACCAAACACTGCAACCATAATAATTGCTGCTAAAACAGCTTTTGGCAAATAATAAAATAATGGTGTTAAAAATAATAATGTTAGTCCTACTACTATTGCAGCAATAATAGCAGATAATGGTGTTTTTGCTCCTGCTTGATCATTTACAGCGGTTCTTGAAAAACCACCTGTTGATGGATAACTTTGAAAAAAAGAGCCTACCAAATTTCCTAAGCCTAAAGCTATTAATTCTTTATTTGCTTTTACTTTATAATTCATGTGCTTTGCTTCTATTGCTTTTGCAACAGAAATTGCTTCCATAAAAGCTATTAATGCTAATGTTAATGCAATTGGACTAAGTTCCTTTATAGTTTCTACATTAAACTGTTGAATTTTAAAATGTGGTAATCCTTTTGGAATATCTCCTACTATTTTCACTCCATATTCTTCTAAATTGAATATTTTAACAAAAAGAACTCCCAATATAACAACTATTAATGCCGCAGGTATTTTTTTAAAATACCGTTTCATAACTATTAAAATTAAAATAGAACTTACTCCTATAATTAAAGTAAAAACATTAATTTCATTAAAATGTTTGAAGGCATCAACCACCAAAAATTGTAGTTGATTATTCCGTTGAATATTAATACCCAACAGATGCTTTAACTGGTTTAATCCTATAATTAATGCAGCGGCAGAAGTAAAACCACTAATTACTGGTTTTGACAAAAAATTGACTAAAAAACCTAATCTAAATACTCCAAATGCTATTTGCATTAATCCCATAAGCATGGCAAGCAAAATTGCCAATTCAATAAAGTGTTCTGAACCTACAGTTGCAATAACTCCAACACCTGATGCTACAATTAAAGAATCCATAGCTACGGGTCCAACTGCTAATTGGCGTGATGTACCAAAAAATGCATATACAAATTGAGGAATCATTGCTGTATATAAACCATAAATTGGTGGTAATCCTGCAATCATAGCGTAAGCAATACCTTGTGGTATTAACATAATTCCAACCGTTAACCCCGCCGAAAAATCACCTTTAAACCATTGTTTTTTATAATTAGGTAACCAATCTAAAAATGGAAATATATTTGCTAATTTCATCTAATAAATACGTTAATTTTAAATTTTATAAAATATTTAGTTTTTGGAACATTCCATAAAAGTTTTCACCTTACAGGTTTCACAAATTTTCATATCTAATTTTTGGTAAATGGTTTCAATGGCTGTTTTTTTATCTTTAAAAAAATGATTATACCCTATTTTTTCAAAAAAACCACCTTTAATTAGTACATTTTGTCCAACTAATTTCATGCCACTAAAATAAATCACACGATTAGTAGTTTCCCATTTTTCAACTTCATGCATTAACCATTCAGCACCAGCTAAATCAATAAAATTAATACCTTCAGCTATAACTAATAAGTGTTTTCCGTCATTATTTTCGTATAAATCAGAAAAATAATTTGAAATAGATTCAACAGCACCAAAATATAACGAACCATCTACACGTATAATGTTTAATTGTGGGCATTCCTTTGCACTTTTATTTCTAATGATATTTATAAATCTGTTGGTAGTATCTAATCCCAATACTGCAATATTAGGTTTTGAAGTTCTTTCTAAGTAGAAAAATAAGGAGAAAAATATACCTATAATTAATGCTTGTTGAAGATCTAAAAATAAGGTTCCCAAGAAGGTAGCACTAAAAACTATCAATTCTCGTTTACTACTTTTAAAAATTAACTTAATATGTTTAAAATCGATTAAATTATAACCAACCAATAAAATAATTCCGCCCATTGCCGCTTTGGGTAAAAAAGCAGCATATTTTGCAAAAAATAAGACGATAAACATTAATCCAAATGCAGATATAAATGCAGATAAAGGTGTTTTAGCTCCAGATTGATAATTTATGCTGGATCTTGTAAAAGAGCTTGAGCTTGTATAACATGAGAAAAAGCTAGAAACCACATTGGATATCCCTTGAGATACAAATTCTTGATTTATATTTAATTTTTGATGTGTATGTAAAGCTATTGAACGTGAAATGGCTGCAGCTTCAACCAAACCTAAAGTAGCCAAAATAATAGCCCCAGAATTTAACATTCGCATATTATTATAATCAAAATCAGGCAATTTAAAAGGTGGTAAATTAGAAGGAATGCTTCCTACAGTTTCAATACCGTGCAAACCACCACCTAACCAAATAGCCAAAAAACTTCCAAATATCATAGCAAACAACATATACAACTTAGATATTTTTTTAATTTTTCTAATTATTAATGCCAGTAATAAAGTTCCCATCGCCACGGCAAATACATACCAATTTATTTCAGACAAATGAAAAGTGATAAATTCAATAATATGTGAAAATGAACTTCCTTGAGGAACTTTTATTCCGAAAATATGTTTGAGTTGTTTAAATGCAATTAATACACCTGCTCCTGCTGAAAAACCTATAATTACAGAATTTGAAACAAAATTTACCAATTTTCCCATTCGTGCAATTCCCATAAAAAGTTTAATAACCCCTGCCATAAAAGATAGTAAAATAGCTAATGAAACAAACGCTTCAATATCATTTGTAGGATTAATATATTTACTTATTATGGAGTACAAAACAATGGAACTTGTAGTGGTTGGACCAGACACTAAATGATATGAAGATCCGAAAAGCGCAGCTATAACTGGTGTTAACATAGCTGTATAAAAACCATAAACCGGAGGCATACCAGCAATCATTGCAAAGGCAACAGCTTGTGGAATTACAATTATGGTACCTGTTAATCCTGCAATTAAATCATCTTTCCAAGTATGCCGAACCATTGGAAGCCAAGTTAAAAAAGGAAAAAATTGTTTTAAAGTCATTTCAGATTTTAGTAGTAATATTTAAAACAAAAGTACTACGAACATTTTTTTGTATTGTGATCTAGATCACTAAAATCAAAATAATTTATTTTGGGAATTGGATTTTGTTTTCCCTAAATGCTTATAAGCCAACTCCGTAACTTCTCTTCCACGCTGTGTACGCATAATAAAACCTTCTTGAATTAAAAAAGGTTCGTATACTTCTTCTATGGTTTCAGTATTTTCTCCTACTGCAGTTGCAATGGTACTAATACCAACAGGCCCGCCTTTAAATTTATCGATTATAGTGGTTAAGATTTTATTATCCATTTCATCCAAACCATGCGCATCAACATTTAAGGCATTTAGTGCAAATTTTGCAATTTCTATATTGATATTTCCATCGCCTTTTATTTGTGCAAAATCACGAACTCTGCGTAATAAAGCATTTGCAATACGAGGTGTACCCCTACTTCTACCTGCAATTTCAATTGCTGATTCCATAGAAATTGGAACTTTTAAAATAGAAGCACTTCGTTGTACAATTGTAGTTAACAGTTCTGTTTTATAGTATTGCAAACGACTGCTAATTCCAAAACGAGCTCTCATTGGTGCAGTTAATAACCCCGAACGTGTTGTTGCACCAATAAGTGTAAATGGTTCTAAATCTATTTGAACAGTACGTGCATTTGGACCAGATTCGATCATAATATCTATACGATAATCTTCCATTGCTGAATATAAGTATTCTTCAACAATTGGGCTTAACCTATGTATTTCATCAATAAATAATACATCTCGTTCACTTAAATTTGTTAATAAACCTGCCAAATCACCAGGTTTATCTAATACTGGACCCGATGTGATTTTTAAACCAACATTTAATTCATTTGCTAAAATATGTGCTAAAGTTGTTTTTCCTAATCCTGGAGGTCCGTGAAATAGTGTATGATCTAAAGCCTCCTCTCTTTGATTGGCAGCCTCAACAAAAATTTTTAAGTTATCTAAAACTTGTTCTTGCCCTGTAAAATCATCAAATGTTAGTGGACGTAATTTTTTTTCAACGTCTAATTCTTCAGAGGTAAAATGTTCTTTTTCAGGATTCAAGTTTTCATTCATAAAAACAAAGATAGCAGAAATAAAAAACCTTTCTAAAAAAATAGAAAGGTTTTTTATTTATAGACTATTAATATATTTTAAGATTCTTCTTCGCCATCTTTCAATGGTACGATTTGAGGAACAAAATCTTCTCCGTGGACATATTCTCCTTGGTTTTCATGATTTTCTCCATATACTTTGCTGTAATCGTAAGGCCAACGATGCACTGTTGGTAGTTCTCCTGGCCAGTTTCCATGAATATGCTCAACAGGTGTTGTCCATTCCAATGTATTAGATCTCCAAGGGTTTTGTGCTGCTTTTTTCCCTTTATAAATACTTATAAAGAAATTTGCTAAGAAAATTAGTTGTGCTGCTCCTCCTAAAATTGCAAATAATGTGATTACAACATTTACATCGGCTACATCATCAAATAATGGGAATGCTGTATTTGCATAATATCTACGTGGTAAACCTGCCAAACCTATAAAGTGCATTGGAAAAAACACTCCGTAAGCAGCAACTGCAGTTAGCCAAAAATGCCAATATCCTAGTGTTTTATTCATCATTTTTCCATACATTTTAGGAAACCAATGATATACTCCTGCAAACATTCCATAAATAGCTGAAACCCCCATTACTAAATGAAAGTGAGCTACTACAAAATACGTGTCGTGCACATTAATATCTAATGCACTATCTCCAAGTACCAACCCAGTTAATCCTCCAGAAATAAATGTAGATACCAAACCTATTGAAAACAACATGGCGGGATTCATTTGTAGGTTACCTTTCCAAAGTGTGGTTAAATAATTAAATGCTTTAACTGCTGATGGAATTGCAATTAAAAGTGTTGTAAATGTAAATACTGATCCTAAAAAAGGATTCATACCAGATACAAACATATGATGTCCCCAAACAATTGTAGATAAAAATGCAATTGCTATAATTGAACCTATCATTGCTCTATAACCAAAAATTGGTTTCCTAGAGTTTGTTGAAATAATTTCAGAAGTAATTCCCAATGCTGGTAATAATACAATGTAAACTTCAGGATGCCCTAAAAACCAAAATAAATGTTCAAATAATACTGGTGAACCACCTTGATAATGTAATACTTCACCTTGAATAAAAATATCTGATAAGAAAAAAGATGTTCCAAAACTTCTATCAAAAATCAACAATAATGCAGCAGATAATAATACTGGAAATGAAACTACACCAATAATAGCCGTTACAAAGAAAGCCCAAATTGTTAAAGGCAATCTTGTCATTTTCATTCCAATTGTTCTTAAATTTAAAACTGTTACAATATAATTTAAGGCGCCTAATAATGAAGATGCAATAAATATTGCCATAGAAATTAACCAAAGTGTCATTCCCATTCCTGATCCTGGAATTGCTTGTGGTAAAGCACTTAATGGAGGATAAATTGTCCAACCTGCTGCTGCAGGACCTGCTTCAATAAATAATGAAGAAAGCATAATAACACTTGATAAAAAGAACAACCAATACGACACCATATTTAAAAATCCTGATGCCATATCTCTAGCACCTATTTGTAGTGGTATTAATAAATTACTAAAAGTACCACTTAAGCCTGCTGTTAATACAAAAAACACCATAATTGTACCGTGAATAGTAACCAATGCCAAATAGATATCAGGTGTCATAACTCCACTGTCTTGGTGGTGCCCTAAAAAAGCTTCAATTAAACTAAATGAATGATCTGGCCAAGCAATTTGCAAACGAAATAGCATTGACATGAATACACCTATAATTCCCATAAAAATTCCAGTAATTAAATACTGCTTAGAAATCATTTTATGGTCGGTACTAAAAACGTATTTTGTTATAAATGTTTCTTTATGATGATGATTTGACATATTATGTATTTTTTTTAGTAGTCTAGTAGTTAAATTTTTATTGAAGAACTTGAGCCATTGTTTTTTGATCTTTCAGCCAAGTATTAAACGCTGCTTCATCTTCAACAATAATTTTCATTTGCATATTGTAATGTGAAGCTCCACAAATTTTATTACACAATAACAAATAATCAAATTCATATGGATCTTCTCCTTTCTCTGCTCTAATTTTATTAATTCCTGCTACTTTAGCAATTGTTTTATCATTTGCTCTCATTTCTTCAGTAGTTAATTTTGGTGTAAAAGCAAATTGGGTTACCATTCCTGGAACACAATTCATTTGAGCTCTAAAGTGCGGCATAAATGCAGAGTGCAATACATCTTGAGAACGGAATTTAAAAACAACTTTACGCCCTTTAGGTAAATGAAGCTCTCTTGTAGGAATATCATCTAGGGCGTTTTTATCTGTCATATCAACACCCATGGTGTTAATGCCTTTAATTTTACGAACATTTGCTAACCCTAATTCATTATCATCACCCGCATAACGTGCTTCCCATTGAAATTGTTTAGCATAAATCTCAACAATTAGTGGTTCTTCAGCAGTTGATGCATCCATTACATCATTCCAAACCGTCAAACCATATAAAACTAATCCAAATAAAACTATTGTAGGAATAACTGTCCAAATAATTTCTAATTTAGTACTATCTGCATAAAACAACGCTTTTCTACCTTTTATTCCTCTATACTTAAAAGCAAAAAAGAATAGCAAAAATTGCATTACTGCTTGAACAAACAGTATTAATAACATTGTTATTAAATAAAGTGTATCATATTCTTCACCTTCAACAGATGCAGACTCAGGAAGTAAAATTACAGAATACTTCCAAAATGAAAAAATCATTAATCCGTAGAAGAAAATTCCAAAAACCGCAAATAATATCCCTTGTGTATTATTGTCTTTTTCTGTGGCTATAGTACTCTTTAAATTAAGTATACTTGTTACTTGCCATATTGATACGGCAATTACAATAGCCAGTAAAACAAATAGTAATGCTGTCATATTTTTTAGTTAGTTGTTAGTATAATGATACCAAATATAAAAAAAATCCTGAATAAAATGTATTCAGGACTCTTTTCTAAATGATTTTATATGTTTTAATAGTGAAAATGTTCACTTTCTTTTAAAAATGGATTCCCTTTTACCAATAAAGGTGCTTTTGTTAATGCTGTAAAAACAACATAAATAAACAATCCTAAAAAGAATAAAACAGCACTAATTTCTGGTATTCCAATGCTCCAATGGCTTCCTACAGTTGGAGGTGTAATCATCACGTAAATATCTACATAATGTCCTACCAATATTAAAATACCTGTTGCTATAATAAACCAAGGAATTCTTTTATAATCACTATTCATTAAAATTAAAATAGGGAAAATAAAATTTGGTAATAACATTCCAATAAATAAAATTTGATAAGACCCCAATAATCTAGGTATAAAATACGTGGTTTCTTCAGGCATATTCGCATACCAAATCAACATAAACTGTGAAAACCATAAATAGGTCCAGAAAATACTAAATCCAAACATGAATTTCGCTAAATCATGTAAATGACTATCATTCACTTTTGGTAAATAACCTTTAGATCTTAAATAAATAGCTACCATTGCAATTACCGTTATTGCAGATACAAATAAAGAAGAAAATACATACCAACCAAATAATGAACTTTGCCAATGTGGTGTTAAGGACATAATCCAATCCCAAGACATCATAGATTCTGTTATTACAAAGAATAATAGAAAAAATATAGATATTTTCATACTCTTTTTATAATACGTTAAGTCTGTTGAAGAATCTTGTGCCAAAGAAAATTTTACAGCAAAATAACGATAAATATTCCAACCTAATAAAAATATGAATGCTCTAATCATCCAAAATGGAGTATTTAGCCACCAACTTTTACCTACCAAAATTTCATCATAATGCTCACTTTGTGGATCGTAAAAATCTGGATTCATCCATACATAATAATGATGACCGTTAGCTGCTGAAATTATTAAAAAAGCCAATATAAATAATGATCCTGGTAACAAATAAGCAGTAATACCTTCCATTACTCTCAGTAAAACAATTGACCATCCTGCTTGAGAAGCATATTGAATTGCATAAAATACAAGTGTACCAAGAGCTATCATAAAAAAGAAAAACATCGCAATAAATACAGCTGTATAAGGTCTATTTTGCATTGAATGTAATGCATGAGTTAAATGACTATCTTCTTCATGATGATTGGCTTCTTCATTATGAGATTCAACGCTATTTTCAGAATGTTCTACTATATTTTCTACTTTTTCTGATGCATGCTCATTTTCTTGATGCATCATCATTTTTTGAACATCATCAGTAGTACTAGGTGAAGCATAAAAACCATAGGCAATACCCAAAGCTCCTAAAATCATAAAAATGATGGCGCTTAACTTTAATCTTTTTGAAAAACTATACATATCTTTAATATCTATCTTATTTTTTTGAGGCTTTTTATTGTAGCAAATCTGCTCTTAATTTTTCTACATATTGAACGATTTGCCAACGCTCATTATTTTTTAATTGTGAAGCATGTGATCCCATCATATTTCTTCCATACATAATAACATGGTAAATACTTCCTTGAGTAATAACTCTATCCTTATAATTTGGAACTCCTAAAAACTTATCTCTTTGCACAAGTACTCCTTGCCCATCTCCCTTTTTTCCATGGCAGGTATTACAATAAATTGTATATAATGCTTCTCCTTTTTCTAAATTTTCAGCATTTACTTCTAAAGGTGATTTTAATGTTTCTTTGGCTAACTCATAACCTTCATCTGTATTTGGAATTTCATAAGGTACTTCCCCTCTAAAAATAGTACCTGCAACAGGTGCTTGCGCCTCTAAACCATCTTTAAAATTTGGATTTTTACCATATGTTTCATAACTTATAGGTGCGTACATATCAGTACTTGCCATATAACGGGCATTAGGTTTTTGTTTATTACTATAACAAGAGCTTAAACTAATTGTTAATACAACTACTATTAATAAGTTAAATATCTGTTTCATTATTCTTTATGCTTTTGTTTTAATTTCTTTAGCATTTAAAGTTTTTAATAAATCTTCTAATGCTTTTACGTTCTCAGTTGTAGACACTTCTAATAAGAAATGATCATCTGTTGTTCTAGTATCAGGATTTTCAGCTTTTTTAAAAGGCCATAATCTACTTCTCATATAAAAAGTAATAACCATTAAATGCGCTGCAAAAAATACTGTTAATTCAAACATAATTGGAACAAAAGCAGGCATATTTTCAGCAAAACTAAAACTTGGCTTACCTCCAATATTTTGTGGCCAATCTGCCACCATCATATAATTCATCATCCAAACAGAAAAAGAAAAACCAATTACACCATAAATAAATGCAGTAATTGCAATTCGTGTATCGGGTAAGCCTACGGCTTTTTCAAGTCCGTGCACTGGAAAAGGTGTAAACACTTCTTCTATATGATAATTTGCAGCTTTTAAATCTTTAACAGCTTTTAAAAGCACATCATCATCATTAAAAATAGCTTGTAACGTTGTACTACTCATGGTTGTCTTCTCTTAATTTTTTATAATTTTCTCCTGATGATTTCAAAATGCTTTTTAACTCTGCTTGTGCTATTACTGGAAAAGTTCTAGCATATAATAAAAATAACACAAAGAAAAAGCCTATGGTACCTATAAAAATACCTATATCTACAAATGTAGGTGAGAACATTGTCCAAGATGATGGCAAATGACCTCTACTTAAATCAATAACGATAATATCAAATCGTTCAAACCACATTCCTATATTTATCACAATTGAAATAAAGAATGACCAAACAAAATTTGTTCTTAATTTTTTAAACCAAAGTGTTTGTGGAAATATAAAATTACATGTAATTAATGCCCAAAAAGCCCACCAATAAGGACCTGTTGCAGCTCCAATAGATAAATAAGTATAATCCTCATAACTACTTCCTGAATACCATCCTATAAAAAATTCTGTTATATATGCTACAGTAACGATACCTCCAGTTAATAAAATTACTTTATTCATATTTTCGATATGAACTTTCGTTATATAAGCTTCTAAATTAGAAACTTTTCTCATAATTAATAACAACGTTTGAACCATTGCAAATCCTGAGAAAATTGCTCCTGCAACAAAATATGGTGGAAATATTGTACTATGCCATCCTGGAATTACCGATGTAGCAAAGTCCATTGACACAATAGTGTGAACTGACAATACCAAGGGTGTAGCCAAACCAGCTAAGACCAAAGAAACTTCTTCAAAACGTTGCCAATCTTTTAATCTACCTGACCACCCAAAACTTAATAATCCATAAATTTTCTTTTGAAAAGGTCTAACAGCTCTATCTCTTAACATTGCAAAATCAGGTAATAATCCTGTGTACCAGAATACCAATGATACTGAAAGGTATGTTGAAATAGCAAAAACATCCCATAATAATGGTGAATTAAAATTAACCCATAATGAACCTAATGCGTTTGGTAATGGTAGTACGTAAAATGCATTCCATACTCTACCCATATGTATTATTGGAAATAATCCTGCTTGAAAAACCGCAAAAATTGTCATTGCTTCTGCAGAACGATTAATACCCATTCTCCATTTTTGGCGAAATAATAACAATACGGCTGAAATTAATGTTCCTGCATGCCCAATACCTACCCACCAAACAAAATTGGTAATATCCCAGGCCCAGTTAACTCTATTATTCAAACCCCATACTCCAATTCCTATTCCAATAGTATAAACAATACATCCTATTCCATATAAAAAGGCTATTAATGCAATTGTAAATGCAATCCACCATTTTTTATTGGCTTTACCTTCTACAGGTGCAGCTACATCAATAGTAATATCATGATAACTTTTATCACCATATATTAATGGTTCTCTAATGGGTGCTTCGTAATGAGACATAATTTAATATAAATCTTTATTTTATTTATAATTCTTCTGTATTTCTAACTTTTAAATGATACATAACATTTGGTTTTGTACCTATTTCTCCAAGTAAATGAAAACCTCTTTCATCTTCAATTAAATGAGCTACTTCACTTTGCTTATCATTTACATCTCCAAAAACCATGGATCCTGTAGGACAAGAACTTGAACAAGCCGTTTGGAATTCATCATCCGTAACAGGACGACCTTCTCGTTTGGCTACTAAAATACTCAATTGTGTTTTTTGTAAGCACATAGAACATTTTTCCATAACACCTCTTGAACGTACAACAACATCTGGATTTAAAACCATTTTACCTAAATCGTTGTTCATATTAAAGTCAAACTCACTATTATCTGGATATTTAAACCAGTTGAAACGTCTTACTTTATATGGACAGTTATTTGCACAATATCGAGTACCTATACAACGATTATATGCCATGTGATTTTGACCTTGACGTCCATGTGAAGTTGCAGCAACTGGACAAACAGTTTCACAAGGCGCATGATTACAATGTTGACACATTACTGGTTGAAAAGCTACTTGAGGATTTTCTTGAGGAATGGTCATGGTATTAAACATTTCTCCCGTTCCAAAAATATCATCTTCTTTTGCCTTTTCATTAGTCATATCTGAGGTATAATACCTATCAATACGTAACCAATGCATATCTCTACTTACTCTTATTTCTTGTTTTCCAACAACTGGTACGTTATTTTCGGCATGACAAGCTACAATACAAGCTGCACAACCAGTACATGTTGCTAAATCAATAGATAAATTAAAATGATGCCCAATAGTATCATCAAATTTCTCCCATAAATCAACACGTTCAGCAGGAACCTCCACATGGTTTAATGAAAATTCTGGAGTCTTATTCCATTCTTCTTTCGGTTGGTTTATAAAATTATCTAAAGTAGTTTCTCTGATAATTTCATCACGCCCCATAATGGTGTGTTGCAATTGCACACAAGCAAATTCATGTTCACCATCAATTTTTTCAATAGTAACCGGTTGAAATGGTTTGAAATCTTGCATCAATGAAAATGCATTTACACCAGTCATCATTTCTTGTTGCATACCAGCTTCTCTCCCATAACCAACGGCTAAACCAATACTTCCTTTAGCTTGTCCTGGTTGAATTAAAACTGGTACACTTTGCAATGTATTTTCACCTACTCTAAGGTTCACTAAACTCCCGTTTAATGCTCCATCACTAACCGTCCAATTTTCTAGTCCTAATTTCTCTGCATCAGCAGCAGAAATTGTCATATAATTATCCCAACTTGTCCTTGTTATTGGATCTGGTAATTCTTGTAACCAAGGATTATTAGCTTGTTTTCCATCTCCTAAACCAATTTTGGCATATAAATTTAATTCAAAATCAGCAGGTTTCGTATTACTTAGTAAAGTAGCAGCTATATTTGCTATATCTATTTCATTTTTAGTAAATAAAATTTCTTCTTCATTTGTGTAAATACCATCATGCAGTACTTTATTCCAAGATTCACCATTTAAAATAGTTACTGCCCAATTTTCTTTTATAAATTGATAGTAGTTTTTATTTTCTCCCATCCAAGTTAAAAGACTATCTTCAAACTGACGCGTATCAAACAAATGTTGTATTGTTGGTTGCATTAAACTGTAGTTACCCGCTTGAAAATGCGCATCACCCCAAGATTCTAAATAATGTGGTGTTGTAGCAACAAACTGAGTTTGATTTGCTGTTTCATCGGAAGACATACCAAAACTAATTGATATTTTTACTTTTTTTAATGCTTCATTAAATTTTGTTGTACTTGGTAAAGAATAAGAAGGGTTTGTGTTATAAACTAACAAAGCTCCTACTTTTCCTACTTGCATTTCAGAAATCAATTTCTCAACATCTGCATCATTCCCTCCTTTTACATAACGAGGAGCAGTAATATCATATATTTCAGATTGTAAATATTCATTTAAAGCATTTACAATTAACTGTGCATTTTTATCTTGAATTCCTGTAACTACAACTGCTTTATTTCCAGATTTTTTAAGTTGTTCTGCAGATTTTTTTATAGCTTCATCTACAGGAGTTTCTTTTGAAGGGAAATTATTTCCTGTTACATAATTGTACAAATTAATTAATGCATAAACTTGTTCTGATGGTTTTACTGGTAAACGAACATCTGCATTTGCACCTGTAAGTGATAAATTTGATTCAAATTGTATAAGCTTTGACATTTTTCCTTCTGAAGGAACTCTTCCCTTAGCATATGCAGCGCTATATTGACCTCCTTGCCAATCACCTAAAAAATCAGCTCCAATAGAAACAATTACATCAGCCTTTTCAAATTTATAATTTGGTAAAGCTCTTACTCCATACATACTTTCAAAGGCATCTAATGCAGCACTTTCAGATAATGCATCATACACAACATGCGAAACATTACTGTAAAATTTTATAAAATCTTCAATTACTTTATTTGATGAAGGGCTTGCAGTAGTACCTGTTAAAATAACTATTTTTTCATTAGTGTCTTTTAATGTATTTAAAGTTTCAATAACTTTTTTATCTAATGAAGACCAATCTGTAGGCTCTCCATTAGTTAATGGCCCTTGCAATCTATTGTTGTCATATAAAGACAGAACGGATGCTTGAACTCTTGCTGAAGTAGCTCCCCAATTACCTGCCATTTTATTAGGCTCAATTTTAATTGGACGTCCTTCTCTAACTTTTACTAAAATATTTGCAAATTCACCACCTTCAGCCATTGTTGAAGCATAGTAATTAGCTACTCCAGGAACTATATTATCTGGTTTAATAACATAAGGAATCGATTTAATTACCGGCCCTTCACATGCTGCTAAGGACACAGCTGCTGTAGAAAATCCTACATATTTTAAAAAATCACGACGTGTTGTTGATGACTCAGATAAACTCTCTTTATCTCCCAAAAATTCATCTGTAGGTAATTCTTCTACAAATTCTTTTTGCATTAAATTTTCAACAATAGGACTATCGGATTTTAATTCTTCGGCGCTTCTCCAGTATTTTTTATTTGATGCCATTGTATATATACTTATTTCTAAATTCTTATTAATAGTGACATTTTCCACATTCTTGACCACCCATTTGAGCTACTGTCACTTTTTCTATACCATACTTTTTAGACAACTGGTCATGGATATTTTTATAATAGCCATTATCTTTCATGTCAACCTCTGTTGTTTTATGACAATCAATACACCATCCCATTGTTAATTTTGAGAATTGTTTTACCTCGTGCATTGTTTCAACAGGACCATGGCATTTTTGACATTGAAGCCCTGCTACTGTTACGTGTTGAGAGTGATTATAATATGCGAAATCTGCTAAATTGTGAATACGAACCCATTCAATTGGTTTTTGTTTAGCGCCTTCAATGTATTCTAAATTGTCTTTATCCCAACCTACTGCATCGTATATTTTTTGAATTTCACCATCTAAATCTTCTTTAGAGTATTCTCCAAATAATTCTCCATTGTATTCTGTAATTGATTTATGACAGTTCATACAAACATTGACAGAAGGAATTCCTGAAGTTTTACTATTTTTTGCAGATGAATGACAATATTGACAATCAATTTTATTATCTCCAGCGTGCACCGCATGTGAAAACGCAATTGGTTGAATAGGCTGATAACCGGTATCAACACCCACTTGCATGAAATATGCAAACACCAAATAAGCTGAACCTAACAAAACAAAAATTAAGGCTAAGAATCTTAAAAAAGGATTCATAAACATGCTTTTTAGCATACTATCTTCTTTTTCTTCTCCTCCTACCTTCTTTTTATTCGTTGTTGACGCAACAATAAGTGATAATAATAAAAAGGCTAAAATGGTTAATCCCAAGGATGGTAAAACACCTAATCCAGGTTTATTAAAAATTTCCTGATCTGTTTTAGATGTAGTTGTTGCAACTGCAGCTTTTTTAACATCTCCAACAGCTAAATATTTCAATATATCTTCAATATTTTCATCAGATAATTGAGGAAAAGGCGTCATAGCAATAGGAGAATATTCTGATGCTGTTTTTGCTAACTTATCACCAGAAGCTACCAATGCGGTATTGTCTTTAATCCATAATTTCAACCATTCAGCATCATATTTATCTTCTATTTTAAATAAAGCTGGGCCAATTAATTTCTTATCCAATTTATGACAAGCTGCACAATTAGCTTTAAAAATTTTCTTACCTCTTTCAACTCCAGGGTCAACTTCAACAGCAGCATCCACTTTGGTCACAGGTGTTCCCTTTGTATATTCCAAAATATCAATAATATCTTGATTAGACAATTGAGGATTTTGGGTCATTGGCAATTTATTATTTTCTTCAAACAATTGAATTGCAATTTTGTCTCCTGATTTAATCATTCCTGGACTATCTTTAATCCAAGAAATTAACCAATCTTGTTCTCTTCTTTCTGTAACCCCTTTTAAAGCTGGCCCCACTAATTTTTTATCTAATCTATGACAAGCTGCACAAGTAGATTTGAAGAGTTTCTCTCCATTGGCTACATCGGCCTCTTGAGCAGATAAACTAAGTGAAAATAATAAAAGGAAAGCAAGACTACTAACTACTAATCTTGATAATTGACTGTGTAATTTAACACTTTTCATACTTAAAAAAAATATTTTCTTTCTTGTTTGGTACAATATTTTCATTTAAAAATAGATGACTTAAGTCATTTTTAAAGGATTTGACAAAAATACTATTAATAACCAAACATCAAAATGTTATAATTATGTTAAACGTAATTTATATTCATTCTAAATAGCAAATGAATATATATAGATTTCAAGGAAAATCTTAAATTTGACAAAAAATTAAAATTTATATGACTATTTCACCAAAAAAATTATTATTTACTGTCTTTTTAGCACTTTTATTAAGTTTTACAAATTTATATTCACAGAGTGAAAATGAAAAAATTGACAATTTAATTGAGCAAAAAAGAGCTTTTAACAAAAAAAATAAAAACTCAATAGTTTATAAAATACAATTATATAACGGTAATGAAACAGATGCTTATAAAATAAAGCTGAATTTCAATGCTAAATATCCAGAATATACTATTAAAATAATATATAAATCGCCAGAATGGAAAACTCAGGTTGGTAATTTTAATACTCGTTTAGAAGCTGATAGAGTTTTAAATATTATTAAAGGAAAATTTTCTGGAGCTATCGTTTTAGAGGATAAAATATAAACGATTTTAAGCACAAAAAAAGCGTGCAATTGCACGCTTTTTTTATGACTAATAATTATATTAATTTTTTTTCAGTTTCTTTTTAACTTCAACTTCATGGTATGCTTCGATAACATCACCTATTTCAATATTATTAAAATTCTTTATTTGAATACCACAATCAAATCCTTTAGTAACTTCCTTAGCATCATCTTTAAAACGTTTCAAAGCTATTAATTCACCTGAATGAATTACTACACTATCTCTAATAATTCTAATTTTAGAAGTTCTTAATATTTTACCACTAACTACCATACAACCTGCAATGTTACCTACTTTAGAAATCTTATAAATTTCTCTAATTTCAACATTCCCTGTTACTTCTTCTTTAATTTCAGCAGAAAGCATTCCTTCCATTGCATCGCGTAAATCATTAATAGCGTCATAAATAATTGAGTAAGTTCTTACATCAATTTCTTCCTTATCGGCTAATAATCTTGCATTACCTGAAGGTCTAACATTAAATCCAACAATAATTGCATCTGAAGCAGAAGCTAATAACACATCAGATTCTGTAATAGCACCTACACCTTTATGGATTATATTTACTTGAATTTCATCTGTAGATAATTTTTGGAATGAGTCTGTTAATGCTTCTACTGAACCATCAACGTCACCTTTTAAGATTATATTTAATTCTTTAAACTCACCTAATGCAATTCTTCGCCCAATTTCATCTAAAGTAATATGACGCTGAGTTCTAACAGATTGTTCACGTTGTAATTGAGCGCGTTTTGTTGCAATTTGTTTCGCCTCTTTTTCATCTTCAAAAATATGAAACTTATCACCTGCTTGTGGAGCTCCATCTAACCCAAGTATTGATACTGGTGTTGAAGGCCCGGCTTCATCCATGTTTTTACCACGCTCATCAAACATTGCTTTAACTTTACCACTATTTTTACCTGCTAGCATGTAATCACCAATTTTCAATGTTCCTTCTTGAACTAAAATTGTAGATACATATCCACGTCCTTTATCTAGTAAAGCTTCCACAACAGTTCCTACTGCATGTTTATTTGGATTTGCTTTTAAATCTAACATTTCAGCTTCTAATGATACCTTTTCAAGTAATTCATCTATGCCCTGACCTGTTTTCGCTGAAATTTCATGTGATTGTATTTTCCCTCCCCAATCTTCAACTAATAAATTCATAGCTGAAAGTTGTTCCTTAATTTTATCAGGATTAGCAGTTGGTCTATCAATTTTATTTATTGCAAAAATAATTGGAACACCTGCTGCTTGCGCATGACTAATTGCTTCTTTTGTTTGTGGCATTACATCATCATCAGCTGCAATTACAATAATTACAATATCAGCAACTTGTCCTCCACGAGCACGCATTGCTGTAAATGCTTCGTGACCTGGTGTATCTAAAAATGCAATTTTCTCGCCATTTTTTAACTCAACACTGTAAGCACCAATATGCTGTGTAATACCTCCAGATTCTCCTGCAATTACATTTTCTTCACGAATATAATCTAATAAGGATGTTTTACCGTGATCAACATGTCCCATTATGGTAATAATTGGGGCTCTTGTCTCTAACTCTTCTGGAGTATCTTGATGTTCTTCAATTGCTTCTTCAACTTCAGCACCAACAAAATCTACAGTATAATCAAATTCTTCGGCTACAATTGTTAATGTTTCAGCATCTAGTCGCTGATTCATTGTGACCATCATTCCTAAAGACATACAAGTTGAAATAATACTTGTAACTGGTATGTTCATCATCGTTGCAATTTCACTTACCGTAACAAACTCAGTTACTTTAAGCACTTTGCTTTCAAATGCTTGTAGTTCTTCGTTTATTTCTGATTGCTCACGACGATGATCTCTTTTATCTCTTCTGTATTTTGCTCCTTTTCCTTTTTTAGATTTCCCTTGTAATTTTTCTAAGGTTTCTCTTACTTGTTTTTGTACATCAGCTTCAGTTGGTTCAACTTTTACTATTTGTTTTCTTCCTCCTGAACGTTGAGGACCTCTTGAGCCTGATCTATTTTGACCTCCACCACCACCTGGTTTTCTAGTATTAAATGGTTGAGCTTTTTTTACAATTCTTCTTCGTTTCTTTTTATTAGAATCCGCTGAAGCTCCTTTTTTAACAACTGCTTCTGGCTTTTTCTTTTTGGGTCTTTCAAATTGTTTTAAATCAATTGTTTTACCAGTGATTTTAGGCCCAGATAATTTTTTGTATTTAGTTTCAATTGTTTGAGGTGTCTCAACTTCAACTTCTCCATCTTTATTTATTGCAACTGAAGTTTCATCTGTTTTTGATGTAGTTTCAACTTTCTTTTCTTCTTTCTTCGAAACTTTTGGTTGGTCTTCTACCTTTTTTACTGAAGCCTTTTTAGTTTTAGCAGCATCAGCTTTAATTGTGTTATCAACTTTTGTTGCTTCTACAATTTCTTCTTTACGCTCTTTAACTTTAGGTTCTTTTGGGGTAACTTTATCAATAGATTTTGTTTCTTCAACTTTTGGCTTAGATTCAACAGCTGGAACTTCTTCAACTTTAGTTTCTTTAATAGCTATTTCTTTTTTTGGCGCTTCCTCTAATTTATTAGATTTTTTTGAGTCAATATCAATTTTACCAACTGTTTTAACTTCTAATTTTTCAGCTTGTGCTTTTACAACAACTCTTTTAGCTTCTTCTTCAAGGCGTTTTTTCTCAAGCTTTTCTTCAAGAGCAATTTTTATTGCTTCTTTTTCTTTTCGCTTTTCTTCACTTACACCTTCTGAAGCTACTCTTTTATTTCTGTCAGTCTGAAAACCATCCAATAGTATTTCGTAATCTGCATTAGATATTTTTGTAGTTGGTCTTGCTTCAATTTCAATACCTTTACCTGCTAAATGCTCAACAGCTCTATCTAAGGAGATATTTAATTCTCTTAATACTTTGTTTAGTCTCAATGTTTTGTTGTCAGCCATATATTATATCTTTAAGCCAATTATTGTAGAATTTTTAGAAATTAGTCTTCAAATTCTTCTCTTAATATTTTTTGAACTTCTAAAATAGTTTCTTCTTCTAAATCCGTTCTTTTCAGAAGTTCTTTTACATCTTTTTCTAATACGCTTCTAGCTGTATCTAAACCAATTTTATTGAACTCTTTAATTACCCAAGCTTCAATTTCATCAGAAAATTCTGTTAATTCAACATCATCTTCAGTTTGTACACCTTCTCTTTGAACATCTAATTCATAACCTGTTAATTGAGATGCCAAACGGATATTTACACCATTTTTACCAATTGCTTTTGAAACTTCTTCTGGTAATAAAAATACATCAACTCTTCCTTTTCTGCCATCTTCTCTACCTTCCTCTTCATGGATAACCATTGATACTACTTTGGCAGGACTTAAAGCTCTTGCAATAAAAAGTTGTGTGTTTTTGGTATAGTTAAGTACATCTATATTTTCATTTCCTAATTCACGAACAATTCCGTGAATACGAGAGCCTTTCATACCAACGCAAGCTCCAACAGGATCAATTCTATCATCATAAGAATCAACAGCTACTTTTGCTTTTTCACCTGGTATTCTAGCAACTTTTTCAATGGTTATTAAGCCATCAAAAACTTCAGGAATTTCTTGTTCAAATAATTTAACTAAAAATTCTGGTGATGTTCTAGATAAAATAATTACCGGTTTATTTCCTCTAAGTTCAACTGTTTTAATAATACCTCTTACAGAATCTCCTTTTCTAAAATAATCTGAACGAATTTGTTCGCTTTTTGGTAATACTAATTCATTGCCATCATCGTCTAATAAAATAATGGCATTATGACGTATATGATGAACTTCTGCACTATAAATATCTCCTTCTAAAGTTTTAAAATGTTTGAAGGTATTTGTACTATCATGCTCATAAATTTTTGAAATTAAGTTTTGGCGCAATGCTAAAATTGCTCTTCTTCCAAGGTCTACTAACTTTACCTCTTCAGATACGTCTTCACCAATTTCAAAATCTGGCTCAATTTTTTGAGCTTCAGATAGTTCAATTTCTTCATTATCATCTTCAGACATTCCATCGGCTACAACAATTCTGTTTCGCCAAATTTCTAAATCTCCTTTATCTGGATTGATAATAATATCAAAGTTATCATCCGATCCGAATTTTCTTTTTAAAGCTGCTCTAAAAACTTCTTCAAGTATCGCCATAAGCGTAACTCTATCTATGTTTTTATCTCCTTTAAACTCTGAAAATGACTCAATTAATGCTAAATTTTCCATGCATTCTCTTAATTAAAATATTATTTTCACTTTTGCTTCTAGTATATTTTCAAACTGTATAATTGCGCTTTTATTTACAGTTACTTTTCCTTTTCCGATAGGTTTTGGCTCCCTTGCTTTCCACTTTAACTCAATTTCACTTTCTGTTACTTTAGTAAGAACACCTTGTACCATAGAATTATCATTTAATTTAACTTCAAGTATTCGGTTGATATTTTTGGTATATTGCCTCTTCACTTTTAATGAATTAGCAACATCTGGAGAGGTAACTTCTAATGAAAAATCTTCCTCTTCTCTATCTAAATTATGCTCAATTTCTCTACTAATTCTAATACATTCTTTTAAGGTAACACCTGTATCACCATCAACTTCAACATAAATTTTATTATCAGCTAAAAATTTTAATTCAATTAAAAATAATTCTGAATTTTCTTCAAGAGCATTATTTAATAAACCTTTTACCTTTTCTTTATTCATCATTGTATAAAAAGAGGGGACTTATCGTCCCCTCCTATCTTTCTAAATTGTCCTAATTCGATGCAAATATACTAACATTTTTTTAATTGATAAAAAATCATTCTTCTTTTTAATTTAAAATTATTAACTTTACCTCAAAGCATCACAAATTTTACATCAAAATTTTATGAAAAATATCTTAGTCCCTATCGATTTCTCTGTACAAGCAAAATATGCAGCTAAAGTAGCTTCTGATATTGCTAGACTTACCAATTCGAAATTATTTTTATTACATATGCTTGAATTACCAACAGGTGTTGTTGATCCTTCTAATTATGGAAATTCTAATAATACACCAACTACGCTATTATTTTTAAAACGGGCTCATGAAAAATTTGAGGATTTTAAAAAATTACCATTTTTCGAAGGAGTAGAAGTAGCAGATTCTGTGCAATTTCACAAAGCATATGATGGTATTATTGACGAAAGTAAAAAACAAAATATTGATCTTATTGTTATGGGATCTCGTGGAACTTCTGGTCTTGAGGAAATGTTGGTTGGTTCAAATACAGAAAAAGTTGTTAGAAATTCTAAAATTCCGGTTTTAGTTATTAAACAAGAAATTGATAAATTTAAAATTGAAAATATAGTTTTTGCTTCAAATTTTGAACAGAAAAGTAAAGTTGCTTTTCAAAAAATCTTAGATTTTACACTGCTTTTTAATGCTAAATTACACTTATTAAAAATTAATACTATTCATAATTTTGAGACTACTAAAGATTCTAGTGATGCCATTAGAAATTTTATTAACGAATTTGATTTAGGTGATTACACATTAAATATATACAATGATGATTCTGTCGAAGCTGGTATTTTAAATTTTTCTGATGTCATTGATGCCGATATTATTTTGCTAAATACTAGCGGCAGAAGAGGTTTAGCTCACCTATTTACTGGAAGTATTGGTGAAGATTTAGCAAATCACGCTAAATTACCTGTTATTACTTTTAAAGTTTAAAAAATAGAAATTATTACTTAAAAAAGTTGGAATTTCTAGTTGTAAATTTATTAGAAAATTTACCCCATTTAGTTACAAGTCCATAGTCCATAGTCCATAGTCCAATTAAGAGTTATATTCTACTTTTACTAAAACATTTAATTTTTTAAAAATGAATGCTTTATGAATAATATTTCCAATTACAAGGAAACAAAAACACCGAAATATATAAGCTATTTTTTTACTGTTCTAGTTTCTCCCATACTATTATTTTTCTTTACCTTAAATACTTATCCTCAGGATACAGGTAAGGATACACAAATAATTAGAGTTGGTATTTATCACAATCCTCCCCTTGAAGATTACGTGAATGGAGAAGCGATTGGATTTTATCCTACATTGTTAAATGCTATAGCTAGAGAAAACAATTGGAAAATAAAGTACACATTTGGCACTTGGAATGAAGTTTACGAAAAACTTTTAAATAATAAGTTAGACTTGCTTCCTAATATTGTGTATTTACCTGAACGTGATAGCTTAGTAGATTTTAATAAAAAAACTGTTTTGCTTACGTGGTCTAAATTATATCTGTCTCAAAATACCGATGATATCCATAACTTCTACGAATTAAAAAATAAAAAAATAGGAATTTTAAAAGGTGGCGCTCATGGCGTAAAATTCAAAAAAATGATGTCTAGATTCAAAATTGAATTAACCTATGTAGAATTTAAAGATTATGAGTCAATTGCCAAAGCTATTGATCAAAATGAAATTTCAGGAGGTGTTTTCAATAATTTTGTAGGATTCGATTTATCTAAAATATATAGTTTCAATAAAAATGAGTTTATTTTAGATCCAAATGTTTTACTTTTTGCTACTAAAAAAGGGGGAAACAAAGAATTACTAAACAGCATAGATACTCAATTAGAACTTTGGAATAAAAATTCAAATTCACTTTATTTCAAAACAATAAATACTTGGATTACCAATTATGGTAATGAAACTTTTATTTTTAAGTATTTAAAATGGTATCTATTAATAATTTTAGGTGTTACACTAATCGTTATATCTTGGATTAGAACGATAAGAATCAGTCGTAAAAAAGCAATTTTAAGCTATAAAGCATCCATTAAGAAACTTGCAATTAAAGAAGAAGAAAAACAAAAAATTCAATCTGAATTACATTCTACTGAAGATTATTTACAAACTATTTTTGATTCCACTTCTGATGTTATTTTTATTCATGATGGAATTACTGGGGAAATATTAGATGTAAATCAACAAATGTGCAACCAGTTTGGTTACACCAAAGAAGAGGTTCTTACAAAAGATATGCAATCACTAAGTTCGAGTGAAACAAATTATACAAAAGCCGAAGCTCAAAAATGGTTACAAAAAGTAAAAAATAAAGGTCCACAAACATTTGAATGGCAAGCCAAACATAAAGATGGCCATGTGTTTTGGGTAGAAGTTAGTATTAAATTTGTGACAATTTTAGGAAAACCAAGATTTATAGCAACTTCTAGAAATATTGATGATAGAAAACGTGCTAAAGAAAAAATAAAATCACAAAATGAAAAACTACTTTTGGCTGGTAAAATAGCCAAATTTGGGTTTATTGATTGGAATTTTAAAACCAATGAAATTAAACTATCGCCAGAAGCTAAGAGAATTTATCAAATGTCTGAAGATGAAAAAGATCCAATAACTTTTATGAATAATCATATTCATCCAGACGATTTGAAAACCTCTCAAGACGGTTTAGAATTAGCTTCCAAAGACCTAAAAAAATATGATGTTGAACTACGAATTATTCGTGATGATAAAAGTTTGGTTTGGGTAAATGCTCAAGCTCAATTAATAAAAAACGCAAATGGGAATTCAGAACGATTGTTAGGTACTATTTTAGATATTACAAAACGTAAAAAAATAGAAGAAGACCTTTTTGAAAAAGAACAACAAATGTCTTCTATTTACAATACTGTTGGTGATGTAATTTTCTATTTAACTGTTGAAAATGAAGGACAATACAGATTTACATCAGTCAATAAAGCCTTTACAAATGCTATAGGTATAAAAAAAGAAGCTATTTTAGGGAAATTAGTTTCTGAAATTATTCCAGAACCTTCATTAAGCCTTGTATTAAAAAAATATAAAGAAGCTATCACTAAAAAAGCAATTGTTCACTGGGAAGAAACTACTCAATATCCTTCAGGTGAAAAAATAGGAGCTGTAAATATTGCTCCTATATTCGACAATAAAGGAAATTGCACACAATTAGTAGGATCTGTTCATGATATTTCTGAAATAAAAAAAGCTTTAGAAAAAGCCACTGAATCTGATCGATTAAAAACCGCATTTCTTCAAAATATAAGTCACGAAATAAGAACTCCAATGAATGGAATTTCGGGTTTTGCCGAATTATTACAAAATCCTGAGCTTACTTCTGAAAAACAACAAAAATATATTGAAATTATCACAAAAAGTAGTAATAGATTATTAGGTACGTTAAATGATTTAATGGATATCTCTAAATTAGAAACAGGTCAAATTAAATTAAATTTATCAAAAACTATTATTTATAATGAATTGAAACATTTGTTTGATTTATATGGTTTTGAAGCTTCCAATAAAGGAATTCAATTAAAATTAGATAATCTAAACTTCTCCAAAGAGTTGACCCTTGAAACAGACCAAATAAAGTTACATGCCATACTAACCAATCTTATTAAAAATGCCATAAAATATAGCCATCAAGGAATTATTAATTTTGGGTGCATTGAAAAACCAAATTATTTTGAGTTTTACATAAAAGACTCCGGAATTGGAATTCCTAAAAACAGACAAGAAGCTATATTTGAACGATTTGTTCAAGCAGATATTGAAGATACTAACGTATATGAAGGTGCAGGTTTAGGATTATCTATTTCTAAATCGTATGTAGAAATGTTAGGGGGGAAAATATGGATTACCTCTAAAGTTAATGAGAGCTCTCAATTTTACTTTACAATTCCAAAAAATAAAGTAAGCAAAGAAAAAACCGTTTCAAAAACAAAACTTAAAAATACATCTTCGTTTGAAAATTTAAAAGTGTTAATTGCAGAAGATGAAATTTATGCATACGAGTATTTAAAAGTTTTATTAAATAATTTAAAGTGTACCTTATTTCATGCAAAAAACGGCATAGAAGCAGTAGAAATCTGCAAAGCAAATCCTGAGTTAGATTTAGTTTTAATGGATGTTAAAATGCCAAAAATGGATGGCTATGAGGCTACCAGAAAAATTAGAAAATTTAATAAAAATATTTATATTATTTCGCAAACGGCCTATGCACTTCAAGGTGATAAAGAAAAAGCTTTAGAAGCAGGGTGTAATGCATATATTACAAAACCAATAAAGAAAAATGTATTAATAAATTTAGTAAGTACATATATGAATTTAAAAAACAAACCCTCTAAACAATAAAGTTCAAAGGGATATTTTGGTTTGCTTGTTGACCTACAAGGATTCGAACCTTGACTGACGATACCAAAAACCGGAGTGCTACCATTACACCATAGGTCAATTTGAGGGTGCAAATTTAATGCAAAGTTTTAATTCAGCAAATATATTTTAGTTTTTTTTTGAAAAAGCACTTTTAACAACACTTTAATACTTTATTAAACACTCATAGCGTTCTAACATTCAATATTTAAGTTTAAATTTACTAAATTCGCTCCAATAAAAAAAAATTATGAATTCATTTAACTTTACTAAATGGAATACCATTATTGGTTGGGCCGTTTTTGTTATTGCTTTATTAACTTACACACTAACGCTTGAGCCAACAGTAAGTTATTGGGATTGTGGAGAATATATTTCTACCGCTGTAAAGCTTGAGGTTGGGCATCCACCAGGAGCACCATTATTTCAAATGCTAGGTGCATTTTTCGCCATGTTTACAAGTGAAGTTACTGAAATTGCAAAAATGGTAAATTTCATGTCGGCATTAGCAAGTGCTTTCACTATACTTTTTATGTTTTGGACTATTACTACCTTAGCAAAAAAAATAGTAAAAAATTCATCAAAAATTTCTAAAAGCACATCAATTGCAATTTTAGGAAGCGGTGTTGTTGGCGCTTTAACCTATACATTTTCAGATAGTTTTTGGTTTAGTGCTGTTGAAGGTGAAGTGTATGCTATGTCATCGTTTTTAATGGCGCTATTATTTTGGCTAGGATTACGTTGGGAAGTGGAAATGGATAAACCGCAAGGAAACAAATGGCTATTAATAATTAGCTTTGTAGTTGGACTATCATTTGGTGTTCACATCCTATCGCTTTTAGTAATACCTTCAATTGTATTTTTATACATCTTTAAAAAGTATAACAACCTAACTACCAAGCAGTTCATTATTGCAAACATAGTTTCAGTTTTAGTGCTCATTTTTGTATTTAAAATGTTATTTCCTTTTACACTAAAATATTTTAGTGCATTAGAGTTATTTTTTGTGAATTCAATTGGTCTTCCTTTTAACTCAGGAAGTATAATTGCAACTATACTTTTAATTGGTGCGTTTTACTTCGGAATAAATTATACTCATAAAAAACAATTGGTTGGAGCAAATACACTCATTCTATCAGTACTTTTTATTATGATTGGGTTTTCTAGTTGGTTAATGCTACCAATTAGAGCAAATGCAAACACAACTATTAATGAAAACAATCCTTCAAGTGCACGCGAATTATTAGCCTATTACGATCGTGAGCAATATGGTGATGCTAATGTGTTTTACGACACCTATTATTCGTTAATTTATAATAGAGATACAGATGCTGCAAACCCAACAAAAGATGATAAGCCTAAATATGAAAAGGATGAAAAAACTGGAACATATATAATTGTAAACAATTATAAAGATGCACTTCCAAATTGGAGTAGTAAGCATAAAGGTTTTATTCCAAGAATGGTAAGCACAGATGCTGGAGTAATTCAAAACTATAAATCTATTGCCGGCATTCCTCAAAAAAGTAAAAGGCGACCAACTTTTATTGAAAACATGAAATTTATGTTTGATTTTCAGTTTGGCTATATGTATGGTAGATATTTCATGTGGAATTTTGTTGGAAAGCAAAATGATGAGCAAGGAAATCTTGATTTACAAAATGGAAATTGGCTAAGTGGTATTCAATTTATTGATGAACTTCATTTAGGTCCACAAACTAACTTACCTTCCGATGTGAAAAATAATAAAGGTAGAAATACCTATTTTTTCCTCCCTTTACTATTAGGTATAATTGGACTTGTTTTTCATCTAAAAAATAGTAAAAACGACTTTTACACCTTACTGCTTTTCTTTGCTTTTACTGGTTTAGCCATTATATTTTACACCAATCCTAAACCTTTTGAGCCGCGAGAACGAGATTATGCTGTAGTTGGTTCCTTCTATATTTTTGCTATTTGGGTTGGCTTTGGAGTACTCGCACTTTTTGAAAAATTAAAAAATTATGCAAATAAAAATTCTATTGCAATTGCTGTTTCATTAATTACATTATTAGCCGTACCAACATTAATGGCTTTTGAAAATTGGGACGATCACGACAGGTCTAACCGATATACTTCCCATTTAAATGCTCAAGCATATGTAGATTCTTGTGCGCCAAATGCCATATTATTTACTATTGGAGATAATGATACCTTTCCTCTTTGGTATTTACAAGAAGTTGAAAATCATAGAACAGATATGAAATTGATAAATACCAGTCTATTTCAAACCGATTGGTATATAGATCAAATGAAACGTAAAACTTATGAAGCAGATCCAATACCTTCGCAATTAACTCATGAAAAATACAAGTTAGGAACTTTAGATGTTGCCTATTATTTTGAAGAAATTTTCCCACAATTAAAAGATTCAGTTGTTAATATTAATAATTTTATGAAGTGGATTGAAAGTGATAACAAAAGAACTTTTTATGATTTAGATGAAGATGGAATTCCTGAAAAAGTATTACCAACCACTAAAATTAGAATTCCGGTAGATAAAGAAACTGTTTTAAAAAATGGAACAGTTGCACAAAAAGATGCTGATTTAATTGTACCTTATATTGATATTGAAATTTCTAGCACACTTTCAAAAAATAGAATTTTAATGCTCGATATTTTAGCCAATAATAATTGGAAAAGGCCTATCTATTTTACAGGCGGAGCACAAGCTGCTGAAGAATATATTTGGCTAAAAGATTATTTACAATTAGACGGTATGGCGTATAGATTAGTTCCTATTAAAACTCCAGATGATGGAAATTTCTTTGAAATGGGACGAATTAATACCGATATTATGTATAAAAATGTTAAAAATTGGGATTGGAGCACAATTACTGATGACAACATTTATTTAGATACAGAAACACGGAAAAATTCCGTTTCCTATCGTAATAATATG
>NZ_JASFZF010000104.1:0-9106 GCF_046055765.1 Lutibacter sp. | reverse complement strand
ATTGCTCCGGAATGGCGTAAAGCTGCACCAATTCTTGTATAACCATTTGGTTCAACTGCTCCAACTTTGAACTTAGCTTTATCCCAATCTTCATCAAAATCTTTAATCGTTAAATAGGAAGAATGATTTCTTGTTTTTGAATAAAAACAATCAATAGAAAAATCAATATTGAATTCATTTAAAATTTCGCCAAACAAAATAGAAACTTGTTTTTCCACGTCAATTACTCTATTTCCAGCTGCATAACCATCACTTGACAGACTAATATCTAACAACAATAAAATAGATAAATCTTTTTCTTTTTTACGTTTGGAAAGATATATTTTTTCTGAAGGTGTATGCCCAGAATGTACGTCAACAAACAAATCGGTTATGGCATCAATATCAAATTCTTCTCCTTGAGTTTGACGACGTTGTTGTTGCAGTTTATTGTTAACTGTAGTCAACATCTTTCGCAATCCGTTTAATGTAGATTTATTTTGATTAATTGTTTTTTTATAATAAGGCACATTTGTTTTTAGTAACGTTTTAGGATACACTTTACAAAAATTTTCTTTGTATTTTCGTTTAGCATAATTCCACTCATCATACAAAATGTGATACCCAGAGCTATCAATCTCAGCGCTTTCAGAAACTGTGGTATTCTCCACAAAATCAGCTTGATACACAGAATGAGCTGTGTCATCTACACGAACTGTGTATTTCATATTTAGTTCGTCTAAAGCATTTTCGTGATCTTTTAATTCATCATCGCCGTCCATATCTCTCCAATTACCTCCAAATTCATCCGCAGTTTCAACTTTTTCAAACTGATGTTGCGTAGTGGCATCCTCCACCTGTTTTTCATCGATTTGTACAGAAATAATTTCTTCAACAGCTTTAGATTTTAAAATTGTTTTTGGTTTTTCCTCTTTTCCTTTTTTTACCTTATCTGTAAAGTTTTTTAGTTTTTCACCTGAAGTTTCTTCTGGATTATTACGCATCCATTTTCCAAAAATAAAAGTAAAATCTGCTAATGATTCTTCTTTAACTTTAGATTCATAATGCTTTTTAAATTGCTCAAAATACTTTTTAGTAATAGGAAATTGTTCAAATAAAGATGCTAAAACAACTAAAGAAGTTTCACTTGCTTTTTGCTGAGATTCTAACAATTCATGCTCCTGATTATCATCCCAATTTAAATCTAAATTCTTTTGAATAGATAAATATAATATTCTGAATAAATAAAAAGATATATTTTCTTCGACAGTAGGAAATTCATAAAATACCGAAGGAAGAAAAAAGTTATTATTTTTATAACCTCCTTCTCTTTCTGCTTCAAATAGTTCAATAGGATCACCTGTTATTGCTCTTGCAAATATGGTTAATCTTGACTTTATATCAATTAAATTAACCACATTAACTTTACTTTCTTGCTTTTTACGTTTACGCCTTTTAAAGTAATAAGCTAGTTTGGTAAAGATATATTCATCGGGTTCAAATTCAAACATTTTTGTTTGTATTAAAGATAGCTGTAGTAACACTTCAACAAGCTCAGTGTGACTTTTTTAGTTCAAGTTTAATAACTTTTATAAATTATATCATTAAATTACACAAATCTTTTAAGGCTTCTATAACTTCTAAATCATCCGTTAAAGGTTCAACAATAGCCACTTCTACTGAAAGTCGTTTTGGCAATCCGCTATGAATTAATTTTGCAGCATCTACCAATAAACGTGTAGAAACTGTTTCTGCTAATCCAAGTTCTGTTAAATTTCTTATTTTTGTAGCAATATTTACTAACTTTTTAGCAGTACTTTCATCAATTTTAGTTTCATTTACTAAAATTTCAGCTTCAATTTTAGCTTCAGAATAATCGAAAGAAGTTGCTATAAATCGCTGACGAGTTGATGGTTTTAATTCTTTAAATCCTTTTTGATAACCTGGATTAAAAGAAGCTACTAACATAAAATCTTGATGTGCTTTTAACGTTATTCCTAATTTATCAATAAACAATTCTCTCCTATGATCAGTTAAAGAATGAATTGCAACTATTACATCTGGTCTTGCTTCTGCAATCTCATCTAAATAAATAATAGCTCCTTCTTTAATTGCTGTTGTAAGTGGACCATCTAACCAAATAGTTTCTGCACCTTTAATAATATACCGACCTATTAAATCGGTTGAAGAAGTTTCTTCATGACAAGCAATGGTAATTAGTTTCTTTTCCAATTTATGAGCCATAAACTCAATAAACCTTGATTTTCCTGTTCCTGTAGGCCCTTTTAATAAAAATGGTATTTTATTTTTATACGCATGTTCAAAAACATCAATTTCTTTTCCAATTGCTTTATAATATGGCGTAATATTATTCATTAATTTAAATTTTATCTAATACATTAAAACCGAAGCCACTTCATTAAATAATACAAAATTTAACTTAGTGGCTTTGGTAATTAATCAAAAAAATTAAATTACATTACTATACAAATAATGTAATTATTTTATTTTTACTTTTCAATCTCTAAAGCTTCATCAGATGGTGTGCCATGCTTAAAGAAGTCAACTATAAAAAGGGTAATTCCTGTTGCAAAAATTGTAGCACAAATTAAAAGTACAATAAAATGAACTTCTATTTCTTGCTGAACAATCATAAAGTCCATTTTCATTTTACGTTCCAAATAAACTTGTGCAACACCTGCTACACCAAAGGCAACTGTCATACCAAGCATTCCAATATTTGATAACCAAAAAGCGGCTCTTCCTATTGCGCTTTCATATAACTTTCTACCTGTCATATTTGGCAAACTATAACTAATTATTGCAAAAACAATCATAGCATAAGCTCCCCAAAATGCTAGGTGACCATGCATTGCAGTTACTAAAGTACCGTGCGTATAAATATTAGTTTGTGGTAACGTATGAGCAAAACCAAGTAAACCAGCTCCAACAAAAGAAACAATTGCAGCACCTAATGTCCAATACAATGCTAATTTATTTGGATGTTTTTTTTCTCCTTTTCTATACATGTTTACGGCAAACAAAGCCATTGCTAAAAATGCAAATGGTTCTAATGCTGAAAATATCCCTCCAACAATTAACCAAATTTTATTAACTCCTATGTAATAATAATGGTGTCCTGTACCCAAAATACCTGATAAAAATGTTAATCCTACAATTACGTATAACCATTTTTCAATAACTTCTCTATCCACACCGGTTATTTTTATTAATAAGAAAGATAAAATACCTCCCATTATTAATTCCCAAACACCTTCAACCCATAAGTGAACTACCCACCAACGGAAAAATGAATCCATAGTTTGATTATCAAAAGTTATCATTCCTGGCAAATACAACAATGCAGCAAATAATAAACCCATGGTAAGTACTAGAGCAGTTGTTGTTCTTCTTTTTCCTTTAAAAAGTGTTACAATAATTAATCCCATAAATAATAAAACATTTACAACTACTAAATAATCTAATGGACGAGGTATTTCTAAAAATTTACGACCTTCCCAAATATTAAAATGAAAACCAATAATGGCAGCAACAGCAACTACAGCTAAACTTATTAATTGTACATACGCTAGTTTTACACTAACCAATTCACGTTGTGCTTCTTCTGGAATAATATAATAAGCAGCTCCAAAAAAACCAGATAGTAGCCAAACTACCAATAAATTAAGGTGAACTGCTTTAGCGGTATTAAAAGGAATAATATTATGTAGACCATCGTATCCTGCATGGGCAAAGCCCATAATGAATCCATATACAATTTGTAATACTAATAATAGCATAGAAAAGGCAAAAAACCAATATGCTACTTTTTGTGATTTATATTTCATAATGCTTTTATTTAGTTGTTAGTTTTATCTTTTGCTAATGGAGATACTATTCTCTCAAACCCATTTAAATCTATTTCTCCAATCCATTTAAAAAAAGCAACTGCATCGGTTGCTTCAGCATCTGTCATTCCATAAGCTACCATTTTTCTATTACCGTGATCTGCACGTTGCCAAGGTGTTTTCGACATCAATACCGCTTTAATATAACCCTCACCCCTTCTTTCTACAACTTTTGTTAATTCCGGAGCATAATAACCTCCTTCTCCTAAAATAGTATGGCATCCCATACAGTTATTAGATTCCCAAATTTCTTTTCCTCTAATTACTGAGGCTGTTAAATTTTCATTGTTTGTTTGGTCATTACTTTTGGATAAAGAATACACCGTAAGCCCTATAAAAATTAGGAATGTTACCAATGTTCCACCCAAAAAGAAAGCCCTTGCTTGTTTTTTAGATAACATATTTATTAAGTTTAATTAGTAAAATTTTTCATTAAATAAAAGACCTTTTTATCTTTTATTATGTACTGCGAATATATATATTATTATTTTGCTAATATATGATATTTATCAGATTTTTTATAACGATATTATTTATCAATCTAAATCTAAATGTTTTAACGTAAGAAATCTACCATTATCTGCTACTTCTTTTGAAAATTCTAAAATAGTTTTATCTCTAAATTTCCCTAAAATACTTCGTTTAAAAGGTTCTACAATAAAATGAACAGGGCATGGATTTTCTCCATCACATTCATTTAACCCTAAAAAACATTCATTTAATTTATGCAAACCATCAATATTTTCAATAATATCACAAACTGTTTTATCTCCATTTTTTTTGGTAATATAAAACCCTCCATTTGGACCTTTAACCGATGAAATTATTTTAGCATGAACTAATTGTTGAAATAGCTTTGCTAAAAACGGACTTGGAACATCTATGGCATCTGCTATCTTTTTAACACTCATTTTTTTTTCTTTACTTGCATGCTCTGCTAAATATAGTGTGGATAATATTGCGTACTTACTTGCTCTTGATAACATATAGGTTAGTCTGATAATTTGATTTTCACAAATCTACTAAATTAAAGATTAAAAGATATTATATTTTTCTAAACTTAGCTGTAAAATGTCTCATTATAGGAGCTTCATCTATAATTTCAAAACCAGATTTTGCCTCTTTTCTAGTGTCATAAATTTTTTCTAAAACTGCTGCAATATATTCCATATGATTATGGGTATAGGTTCTTCTTGGAATAGCTAAACGTACCAATTCTAAATCTGGATATCTATTTTCACGAGTCACAGGATCTCTATCTGCCAGAACAGTACCTATTTCAACACCTCTAATTCCTCCAACTACATAAATTTCAATAGCCAAAGCTTGTGCTCTATATTCTTCTCTAGGAATGGTTGGTACAAATTTATTTGCGTCTAAAAAAACGGCGTGCCCACCTATTGGCTGTTGAACTGGAACACCATATTCAACTAGTTTTTTACCTAAATATGCAACTTGTTCTACCCTACTTTCTAAATAATCAAATTCAGTAGCTTCATCTAATCCTTGAGCTAAAGCTCCCATATCTCGCCCATTCATCCCTCCATACGTAATAAAACCTTCAAACATAATGGTATAAACGGTGGCTTGTTTAAATATTTTTTCACTGTTTAGAGCAATAAACCCCCCCATATTTACCAAACCATCTTTTTTGGCACTCATCGTCATTCCATCACCATAAGAAAATACTTCTTTAACAATTTCCTTAATCGTTTTATTTTCGTACCCTTTTTCTCTTTTTTTGATAAAATAGGCATTTTCCGCAAAACGTGCTGAATCAAAAATTAATGGAGTCTTGTATTTTTTACAAATTTTTGAAACTTCTCTAACGTTTTCAATGGAGACTGGTTGTCCACCTGAGCTATTACAGGTAATGGTTAAAATAACGAAAGGAATTTTTTCTAAAGGATATGTTTCAAATACTTTTTTTAATTTTTGAATATCAACATTTCCCTTAAAATCATGAATAATTGATGTATCAAAAGCCTCATCAATTGTACAATCTATAGCCGTTGCTTTTCTAAATTCAATATGTCCTTTTGTCGTGTCAAAATGTGAATTACCAGGAACTACATCACCTTCTTTTACTAAAGTTGAAAATAACACATTTTCTGCTGCTCTTCCTTGATGTGTTGGTAAAAAATAGGTAAATCCAGTAATCTTTTTTACAGTCTTTTTTAATTTTAAAAATGAAGAAGAACCTGCATAACTTTCATCTCCCACCATAATTTCACCCCACTGTTTATCACTCATAGAACCTGTTCCTGAATCTGTTAACAAATCAATAAAAACTTTATCTGATGATAAATTGAATAGGTTGTAATTTGCTTCTTTAATCCATTTTAAACGTTGTTCCCTTGTTGATCTATTAATAGATTCAACCATTTTAATTTTATACGGTTCTGCATATGGTAATTCCATAATAATATGTTTTAGTTTTAAATAATAAATTTTGAGGTTAGTGATTTTTAATCACTAAATAAGAAATAGAAATTAATTAATAAAGCACTCAGGACGCTTTACATTTAAATAAGAATTAAAGTTTATTTTAAAATAACTTAAAGCTTTCATTTAAAAATTATTATAGTTACAAATTTAAAAAATTATTTTTCTTAAAACCTCTTTTTAGAATCCTTTTTTTTATGATATTAATCATTAAAAGTAATATTTGTTACTTATATATTTGCAACCGCATTTTATCTAAGTATTTTATCGTTAAAAAACGATTATTGATATGAAATATGATAAATATCACTATTTTTGCAAAACATTTATTTCTAATAACTAAAACTTTGTAATGAATAAACTACTTTCATTTATATATTCAACAAAAATAACAGCATTTTTATTTGTGTTTTTTGCACTTTCTATGGGGATTGCAACCTTTATTGAAAATGATTATGGTACTGAAACCGCGAGAGCATTAGTTTATAATTCGTGGTGGTTTGAAGGAATTATGTTATTTTTTGTAATTAATTTTTTCGGTAATATTTTTAAATATAAATTATTTAAGAAAGAAAAATGGGTGGTGCTTATTTTTCACTTGGCATTTTTATTTATTCTAATTGGAGCTGGGATTACACGATATTCTAGTTATGAAGGAATTATGGTAATTAAAGAAGGTGAAACAACTAATGCCTTTTTTTCAGAAGCAAATTATATAAGTATTTATGTTGATAATGGAAAAGTTCAAAAACCACCAAGATTCGATAATATTATTTTATCAACTATAACTAAAAATAATTATAATTATTCAACAAATTTTAAGGATAAAAAATTTTCAGTCAAATTAACTAATTACACTCCTAACGCAACAACCATTTTTGAAGAAAATACAAATGGAGATTCTTATTTAAAATTTGTGGAATCAAGTAACACGGGTAGACACGACCATTTTATTAAAAAAGGGACTTCAGAACTTATTCATGGCATTCCGGTTGGTTTCAATGCTCCTGAGAACAATTTTATAGATTTTAAGTTTATTGAAGGAGAACTAAAAATTAAATCTAGTGTTGGAGGAACGTTTTTTAGAATGGCCGATAAATTTAGTGGGAATATTACAAAAGACAGCCTACAAAATTTCTCAATATTAGCAGTACATAATATTGGTAATTTACAATTTGTGGTCCCACAATTACCTACTAAAGGAAATTATAAAACTATATCAGGAGATAAAAAATCAAATAAATTAGCACAATTAACTTTTAAAGTGAGTGTAAATGATATATCTCGTGATATAACAATTTCAGGAGGTAAATATGATATTCAACGCCCTATACCATTTTCTGTTGGTGGATTAAATTTTAAAATGGCATATGGTGCTAAACAATTAAAATTACCATTTAGTATTAAATTAAATGATTTTCAATTAGACAAATATCCAGGTTCACAAAGCCCAATGTCTTTTGCTAGCGAAGTAACAGTTATTAGCCCTAAAAAAACTTTTGATTTTAGAATATTTATGAATCATATCTTAAATTTTGAAGGTTATAAATTTTTCCAATCTAGTTACGATATTACACCTCAATATGAAGAAACTAGATTGTCAGTAAATCATGATTTTTGGGGTTCAACAATTACTTACATTGGCTATTTTTTATTGTATGCTGGGCTTATTTTAATATTTTTTATGAAAAACACTCGATTTGGGTACTTAAGAAAAAGTTTAAGAAAGTTACAAAGTAAAAAAATAGCCATTCTTTTAATAGCATTATTAGGAACTTCGTTTTTGACCTTTGCACAAAATAATCCTCATGTAATTTCATCACAACAAATAGATTCTGCGCTTGTTACAACTACAGTTTCAAAAGAGCATGCTGCAAAATTCAGTAAACTAATTATTCAAGATTTAGGAGGACGAATGAAACCCGTTGATACCTACTCTTCTCAGTTATTAAGAAAAGTAAGTAAGCATGAGACATTTAGAGATTTGAATGCAAATCAAGTGTTTTTATCAATTCAACTTATGCCACGAATTTGGTTTCAAATTCCTATCATATATTTAGAACGTGGAGACTCTAAATTAAGGGATATTATTGGTGTGCCTCAAAATCAAAAATATGCTTCAGTTGCAGACTTTTTCACTCCAAAAGGACAATATAAATTAGCAAAACTTCAAGAAGAAGCCAGTAAAACAAATATTAAAGGAAAATTTGAAAAAGATATTATAAATGTTGATCGAAGAATTAATCTATTTTATTCTGCTTTAATGGGTGATGTTTTACGAATATTTCCAACACCAAATGATCCCAACAACAAATGGGTTTCTCAAAACGAAATAAAAGTTACAAATTTTAAAGGTCAAGACTCTATTTATGTTCAACAATTCTTACCCGTGTACTTACATTCACTATCCGAAGATATAAAGTCTAATAATTACAATAATTCTGATGAAATATTAAAAGGGCTTATTAAATTTCAAAAAAAATACGGAAAAAATGTATATCCTAAACAAAAGAATATTGATTTAGAAATTTCCTATAATAAGTATAATGTATTTAAAAAGCTATTTAGCTACTATATGTACATTGGAACTTTAATGTTCTTTTTTGTTATTTTTCAAATTTTCAATAAATCAAAAATTATTGATTTATTAATTAAGTTAAGTACTGCAATTATACTATTTTTATTTTTAATGCACACGGGAGGTTTAATTGCTAGATGGATGATTAGCGGACATGCCCCATGGAGTAATGCTTATGAATCTATGATTTACGTTG
>NZ_JASFZF010000103.1:0-4994 GCF_046055765.1 Lutibacter sp. | reverse complement strand
TTTCTAACTAAATTGAAAATTATTACAAATAAAAAAACTAATTTTAAACATCGGAAAATTGTGATTTTAAACTCGCAACTTTTCATGTACTAACCCGTTACCAAAAATAGCTCGACAAGAAAATTTCAATTACAATGACAAATGTTTTTATAATAGATTAATTGAAAATCTAAAAGATATTTCAGATTAGAATAAAAATAGTACATTTACAAAAATTGCTACTATAACTATGAAAAAAATAATATTACTTTTAATAATTATGGCAATATTTAATTGCTGTAAAAACGATGACTATACACATCTAAACCCAATAGACCAACTACCACAAGCAACAAAAACTGGGGAAAATACTGCTGGTTGTTTGGTAAACGATGAAGCCTTTTTACCTAATAATGGTAGTGTAATACCTTTGTCATGTGATTATTTGGATGGTGAAGATTTCACGTTAAAAATATCAAATGAAATAAATAATGACTTATTTACTATATTAATTAGTATATATAATACCCCCTTACAAGTTGGTCAAACATATGAACTAAATACTATATTTGAAACAAATGCTAAATCTGGAGAATATTCAATAAACAATGAAAGTTTCTCTAGCCCAGATTATTACTCAACAACGCCAGCAATAACAGGTGAATTAACCATAACCCATCACGATTTTGATAATGCCTTTTTAAGCGGTACATTTTGGTTTAATGCTATTAACAGTAACGGAGAAGTTATTGAAGTTCGAGAAGGACGCTTTGATATGAAATACTAAGAACAAACTTGCTAACAATATAGCCTTTTCACTTTTACAAAAGTAATTTAAGTTTAATAACCTCAACAGACAAAACTCAGATGACACAAAAATTCAATTATCAAAATAACGTGTCGCTAAAATTTGGTAACAATGGGTATTATTCATTACTACTTATGGTTTTAAAACGACAAACATTTTATATATTTAACCTGATTTCTCTGTCCGAAAACCTAGCGGATTTAAAGCAACGAAATCATAACTCTAAAGTAACCCTTACGAAAGAAAAACAAAAAAGAATAATATGAATACAACAAAAATTTTAAAACTATTTATTATTATGATGATGATAAGCTGTAGCAACGACGACAACTCATCACAAAACCCAATTGACCAACTACCACCAGAAACTCAAACAGGGGCAAATACATTTGGTTTTTTAATAAATGGAGAACCTATAAACATTACCAATACCTCTAACCAAACTGCTATTTACCAAGGAGGCTTTATACAGTTTGGAGCAGGTGGGGTATATATGGTTGTAGTAGACCCTTTTACAACTAACACTCCTTATAAGTTTATGGATATTGGAGCAGGTAATTCAAGAGCCGAGTATAAGGAAAAAATATTTGAAAATGTTTTTTGCATTTATGATGAAAGTGACACTTATGAGGGTTATGTAACCTTCACCAAAATTGATAAAGTAAATTATATTATTTCAGGCACTTTTGAATTTTCAACGGTAACAGATGGCTGTGAAGATATTAAAATTACTAATGGTCGTTTTGACCTAGAATATATTCCTTAAAATTTAACAAAAAACACTATGAAAAAACTTCTACTTTTATTGCTTCTTATTGGAAGCACCTATATTGGATACACACAAAATAATTCCTATGCCAACCGCATGCAACATATCTTTGGTAATATTGATAAAGCCAAAGTAACTACAGGATATTTAAAAGAGTTTGGTATCCGTCTTAATGAAATTGAAACTTATAATGGAATCATAAATAGTAACAATTTTGTAGATAAAACTCAATGGCAATCATTATACAGTTCTTTATACACTATGCGCATTGGTAGCGTTGCTTTAAATATGGCTGACCCCAATACCATTTTCACCAATTTAAAAACGCAACAAAACAATACAGAAGATGTACTTTTTGCCGTACAATACTATAATTATCAACAATATAAAACCAATGCCTACACTAATGGAGATGTTACTGTAAGTAACGACCGTATTTTTGATGTAGCTGGCAGAAATCCTTATGACACAAAAAATGTCTTTGCAGTTACACCACTAAAACTACAACTACAAGGCGATACCTTTGCATTTAAATTACCAAGTAATCTACTTTACACCAATACTGGAGAAAATATTACTCAAATACAAATTGATTTCGATGACGGACAAGGCTATCAAACCATTACTTTAAATACTTCAAAAAATATAACTTATAGCGTTAGTGGAGAAAAAGAACTAAAATACAAGTTTACCCATGCTAATGGGAGCATTAAATATAGTCATTCTAAAATTTGGGTAGATTATGTTGCATCACAAAATCATCAAGCACGTTTTAACGGTAATATTAACGATATTCTTTTTAATAGAGAACCTATAACTGGTGAAGCTTGGCAAGGAGCATCTGCCACAGGTTTTGTAACTGTTGAATTAGCAGAAGGTCATACTAAGCTAACCAAACCTTTAATTGTAATTGAAGGTTTTGACCCTGATAATAGCTTTAATTATTATAATTTAATTTATAATTTTAATCCTTTCGGAACAAGTGTTGGTACATTTGATGTTAAAATAAATGCAACTGGCCTTACTCTCAATCAAGCAATCGAAGATGAGGGGTATGATTTGGTTTTTGTAAATTATGCAAATGGTACAGACTATATACAACGTAATGCCTATATGGTAGAAGAAGTGATACGTTGGGTCAATACCCAAAAAACTGATGCAGGTAGTACTGAAAAAAATGTAGTTTTAGGTATGAGTATGGGTGGTTTAGTAGGACGTTACGCTTTGCGCCATATGGAATTAAACGGGGAAATTCACGATACCAAATTGTATATTAGTCACGATAGTCCACACCAAGGAGCAAACGTACCTTTAAGCGTACAAGCATTTGTAAGACATTTATACGGAGAAGAAATAAGTATTCCTATATTTTTTAGTTTAATTGATTTTGATATTATAGATATACCTTCTTTGGCTCCAGACCTTAATACTGGTTACGATTTATTACAATCGCCAGCTGCTCAACAAATGCTTATTTACCAGCTTAATGGTGCAGGTAACAATATAAGTATTAACAACAATACTTTATCAACTACCTTTTACAATGAGTATCATTCTATGGGGAATCCTACTCAAAATGGTATCAGAAATATAGCTATTGCCAATGGTTCAGAATGTGGTAACTCATTGAATTTTTCTGACAACGCTACATTAATAAATGTAAATGAAACTATAGATTTACCTTGGTATTCTAATTTTGCGTTGGCTTTTATTAATCTTGCTGGTTGGAATCCTTTAAAAAGTATAAGCTCAGTTTTATCTACAAATACTGATATTAAACTTCGTTTTAATGCAAAGGGATTACCTAATCAAGAAGCTAAACAAATTTATAACGGACAAATATTTATTAGCAAAACCATATTGGGTCTTTTTACTGTTCATGAACCCTTGATTGATGAAAAACGCTTGAATTCTAGTTCAACTATGCTAGCTATGGACAATGCTAGTGGTGGAATCTACGATATTGAAAATTTCGCAGATTTACCAAATGATTTTGATGAATATATACTACAAAGAAAATTCAATTTTATACCAACTTATAGTAGTTTAAACATAAGTGGTGGTAATCAAACTATAAATCCAACTGATTTAAACAAAACGTATTCACCTTTGTCTCCTCCATTAGCTCCTAGAAATTCTTATTTTGATAATTTCTATACCAATCCTCTGTCTAGTGAAGGTCATACGCAATTTACTTTAAAAAATGGTAACTGGCTTTTAGAAGAATTAAAAGATAGTGTAGGTTTTTATTCTTGTGCCTCAACGTGTTCTAATGATTTACCGTTAAGAATAAGTGGGTCTGAACAAGTCTGTTTTTCAAATTCAGCTACCTATAATCTTAATAATGTAAATGAGAGTTTAAATATTGTCTGGAATGTTTCTCCTTCTGGCGGTTTCATCTTAACTTCAAATGGAACAAGTGCTACAATTACACCTAATGGTAATTTTGATGGTACAGCTTTACTTACAGCCTCTATAAGTTCTAATTGCGGACAGGTCACTGTTCCAAAAACGTTAAAAGTAGGAAACCCTTCTTTCCCAAATAAACAAATGACAGGTGAGAGTAATCCATTTACAGGAGACTATGAGCAATATTCAGTTCCTACAGCTAGTGGAGCTTTAAACTATGACTGGTATTTTGATGTAGGAGGTGTTTTAGGAACTTCGATTAATGGTTGGGAAATAGTATTAGATCAAGGTGGTACATTTGTTAATATTAAGGTTGGAAATCCAGGTCTTGCTGTTCTTGTTTGTAAAGCTACCAATAGCTGTGGCGGTACTACAAAATATAAATACATAACTGCACATAGCACAAGTGGTGGCGGAGGTAGTGGTACTGACCCTTGTCTTACATCCTTTAAATTTAGTTCAAACCCAATGAAATCTGGAGTGTCAACTAATAAAGTTATTATAATTGAAGAACCATGTCTTGACCCCGCAATGAAAAATGCAGATACAACCATTACAAATCACACAATCACTATTTTTAATAGATACAGCACAATGGTTTATTCCAAAACTCAAATAGAAAAAGAGTTTAATATTAATAATCTTCAAAGAGGGTTTTACATTGTAAAATATAAAAATACTAAAGGCAGAAATTTTACTAAAAAACTTCTAATAAATTAAATACACTATTATATTTTATAGATATGTAAATAGTAATTAAAATAACAAGTAAGTAAAAACAAATTGTTTTTACTTACTTGTTCTAGTTTTTCTATCTTGAGAAATAGAACTATTCATATGCTACAACAGACAAAACTCAGATGACACAAAAATTCAATTATCACCATAACGTATCGCTAAATTTGGTAACAATGGCTAAAAAAAATTGCTTAATTCATAAAATATGAAAGTTATTACAAATAAAAAACTAATTTTAAACATCGGAAAATTACGTTTTTAAAAACGCAACTTTCCTTAGCCTAAACCGTT
>NZ_JASFZF010000102.1:0-28700 GCF_046055765.1 Lutibacter sp. | reverse complement strand
ATTTAAATATGAATTGGTGGTGGAACTCTCTTAAACAATAAGCGAGCAAGAACACTATTTATATAATCATATAAAACTAAAAGGACTTATCGCGAGATAAGTCCTTTTTTATTTCAGAAAAAAATGAAACAATTAAAATTTAAAACTATTTCTAAAAAACAATTGGCAGATACAATTACTCCAGTAGGAATGTATTCTAAAATTAGAGATAAATACGCCAATAGTTTGTTGTTAGAAAGTTCAGATTATCATAGTAAAGAAGAAAGTTTCACATTTATATGTGTAGAACCAATTGTTACTTTAAAAGCCGATAATAATACATTTTCTTATCACTACGGAAACCAAGAGCTTGACACAAAAAGTATTAATTCTAATTTCTATGAGATTTTTGAATCCTATAAGAATACAATTACTTTAGATTGTGATAAAGCAATAAAATCATACAATGGCTTTTATGGTTATATATCCTACAACTCAATTCAGTATTTTGAAACAATTAAGCTGAACGCTAAAAAAGCACCTTCTGAAATTCCAGATTTCCAATTCAGTTTTTTCAAATTTATCATTGCTATTAATCATTTTAATGATGAATTAACACTTATTGAAAACATTGAAGAAGGTGAGGAATCTAGAATTGAAGAGATTCAAACCTTAATAAATGCAAAAACTTATGGTTTATATAAATTTGATACTATTGGAAAGGAATCTTCAAATTGTACCGATGATGATTTTAAAAATAATATAACAAAAGCAAAACAACATTGCAAACGAGGAGATGTTTTTCAACTAGTTTTATCACGTCAGTTTCAACAAAAATTTAAAGGAGATGAGTTTAATGTGTACAGAGCCTTACGGTCAATAAACCCATCACCATATTTATTTTATTTCGACTACGGAAGCTTTAAATTAATGGGCTCATCACCGGAAGCTCAAATTAAAATCGACAAAGAAAAAGCCATTATCAATCCAATTGCAGGTACATTTAGGCGAACAGGAGATATGTCAAAAGACATTTTGTTAGGCGATAAATTATCTAAAGATACCAAAGAAAATGCAGAGCATGTAATGTTGGTAGATTTAGCACGAAACGATTTAAGTAAACACGCAAGCAATGTACAAGTGGAAGTTTTTAAAGAGGTACAATATTTTAGTCACGTAATTCATTTAGTTTCAACCGTACAAGGAAAACCAAAAGGAAAAGCCATAGAAATTGTAGGTGATACTTTCCCAGCAGGAACTTTAAGTGGTGCACCGAAATATAAAGCAATGGAATTAATTGATAAATATGAAAATCAAACCCGTGGCTTTTATGGTGGTGCAGTTGGGTTTATTGGGTTAGATAATTCAGTAAATTTGGCAATTGCCATTCGTTCATTTGTAAGTAAAAATAACACCTTATTTTCTCAGGCAGGAGCCGGGATTGTTATAAATTCTACCGAAGAAGGTGAGTTACAGGAAGTAAATAACAAATTAGCAGCTTTAAAAAAAGCATTAATTATGGCATCAACTATTTAGGGAGTTCCCAAGCTGTCATCTCGAGCAGAGTCAAGAGAACAGCTAGGTCGGGCTTTACGCACTCGCTTTTTTGTTGAAAAACAAAAAGAGCTCAAACAAAGCTTCAATCCCTAACGCAAAAAAAATAAAAATAAAAAGTTAAAATATGAAAATAGTAATCATAGATAATTACGATTCATTTACCTACAATCTAGTTCATTTAGTTGAAAATATTACTGGGAAATATCCAGCAGTATTTAGAAATGATGAAATAGCAGTTGAGGCTATTAATGAGTACGATTTAATAATGTTGTCTCCAGGCCCAGGTATACCAAATGAGGCAGGAATTTTAAAAGAAGTTATAAAAACCTATGCAGGCAAAAAACCAATTTTTGGAGTTTGTTTAGGCTTACAAGCAATAACCGAAGTATTTGGAGGTTCGTTAGAGAATTTAGATTCGGTTTTTCACGGAGTAGCAACCACAATGAAAGTAACGGATTTTGATGCTTCAATTTATAAAGGAATTCCAACTGAGTTTGAAGCAGCACGCTACCATTCTTGGATAGCATCTAAAAAAGATTTTCCTTCTGAATTAGAGATAACAGCAGTTGATGAATTTGGAGATATTATGTCTTTACAGCATAAAACACACAATATAAGTGCAGTGCAATACCATCCTGAGTCTATTTTAACACCTTTAGGAGAAAGAATTGTTCGTAATTTTATAGAAGCAAATAAATAATGAAAAAAATATTAAACAAATTATTTGAACAGCAGCGGTTAACAAAACAGGAAGCTAAAGAAGTACTTTTTCAAATAGCAAACGAAAAGTATAACAATTCTCATTTAGCTTCTTTTTTAACGGTGTTTATGATGCGCCCAATTTCAGTAAATGAATTGGCGGGTTTTAGAGAAGCCTTGTTAGAATTGGCTATAAAAATAGATTTATCAGAATTCAACACCATTGATTTGTGTGGTACAGGAGGTGATGGTAAAAACACATTCAATATTTCAACATTAACATCATTTGTAGTTGCAGGCACAGGAAATAAAGTAGCTAAACATGGAAATTATGGAGTTTCTTCAGTAAGTGGATCTTCAAACATGTTAGAGTTTTTAGGGTATAATTTTACGAATAATGAAGCTGTTTTAAAGAGTCAAATAGACAAGGCAAATATTTGTTTTTTACACGCACCTTTATTTCATCCAGCAATGAAAGCTGTTGGGCCAGTGCGTAAAGAATTAGGGTTAAAAACATTTTTTAATATGTTGGGGCCGTTGGTAAATCCTAGTAACCCACAAAACCAATTGGTAGGTGTTTTTAATTTAGAAGTTGCCAGAATTTATAACTATTTATTGCAAGAAACGTCTAAAAATTACGGGATCGTTTATAGTTTAGATGGTTACGATGAAATTTCATTAACAAGTGCGTTTAAATTATTTACTAAAGAAAACGAAGAGTTAATTACTCCTGAAGAATTAGGATTGAAAAGTTTAAAACAATCTGAAATTTTTGGAGGAGATTCGGTAGCTTCATCTGCTAAAATATTTGTATCAATTTTAGATGGAAAAGGTACTGAAGCACAAAATAATGCCGTATTGGTAAATGCAGCATTTGCATTAAAAATAATAGATAAAAACAAAACCTTTGAAACAGCTTTTGAAGAAGCAAAAGAATCGTTAGTGAGTTTAAAAGCAAAAGAAAGTTTAACTAAATTAATTAGGAATTAAGATTTAACATCAAGTGTCATGTTTAAGATGTCACATAGAGCTTGTCGAAGTGTTGTTTCAGCATCTCATAATAATATTAACAAGACAGAATTATTAAAAATAATTGGTAGTATTCAAAAAATAATTCGGAATTCTTAATTAAAAAATTTATAATTATAGTAATGAATATTTTAGATAAAATAGTAGCACATAAAAAGAAAGAAGTCGCTCAGTTAAAAAGCGAGGTTTCAATAAATAAATTAGTAAAAAGCCCCAATTTTAAACGTACACCAATTTCATTAAGAAAGGCATTAACAGTAAAAAACTCAACAGGAATCATAGCTGAATTTAAAAGACAATCTCCTTCAAAAGGGATAATAAATGACAAAGTGGAGGTTGTAGATGTTACTCAAGGGTATTTACAAGCAAATGTTGCAGCGCAATCAATTTTAACAGATACTCATTTTTTTGGAGGATCGGTTTTAGACCTTATGCAAGCTAGAACGGTAAATGAAACTACACCAATTTTAAGAAAAGATTTTATAGTTGACGGATTTCAAATTGTAGAAGCAAAAGCAATTGGAGCCGATGCTATATTGTTAATTGCAGCTTGTTTAACGAAACAAGAATTAAAGAATTATGGAAAATTAGCTGGAGATTTAGGGTTGGAAGTTTTGTATGAAGTGCATAATAAAGAAGAACTTGATAAAATTGAGTTAGAAAATAAAATTATAGGAATTAATAATCGGAATTTAAAAACTTTTAAAGTTGATTTAGAACATTCGATTAAATTGGCAGGGCAAATTCCAACTAGTTGTATTAAAGTTTCTGAAAGTGGATTAAGTAATCCAGCAGTAATTGTTGGGTTAAAAGAATACGGTTTTAAAGGATTTTTAATTGGTGAAAATTTTATGAAAACCGAAGACCCTGGGTTAGCTTGCCAAGCATTTATTAATCAAATTCGTTAACTGATGAAAATTAAAGTATGTGGAATGCGAGATGCCGATAATATTTCGGAATTAATAAAATTAAAACCAGATTTTATTGGATTTATATTTTACAATAAATCAAAACGTTTTGTTGAAGATTTTCCTCAAGTTAAATTTCCTTCATCAATTAAAAAAGTGGGTGTTTTTGTAAATGAAACTATTAATGGTATTATAGAGAAAGTAAATAAACACCAATTAGATATTGTTCAATTACATGGGAATGAAACTCCAGAATACTGTATTAAAATAAAAAAGAGTCATCTTGAGCGTAGTCGAAAGATTGTTTCAGGACCTCTTGGTTTTGAAATTATAAAAGTATTTTCTATTGATGAGAATTTTGATTTTCATTCAATAGCTGAATATGAAAACAGTTGTAATTATTTTTTATTTGATACTAAAGGAAAAGAATATGGAGGAAATGGTATAAAATTTAATTGGGAAATACTTCAAAACTATAAAGGTAAAGTTCCATTTTTATTAAGTGGAGGAATTTCAAAAGAGGATAGTACAGAAATTTTGTCATTCCTGCGAAAACAGGAATCTAAATTATGTATTGGTGTTGATATCAACAGTGGGTTTGAAATAGAACCAGCGTTAAAAAATATTGAAGAAATTAAAGAATTTAAAAAGAGCTTAGTATGAGTTATTTTGTAGATAAAAATGGATATTATGGTCAGTTTGGAGGGGCGTTTATTCCTGAACTTTTGTATCCAAATGTTAAGGAATTAGAAGATAATTATTTAAAAATATTGGAGTCAGATTCCTTTAAAAAAGAGTTTAAGGAGCTACTAGATACGTATGTTGGCAGACCAACTCCATTATATCTAGCAAAACGTTTATCTGAAAAATATGGAGTAACTATTTATTTAAAACGAGAAGATTTATGTCATACAGGAGCACATAAAATTAATAATACTATTGGACAAATATTGGTTGCCAAAAAACTAGGTAAAAAACGAATTATTGCTGAAACAGGAGCTGGGCAACACGGCGTTGCAACAGCTACGGTTTGTGCTTTAATGAATTTGGAATGTGTTGTTTTTATGGGGGAAGTTGATATTAAGCGCCAGGCTCCAAATGTAGCTCGAATGAAGATGTTAGGAGCAAAAGTGATTCCAGCTAAAAGTGGAAGTAAAACATTAAAAGATGCTACCAATGAAGCTATTCGTGATTGGATTGGAAACCCTGAAGACACCTATTATTTAATTGGTTCCGTGGTTGGTCCACATCCATATCCAGATATGGTGGCTCGTTTACAATCTATTATTAGTAAAGAAATTAAAGAACAATTATTAGTGCAAACAGGTAATGAAAATCCAGATATGGTAATTGCTTGTGTGGGTGGGGGAAGTAATGCTGCAGGCGCTTTTTATCATTATTTAGATACTGAAGATGTAAAATTAATTGCTGTAGAAGCTGCAGGATTAGGCGTTTATAGTGGCCAATCGGCGGCTACCTCACAATTGGGTGAAGTTGGAGTTTTACACGGAAGTAAAACAATTTTAATGCAAGATGAATACGGACAAGTAACAGAACCTTATTCCATTTCAGCAGGGTTAGATTATCCTGGAATTGGACCATTACATGCTTTTTTACACGAAAGTGAGCGTGCTGAATTTATGAATGCTACCGATCAGGAAGCTTTAGATGCCGCTTACGAATTAACAAAAATAGAAGGAATTATTCCTGCTCTTGAATCGGCACATGCATTAGCGGTTTTGCCTAAAATGAAATTTCAAAAAGAACAAGTAATTGTTATTAACTTATCTGGAAGAGGCGATAAGGATTTAGAAACTTATATAACACATTTAAAATAATAGTTAGTCATGCTGAACTTGTTTCAGTATCATATCTTAATAAAATAAAATTGAGCTATGTTTACATATTAACAAATAAATATAGAACGATATTTTATATTGGTGTTACAACAAATTTAAATTAAAGAAAAGAACCCTAAATTAAAAATAGTGCAAATATGATGAGACTCTGAAACAAGTTCAGGGTGACAAAAATTAAGACAATGAGTAGAATAAATAAAATTTTAGAAGAGAATAAGAAATTACTATCTGTTTTTTTTACAGCGGGTTTTCCAAAGTTAAATGATACAGAAGTAATAATTAAAAGTTTAGAAAGTAGTGGTGTAGATTTTTTAGAAGTTGGTTTGCCATATTCTGATCCATTGGCTGATGGGCCAACTATTCAGCATAGTAGTTCAGTTGCATTAGAAAATGGAATTAATTTAGACATTATTTTTAATCAGTTAGAAGCATTAAAAAATTCAGTTAAAATTCCATTGGTTTTAATGGGGTATTTAAATCAGGTGATAAAATATGGAGAAGAAAAATTTTGTCAAAAATGTAAAGATTGTGGAATTGAAACTGTAATTATACCAGATTTGCCAATGATTGAGTACGAATCTCATTACCAACAATTATTTACAAATTATGGTATTTCAAATGTGTTTTTAATAACACCTCAAACTTCAGAAGAAAGAATTCGAAAAATTGATAAAATTACAAATGCGTTTATTTATGTAGTGGCTTCTTCATCAATTACTGGCGCAAAAGGAGAAATTTCATCAAAACAAATTGCGTATTTCGAACGAATTCAAAAAATGAATTTAAAAAGTACTTTAATTGCAGGTTTTGGTATTTCTAATAAATCTACCTTTAATACTGCTTGTGAGTATATGAATGGAGCAATTATTGGTTCAGCATTTATTAATTTTTTACAAGAAAAAGAAACAAATTCAATATTTAATTTTGTTGATGAAATTTTAAATTAATTGTTAAAAACCCTTTTTGTACTGTAAAACCCTAAAATCAAGTGTATTGAATTTAGGGTTTTGTTGTTTTAAGATTACTGCCTACTGCTCAGTTTGACGTACCAGTTGGAGCGGTTAATGAAACTACTTTTATAATTCTATTTTCATAATTAAACGAATGAATTTTAGGCGTTTTAGTTTCAATAATAGCTAATTTTATATTTTGCTTTTTTAATAATCGTCTTAAATGATATTCAGGTCTATTTTTGTTAATGCCAGCGGTTAATAGAAACGTATTTATTTTTGGATAATTAGAAAGATAACTTAGAAAATCTCTGAGAATTATTTGTTGCATTCCTAAATCAGAAGCCTCTATTTTTTTGCGTTCGCAAGATGCGATAATGTCGCAAATTCCAATAGTATTTTTTATTAGAAATTCTTTTCGCTGTTGAATTGCGAATTCAGTTATTTCAAAATGTAGTTCTAGTTTAAAAATTTCATTTAAAATTTTCCATAATTGTCCGCCAATACTTCCGTAGCAAAAATCTATATCTCCTTTTTTTCGTTTCTAACTGAAAATCGTGGTGGAGGTAACGTATCAACAATCAATTTCGTTGCGTTTTTTAGAATAAATGGTTTGTATGGGTGTTTATGTTTAAACATTATTCAATTTCAAAATTGAAATAAGTAGTTGGAAAAGGTTCATTATTTAAAGTAAAATGCCACCACTCTTGAGAGTAATTTCTAAAGTTGTATTTTTTCATAACTTCTTGTAAAACTTTTCTATTTTGAATTTGTTTTACAGTTAAATCTTGATTTGAAATCCATGATTCCTTTCCGAAAAAATCAAAAGGGCTTCCCATATCTAATTCTTCTTTTACATCCGTAGATAAATAAATTAGTGTAATATCAACGGTACTTCCTCTACTATGCCCAGATTTTGAAGCAATATATTGTTCTTTAAATAAATTTTCTTTTTTTATACTTGGGTAATACTCACTTTTCTTTAGTGTGTCATTTAATTTTTTTGCCCAATTAACAAAATAATTCACTGCTTTTTGTGGTCTGTAAGCATCGTATATTTTTAGTCCTAAATTCTTTTTATTTAAATCTAATTGGACTTTCTTTAATGCTAAAGCAGTTTCTAAAGTTACAATTCCAACGGGTTTTAAGTACCCATTAATTGGCTTTCCTATAAAATTATTAGTGCTAGTATATCTTAATTCTAATTCAATAGAAGGGATAATATCTTTAATGTAAACAAACCCTTTTGGCAAGGTTTGGGAAAACCCTTCAGAGTAGAATAACACAAATGAAATAAGAATATATAAAAATATATTTTCAGTTAACTTTCTCTCCATTTACGTAAGTTTCGTTCACTCTTATATAAGGAATTTCTGCTTCATCAACTTCCATAATATTTTTGTCTAAAATTATAAAATCTGCAAATTTCCCTACTTCAATGCTACCTTTTTCATTTTCTTCAAAATTTGAATATGCAGCCCAAATAGTCATTCCTTTTAGCGTTTCTTCTCGAGTTAAAGCATTTTCCATTTGGAAACCATTTTCTGGATAATTATTTAAATCTTTACGTGCAACACTTGCATAAAATGTTAAAAATGGATTCACTTTTTCAATTGGAAAATCTGTTCCTAAAGCTATTTTTCCATAGGTGTTTAATAAATCTTTATAGGCATAAGAACTTTTAATACGTGTTGGTCCAACTCTGTCTTCTGCCCAATACATATCACTTGTAGCATGTGTTGGTTGTACGGAAGGTAAAATATTATCAAAATATTTAATATCTTCAGGATCTAAAATTTGTGCGTGTTCTATTCTCCAACGTCGATCTTTTTTGCTTTTTAAAACTTCTTTATAAGTTTTTAGCATTAAATAGTTTGCAGAATCTCCAATGGCATGTGAGTTCATTTGATAATCTGAAGCTACAATTTGTTTTGCAATGTTCATATATTCTTCAGGGGTGGATAGAATAGCTCCAAAATGATTGTGCTGGTCTGAATATGGTTTTTTTAAAGCGGCTCCACGTGAACCTAAAGCACCATCAGCATATACTTTTATGGAACGAACATTTAATCTATCCGTTTTAACAATGCCTTTTTTTAAATAATAATCCACATCCTTTGGAGTATTGGCAACCATAGCATACATTTTTATTTTTAATGTTCCAGATTGTTGTAAACTATCTATTAGTTCAATTGTTTCTCTTGATAAACCTGCGTCATCAACGGTTGTTAATCCATAACTAAAACATATTATTTCAGCATCCTGTAATGCTTTAATTTGTTCTTTTTTTAGAGGTCTTGGTACAATTGCATAAATTAAATCCATTGGATTATCAATAAAAACTCCTGTCAATTTTCCATTTTTTTGAAGGATTTCTCCTCCGGAAAACTTCGTAGTTGTAGTAACTCCTGCTAAATCTATTGCAGCTTGATTTACCAATAAAGCATGTCCATCAATTCTAGTAATAGCAACAGGTGTATTTGGAAATAATTTATCTAACTTCTCTTTTGTTGGAAATTCTTTTACTTCCCAATCATTTTGATCCCAGCCACGACCGGTAATAAAATTAGTATTTTTTTCTTTTTGAAAATCAACTATTTTTTGAAGAACTTCATCAAAACTTTTAGTACCTGTTAAATCAACTTTTTGCTGTTGCAAGCCTAAGCCATAAAAATGACAATGTGCATCAATAAATCCAGGAACTATTGTTTTCCATTTCACATCATTAATATATGTTGGAGCATACTTAGATTGAATTTCTAAATTTGTACCAATATTAATAATTTTACCATCTTTTATTGCAAAAGCTTCAGCTTTACCAAAATTGCTATTAACTGTATAAATGTTTGCATTTATTACAATAGTGTCAACTTTTTCTTTTTTTGTACAAGAAATTGTCATAGTAATTAGTAATAAAAAGATTAATTTTTTCATAGTATTATTTTAAATAAGTATCTAGTAAATAAATCATGGAAGTTATGGATGCTGCACCAAGTTCAAGTTCACGTTGGTTAACAATTTCAAAAGTATCTAGCGCAGAATGATGATATTTGAAATAACGTTGAGAATCAGGTCGGTAACCAACCAAAGAAATAGTTTCTGATTTTAAAGGACCAATATCGGAACCAGAATGACCTTCTCCAATACTCGTTAAACCATAAGGAGCTAATACTGTTTTCCAACTTTTAATTAACTCTTGATTTTTAGGAGTTGCAGTAAATGAAAATCCTCTGGGTGTAAATCCGCCAGCATCAGATTCTAATGCTGCAATATGAATTTCATTTTTGGTTTTAGCTTCTTCAGCATATTTTTTACCACCACGTAAACCGTTTTCCTCATTCATAAATAACACAACTCTTATAGTATGCTTTGGTTTTATGTTGTTTAATTTTAATAATTGCGCAACAGCTAAAGATTGTACAACTCCAGCTCCATCATCTTGTGCGCCTTGGGCTAAATCCCAAGAATCTAAATGACCTCCAACAGTAATATATTTATTAGGATATTTGCTTCCTATTATTTCACCAATAACATTAAAAGAAGGAGCATCAGGCAATGTTTTACAATTTTGTTTGAAATAGAATTTTAATGTTGAATTTTCTTTTAATTTTTTACTTAAAAGATTTGCAGCTTTGGTGCTTATGGCTGCTGTTGGTACTTTTTGATTCTCAGAAATATCACCATAATACATATTGCCTGTGTGAGGATAATCATCTATGTATGAAGTCATTGAACGAACAATAACACCTAAAACACCAAATTTTCCAGTTGTTTTTGCTCCGTAAACACGTTGATCTACACAACCTCCATAAGCTCTAAAAGTTTCAAGTAAAGTAGCATCAAAAGGGCGATTAAAAAACACAATTTTACCGCGTAATTTTTCTCCTAATTGTTCAGCTTCTTTTAAACTTTTCACTTCTACTACCTTTCCGGTTATTCCATTTTTTGGAGTTGAAATAGAACCACCTAAGGCACAAATTGGTATATTATATTTTATGTTATTACTAGTAAAATAAGCTTCTTCTTTTTCTCCTCTAACCCAATGTGGAACCATAATAGGTTGTAACCAAACCTTATCAAATTTTAATTCTCTCATTAATTTTTCTCCCCATTCTACAGCTTTTTGAGCTTCGGGAGAGCCAGATAATCTACCTCCAATATCATTTGATAATTCATCTAACCATTGATAGCATTGCCCATTTGTTAATGCAGCATTAAATAGTTGTTTTATAGTGATTGAATCTTTTTTGTTTACTAATTGTGAAGTTTGTTTAGTTGATTTAATATCATTGCAAAAGGATAGTAAAAAAAAGATACTTAGCCCAAGAAAAAAGTGCTTCATTTTATGATAGTTTTAAGAGTTGGTTAAAACTACGTAAAAAAGTTTAAAATAAAAGCACTTAAACTATAAGTCAAATTTATAAGTAATTCCAGCTAAAATTTGTAAAGTTTGAACTTGATAATTCACATAAGTATAATATTTTTCTCCTAAAGCATTATTAATTTTTACAAATGCTGTTAATCTATCAGAAAAAATGTAACCACCATTAAGGTTTAAATCCATATAAGATCCATTTTCTATTATTGTACCATTTTCTGCATTTATGCCGAAGGGAATTATAAAATCTTTTGTTGTACCGTTGTAAAATAATTTGGCACTAGCAAACCAATTTTTATACTGATAATCTGCAGAAATAGTAGCTTTAATTGAAGGTAAATTCCAAGCTTCTAATTGATTTTTAGTTGTAAATTTAGAATAATTAACAGACCCACTAAAATTAAATTCTTTAGAGGCATCAATAGTAATTTCACCAAAAAAGCCTAAGGTTTTAATATCATCATAAATTACTTGAAATGAATTACCAGCTTCATAGGCATTTTCAACAGCAATGGTTCCATCAGTTTTTGTTTGATTTTGAATAAACAATGGTTTATTTAATTCGGAAGTATGACTCACATTAAAATTATAGCCGATATTTGAAGCTAGTTTTCCTTTTGCGCCAGCATAAGCTTTATATTGTTTATCTGTTTGTAGAATGTTTAATGTTGGAGAAACATAAGGGTTTTCGTTTGAAAAATCACCATACGTATTTTGTTCTAAATCTCCGGTTACACCAGCTACTAAAATCAAAACTTCATCAATCATTTTGTAAGAAGCCGTAACGTTTGGATATGCATAAAAATTAGTATTTTTATTCTCTAAGTCGTTTGTATAATATAGTTTAGCACCCAAGTTAACCGTTAAATTTTCTCTTAAAACTTCAAAATTTGGGGAGAAACCTAGGTTAAAAAAGCTGTATTTCAAATCATCTGAATTCAAATAATTTTGTTTAAATTTTCCTGAAACCATATCAATTAATAGTTCAGCATTTATAAGTTCAGTTGATATAGGAAATTCAAATGTTGGCTTTGCTAATAATCTAATTTCATTACTGTTATAATCATCAGAAAAATTAAGAATTTCGGCTGTTGCTCCTTGAAAAAAAGAATCTTCAAAATCTATTTTTCCGCCAACATAAATATTTTTATAAATTTGTTTTTCTTCTAATGAATTTATGAAGTTATCATCAAAAGTAACGTTGGTTGGCAAACCATAATAATTATACTGTTTTAGTTGTACACCAGCATTTACTTGCCAATTATAGTCTCTATCAAATTTCTTGTAATATCCATCAATTCTTGTATCTGAAAAATTATCATTTAACAATAGATTTTTAATACCTCCTCCTGAAGAGAAATGATTGATAAAGATTCCAAAATCATTATACCTAGTATCTCCTGAGTGTAGATAAGCTTCAAGTAATGGGCTTTTGAAATTTCCAAAACCTGCTGAAATATAGTTTTCGTACAAGCGATCTTTAGGTTCTCGTACAACACCTTTTGCTTTTCCTTTTGACGGTGTAAAAGTTGAGGCTACCGGAATAGAAAAAATATGATAAGTAACTTTTTCTTTTTCAATTGTATTGGTGTTTTCAATGGTTGGGTTATACTTTATTTTAAAAGCGTCAGAAATTTTTGGTGTATATGGTTTTACAACACTAATTTCTTCAGTTTTTAAGGTATCTTTTTTTATTTCCTGAGAAAAAGAAAACCCAGTTATTAAAAGTATTAATGAAGTTATAAATAGCTTTCGCATTGTATTATGATGTTTAATTTTTAATTGACTCGTTTGTTTTAGCTTCTTCCATTTTAATTCGGTTTAGCTCATTTGTAGCTTCTTTAACTACATCATCAAATTCACTAAAATTTTTAAGCACACTTTCTAAAATGTAGGTTGCTTGGTACGCATCTTTTAATTCGTAATAATTGGTTGCCATGAGCGTTAAACCTTTAGCTCCCCAATATTTATAAGCAGCATAATTGGCAGCAATTTGTTGAATTATTTCGTTTGATACTCGGTAGCTCCCATCTTTATTCTCAAAATAAGCATTGTAATATAATGCCTCAGCTTTTAACTCTCCAATTGCAATTTTTTCAACTTTTTTATAAGCAATTCTAGCTTTGTTAAGGGTATTGGTTTTTATTGCAGAACGTGCTATAATTATATGTGCATCAGATTTTATTCTATCTTCTAATTTCTCATTTTTTAAAACTAATTCGGAATAAGTTACTGCTTTGTCGTAATTTTTAGTTGAATAATAACCTTTCATTAAATTAGATTGGGCAAATATTATATTTTGAGGTAAATTGGCTTCATTTTCTAAACGCTCTAACAAAGGAATTGCACTTTTCCAATCATTATTTTCTAAATAAACTTGTGTTAAACTTGAAAGAGAAGTTTCTGTAAACTCATTCCTTTCCTTGTTTATGACATACTTATAATATGGAATTGTTTTAAGGTGTTTATTTTTAGAAAATAAAGATTGTGCTAAATAAAAATTAGCATTTAAAAGGTGTAAACCATTTGGGAAGTTTTGCAAATATTTTGTAAAACTTTCAATAGCTTTTTTGTGATTATTTTGTAAATATTGTTTTTCGGCAGATTCGTAGGTGTCATGATCCAATTCTGCATCCGTTACATTTACAAAATCTAAATCTTTTACCCAAGTTGCGTATTCATCAACTCTACCTAAATCGACATAAATTTGACGTGTATTTTTAACTGCTTGTTTTGATTCGGGTGTGTTTGGAAAACGATTAACAATATTTTTATAGGTTTTTATTGCTTGTTCATTTTCATTGGTGTTATAATAAATAAGCCCTTTTTTTAGCAGTGCTTTTGATACAAACGGACTTCTTTTAAAGTTTACAATTAGCGTATTAAAACTTTCTAAAGCTAAATTAGTTTCATTCTTTTTCATATAAGAGTTCCCTAAAATATACAAAGCATCATCTCTATAAGTTGATTTTAAATGTGTATTTAAAAATGAATTAAGTTCAGTAATTTTGTTATTTTCTTTATTAATTAATCCATAGCTTATTGCTTTTTGAAATTGCGCATAATCGGCATCAATTCCATTTATTTCAATTGCTTTGTTGTAATAAATTACAGCATTTGAATACTTACTAGTTGCAAAATATCCATCACCAATTCTTAAATAACTATCGTTTTGCTTAATAGTATCATCAGTAGTAGTAATGAAATTTTCGAAGGATAAAATTGCGCTTTTGTATTCTTTTAATTTGAAATAAGCATACCCTAAATTATAATTAACATGTTTATATTCAATTATTTTTGAAGCTTCATTATTGGAAATAAACGTTTTAAAATTAGCTACTGCATCAGTAAAATTATTTAATCTATAATTTGATTCTCCTTTCCAAAACAATGCTTTAGCTGCAAAACTTGCATCTAAAGGAATTGCTAAAGAGTTCTCAAAATTTTCTATTGCTAAATCATAGTTTCCTTTAGTAAAAAGTTCAACGCCTCTATAAAATGAAACTTTTTGGAATAATGTTCTTTCTTTTGTGCTTTTCTTATTTTTTAAATACTCTAAAGCGCCTTCAAAATCTTTTGAAGTTATATAGGCGCTAATAATTAAATTGTTGATTTCTTTTTTATGAGTTGAGTTTGGGTATAACTCAAGGTATTCTAGTAAAACATCAGGAACACTTTTGTAGGGATTACCAATTTCATAACTTAGTTTGGCATAATTTAGCCAAGCATCTTTTTGAATCTCTGGTTTAAATTTCATTTGAGCCGCATTTCTAAATGCGTTTAAAGCTTCATTTTTTTGTTCTTGTTTTAAATAACATTCTGCTAAGTGATAGTATGCATTTTGTGCTACAGCATTATTTCCGTTAATAATTTTATTAAAGTTATTAATGGCATTTTCAAAATCGTTTTGTTTATAGTAAGCATAACCTAAAAAATAGTAATCTGTATTATTCCATTTGCCTCGTTTTCCTTTATAATTTTTTAAATGAGGTATCGCTTCATCATATTTTTGAAGATTGAAATAACTTTCACCAATAATTTTAGAAATTTCTGAGTGTTCTATTCTTTTAGCTTTTTCTAACAATGGCAATCCATGTTCAATAGCTTTTTTAAACTTTCCAAGTTTAAAGTTCATATCGGCTAAATAGTAAGAAACATTGGTTTTAAAATTTTCATCTTCAACCACTTTACCTAAATAGGTGTCAGCTGTTTCATAATCATCATTTTTATATGCAATGTATCCGTAATAATATTTTGCCTGCGCACCGTATTCTTGGGAGTCTAAAAGTCTAGAAAAATAATCTTTAGCTTTAGTATATGCTTTGTTAGCAAATAAAGAATAGGCATATTTAAAGTTATAATCTTCTTCTTTTCGAATGCTTAAATTAATAGTGTTTACTTTTGTATACCATTTTACAGCATAAGCGTATTTCCCAATTTTAAAGTAATAGTTTGCAACATCCATAAAAGCACTATTTCGTTTAGTACTTGTAGGATATTTATCAACAAATTGTTGCATTAAATCATCAGAATTAGGTTGTTCTAATCTAATGGCACAATTGGCAGCGTAATATGCACAGTTGGCTTTTAATTCTGACGAATTGTCAAACTGAGTTTTAATTTCATTGAACTTTTGCTGTGCAGCAACATACGCTTTGTTTTGATACAATTCAATTGCATGATAGTATTCTGAAAGTGGATTTATGTAAACTGTTGTTTTTTGTGCTAAAATAGAGTAGGTTATAAAAAACACAAATAAAGGAAGAACAACTTTTTTATAATTCATTTTAAGTTAAATTGAAAGATTAAAACTATAAACTAATAACGCAATTTTTTAATGAAATTGTATTTATTGAAAATTATTTTCTGTGAACTAATATAACAATAACTATTCCTTTTTTAAATTATTTGTTGTTTAAGATAAAATTTAAGCAATAGTAAAATTTTGGAATACATTTAATTATTACTTCGTTAAAGTTGAAATTTAAGGTTTAAATAATTAGCTTTGTTAAAAATCAAACTCTATGTCTGAAGCCATACTTTCACTACAAAATGCACAAATTTTCCAAAGAGAAAATTTAGTGCTATCTAACGTTAATTTATCAATTAACAGAGGTGAATTTGTGTACTTAATTGGTAAAACAGGTAGTGGGAAAAGTAGTTTAATGAAAACTTTGTATGGTGATTTACCTTTGGAAAAAGGGAAAGGAAGTATTGTAGGTTTTAATTTAAACACATTGAAAGAAAAAGAAATTCCTTTTTTAAGACGTAAAATTGGAATTGTTTTTCAAGATTTTAAATTGTTAAATGATAGAAATGTTTTCGAAAATTTATTATTTGTTTTGAAAGCTACAGGTTGGAAGGATAAAGAAAAAATGAAGATTAAAACTGACAAGGTTTTATCTAAAGTTGGTATGGAAACTAAAGGCTTTAAAATGCCTTTTCAACTATCGGGAGGTGAACAACAGCGAATTGCAATTGCAAGAGCTTTGCTAAATAATCCCGATTTAATTTTGGCTGATGAGCCTTCAGGTAACTTAGATCCAGCAACGTCTGTTGATGTTATGAATGTTTTAAAAGAAATTCATGATAGTGGAAAAACCATATTAATGGCAACGCATGATTATGCACTAATTTTAAAATTCCCATTTAGAACTATTAAATGTGAAGGTGGAGAATTATTTGAAGTTGTGCATCAGAAAAGTAACGTTTAATAATGATTTCTGTATTAATCCCAGTTTGTAATTATAACTTACAACCTTTAATAAAAAGCTTAGTAGCTCAATTTCAACAGGTTAATTATGATTGGGAGATTTTAGTATCTGATGATGCTTCAACTAAAGAATTCAGTATTGAAAATTCAGATTTTATTCATAAAATAAATAAGCAGCAAATAAAATTGTATCAGCAAGAAATAAATGTTGGTAATGCTGCAAATAGAAATTATTTAATTTCAAAAGCAACTTTTGATTGGTTGTTATTTTTAGATGCTGATGTACTACCTGTAAATGCTAATTTTATTGCAACTTATATAAATATAATGCAGTCTGCTTCGAAAGAAATTATAGCAGGAAATATTATTTATGATGCTGAAAAGCCATTACCACATTTATTAAGATGGAAATATGGAAAAGCAACAGAACAAAAATCTCTTGAAGTTAGAAAAAATAAGTCAATATTAAATTGTAGAGGAGCAAATTTTGCAATAAAAAAGAAGGTTGCTGGAAAAGCAATTTTTCCAATTTTAAAAGAAAAATATGGTTTTGTTGATACTCGTTTTTTTCTTCAGTTTAAAGAAAGTCAAATTTATGTACTAGAGAACCCTGTTTATCATTTAGGAATAGAAAATAATAGTGTTTTTTTGAACAAAACAAAAAAAGCAATTGCAAATGCATTATTTTTAATGAATACTGATAAAAAACTGTCTTTAAAAATTTTATTGGTTTCTAAGTACATGAAAATTAGAATTTTCAAATTTATTTTATTTAGAGTATATTCTAAATTTCATCAAAATATTGAACAAAATTTATTATCTAAAAATCCCTCAATTTTACTTTTTCAATTATATAAATTGCTTTATTTGAGTTATTTAGATGTTTCTAAAAAATGATAGTAACATTTTTTCTTGATTTTCCCAAATTAATTCTTTTGAGGCTTCTTCTAAATTTAATTGGTAATAATATTTCCCGTTTTCTAAAATTTTAGAGATGCCTTTTACAATGTTTTTAGGAGAATGATCTTCAATAATTTCACCAACTTTGTAAGACTCAACTACGTTTTTAATTTCAGGTAAATATGTTGCAAGTACGGGGGTTTTTGCTTGAATATAATCAAATAACTTGTTAGGAAGTGAGTACCTATAGCTTAAACCTAAATCTTCTTCTAAACTGATGCCTAAAGTTGCATTTTGCGTGATTAATACTAATTTTTCAGGATCTAAATTACCTAATAATAGTACTTTATTTTCTAGTTTTAACTCAATTATTTTTTTTTCAATTTTAGATTTATAAGGTCCTTCTCCAGCAATTTTTAAAGGGATTTCTATTGTTTGCATCGCTTTAATTAGAGCTAATAATCCTCTTCCTTTATTTAAACTACCTTGATAAAGAATGTATTTATGTTGAGCTTCTTTAAATGGAGTATTTTTATACCTTGGAAAATTTTTTAATACTAATGGTTTCACGCCGTAATTTTCATAAAACCAATTAGCAATAGAACCTGATACTGTAAAAAAATACTTTTGTTTTGGAACCAGCCAATTTTCTAAAAACCTCCATACTTTTTGAGAATATCTGCCCCGAATTGAAGGTAATTCTGAAAACAGTTCGTGGCTGTCAAAAACTAGTGGAATTTGCAGAAGTTTAGACATCATAAAATTAGGTAATAAAGTATCTAAATCATTTGAAAGTAGAATATTATTTTTCTTAGCTATAAAAAGAAGTTTAATAAATAAACGTAAATTATATTCGGCATAGAATAGAAATCCTTTTTTGAATAAAAGCTGAAATCTATATGTTTTATAATCTCTTTTTAAATTTTTACTCGTTTTTAATTTTCTGCCAATTAGTAAAACATCATAGTTAGCCTGTGTTAATGTTGTACAAACTTTATGAACACGTTGGTCATTTACTAAATCGTTTGTTACAGAAACTATTATTTGTTTCAAAGCATAAAAGTTTTATGCAAATTATGAAATTAAATCTTATTTTGTTTTAATGTAAGTTTATAAATATTCACTAATACAATAAAACCGTTTGTTATTATAATTGGCCAAGAAATTGATAGCATAAAACCGTATGCAACAAATAAGGATGCGCCTATAGAATTTATAATTCTTAAAGTTTTAAAATTTCTCATCATAACAGAGATAATTAATACGATAGAACCTAAATATCCTACCCATTCTGTAATTGTAATTCCTAATACCATATACTATATACTATATTTAAAAGGCGACAAATATAAGAATTAAATGAATAAAAAAGGTCTATAAAAAAAGAAACCTCACCCAAAGAATGAGTGAGGAAAATTGCTATGAAAAAGATGGTAAGCTATGAAACTTACCAAGGCAAATATACGGAGTATTTTAATATAAAATAATCTTTTTTTGTTAAATTTTTCTAAAAATATGACTTATGTAACATATAGAACATTTTTTTGATTTTTGTTAAAAATTATTTAATTATAGCTTCATAAATTATATTATGTATAATGGTTCTTATATCTTTTTCTCCAAGTTTATTGTTACTCATAGTTGGATAAACTCTATTTGATAAAAACACATACAATAAACCATTATCTGGATCAACCCAAGTATAAGTTCCTGTAAATCCACTATGCCCAAAACTATTGCTAGAAGCTAAACTACCAGCAGCTTTTTCTTCTTGATTTAGTTGGGGTTTGTCAAAACCAAGGCCTCTTCTAATACTATCTTTTGCATAATACCGATGGTTAAATTTATCTATTGTTTTAGCTTCAAAATATCTTCTACCACCATAAAGCCCTTTTTGAAGGTACATTTGCATTATTTTGGCTACATCGTTTGAATTTGAAAAAAGACCAGCATTACCACTTACACCATTCATCATAGCAGCTCCCATATCGTGTACATCGCCTTGTAAGGTTTGGTGTCTATAGTAATTATCAATCTCAGTTGGAGCGATTTGTGATTTATTAAATTTTCTTAGCGGGTTGTATCCAAGTGTAGTTGCTCCCAAAGGTTTATAGAAATTAGTAGCATCTATATCTTCCATTTTTTGATGGTATGTTTTTTCAATATATTTTTTAAATAAGTAAAAAACTAATCCACTGTATTTATAACCTGCAATTTTTCGTTGAGGTGCTTCTGCAATTTTTTTGTAAATAGTGTCGGTATATGAATTTTTTAAATATAGGTTTCTTGCTACTTTAATGGAGTATCCTTCGTCTTTTTGATTTCGATATAGACTTGGAAAAGGTATTTTGGTAATACTATCCACAGTTTTTAAATAATAAGGAATCCAAGGTTTAATTTTTGCAACATGAGATAACGCCTCTTTCAAAGTGATAGTATCTTTGTTTGAACCTTTAAGGTAAGGCAACATTTTGCCAAGTGTAGTATTTAAATTAATAATACCCATTTCTTCACTTTTCATAATCATTGGTAAACCTCCTAATATTTTTGTAACAGAAGCTAAATCATATAAATCGGTTAATTTTACTTTTTGTTTTTTATCGTAAGTTTGATAGCCAAAACTTTTATGATACACTACTTTTCCGTAGCGAGCAACTAAAACTTGTCCGCCAGGAGCCATTAATGAATCTACAACCATTGTAGTCATAGAGTCTATTTTTTGAAGCAATTTAGAACTCATATCAACTTCCTCAGGAATTGTATAGGAGAGTCTCAATAAATTTGAAGTGGTTAATCCAGTTCCTTCAGGAAAAATATTTTTAATTGAAACGGGTAATTTCCCTTTAATTTCAATGGCTCCAAAAATCATTTGTGCAGAAATTTCTTGAGAAACAACACTATTTTGATACGAAACCATAACTGCATCAATATGTTCAAAACTTGAAATATCTAAAAGGGTGTATGGACTTGCAAAAACATCCAGTATTACCTTTTTATTTTTTGAGATTTCTTGAAGCCAAGTATGTTCTTCAGCAGCCATTTTAAAACTCTTCCAAGGAGTAGCATTAGACTTATGGTATCCTATAATAACAGTATTGTAATTTTCTAGTTTTTGAAGTAATTCAGTTATAGTTTTAGCTGAAATAATGTCAACTTGTGTATATTTTTTTAAGGTGTTTGTAAAGTTAAAATTATCTGAATCACCTAATTTCACGTAGGCAATTTTTGCGTTAGATACATCTTTAATTGGGAGTGTTTCATTGTCATTTTTAACAAGTGTAATAGCTTCTTTCATTAAAGATCTATATAATAATTTATCTTTTGAAGTTATAATATCTTCTTGAATGTCAGTTTCTTTAAGTGGTGTAAAATTGTTTAAACCAGCCCAATATTTAGCTTTCAATATTTTTTTAACGGATTCGTTTAATCGTTCTTCTGTAAAAATAGTATTTTTAAGTGCTTTTTTTAATTTTTTTACAGCAGCTTTTACATCTTCAGGAATTAATAACATATCATTACCAGCAGTAAATGCCGCTAAATCTATATCACCAGGTTTCGCATAATTTGCAGCACCTTTCATATTTAAAGCATCTGTAAAAATTAATCCTTTAAAATTCATTTTTTCCTTTAAAAGCTCCGTAACTACTTTGTAAGAAACTGAAGTTGGTACTCCTTTTTTGGGTTCTAAAGAAGGTACATTTAAGTGTGCAATCATTACACTTGCTAAATCTGTTTTAAAAAGTTTTTTATAAGGAAATAATTCAATAGAATCTAAGCGTTCTAAACTAAAATCTAAAAAGGGTAATGTTTTATGTGAATCTGTTGAAGTATCTCCGTGACCTGGAAAGTGCTTTGCATTTGCTAAAACGCCTTTACTTTGCATCCCTTTTATAAAAGCAATTGCTTTTTCTGTCACATTGTATTTATTTTCTCCAAAAGATCTATTACCAATTATAGGATTTTTTGGATTGGTATTGATGTCAACAACTGGAGCAAAATTAATATGAATACCAACTCTTTTACAATGTTTTCCTAACTGTTCCCCAAATTGTTCAATTAATTTATTGTTTTGCACAGCACCTAAAGTCATATTCCAAGGGTAGCGAAATGAGTTTTTCAAACGCATATCTAAGCCCCATTCACCATCAAAACCAATTAATAAAGGAATTTTAGATTTAGATTGATAAATATTTGTGAGACTAACTTGCTTTTTTGGTGTTCCTTGCATAAAAATTAAACCACCGATATGATATTTTTTTATCATTTTTTTTACATAAGCAGTATGTTTTTTATCTTTATTTGAGTACGCTTGAATCATAAATAACTGACCAATTTTTTGGTCAATACTTAATCGATTCATAATACTATCAACCCATTTATTTTGATTTTTTATATCAATTGTAGTTAAAGGTTCTTGTTGTTGCCCGTAGCTTGCAGTTAAAAATAATAGGAAGCTTAGAATTAGTATTTTTTTCATTATTAATAATATTTTAGTCATTTAAAAGTACACCTGTTCCGTTTAACTTAGGAAATATAGTAATTCCATTTTCTAATTTCACACCTGTCGCAACATCATTTTTTAGCAATAAAGCACCATCCATATCAACATAATCTAGTAGGGGTGTTAAATGTGCAATTGCTGAAATTCCTACGGATGATTCTGTCATACAGCCAACCATCGTTTTTAATCCTAACGATTTGGCTTTTTCAATCATTCTTTTTGCGGGAGTTAGGCCACCACACTTCATCAGCTTTATATTTACACCATGAAAATGATTGTAACATTTTTCAATATCACTTTCAATAATACAACTTTCATCTGCAATAATTGGTAAATAAGAATTTTCGAATACAACTTTTGAGCCTCGCCAGTTTTCAGCAGCCAAAGGCTGTTCAATAAATTCTACACCAAGTTTTTTTAATTCTATAGAGTTTTTTACTGTTTCGGTAACATTCCAACCGCAATTTGCATCAATCCTGAAAATTGAATTAGAATGTTTTCTTAATTCAGTAACAATTTGAATATCATCTTTTGTACCTAGTTTTATTTTATAAATTGGCCAAGGCATTTCTTTCATTTTTGAAACCATATTATCTATGGTATCAATTCCAATAGTGAAATTTGATTGTGGAAGATTTTTCAGTTCTAAATTCCAATAATTGTAAAGTTTCACTCCTTTTTTACGTGTATATAAATCGGTATAAGCTTCATCTAAAGCGCATAACAAAAACAAGTTTTCTTTAAAATAGGGAAGTAAATAGCTCCAAAATTCTTCAGGAGTTTTGTCTAAAATAATTTCAATAATTTTACGTTTTTCAGTAAGTTCCTGTTCAAATTGTTCAATAGTTGTGTTGTAATAAGGGTTTGCAGTTGCTTCACCAAAACCAGAAATATTATTTTCTTGAAGCTCTACTATAATCGATGGAATTTCTGTTCTAGTTCCTCTTGAAATTGTAAAAGGATGCTTTAATTTTAAGTTGTATGTTCTTATTATTAATTTCATGTGTCTTTCTTATTATTTTTTAAAGGTCACATGCTGTTCGCTAGTAGTCATTTCGTTTGGTGATAAACTTTTTAACATGCTCGTTTCATATTAAATCAATGCTTCTCTTAAAATAGATATAGGATGTTTAGAATTTCGTTGAGTCCCATCTTTAATTTGATGTCGGCAACTTGTACCAGGAGCTGCAATAATAGTGTTGATATCTGTATTTCTTATTTTTGGAAACAATGTATCTTCACCTACTTGCATACTTATTTTATAATGTTCTTTTTCATACCCAAAAGAACCTGCCATACCGCAACAGCCAGAATTTAGAATAGTTACAGAATAATTTTCAGGAATGGAAAGCATTTGAAATGTAGGTTCGGTACTACTTAAAGATTTTTGTTGACAATGTCCATGGATTTTTAAAGTTTGAGTTTTTTTAGTAAAATTTTCACGTGTAATATTCTTCTTTTTAAATTCTTGTTTAATAAATTCCTCAATAGTAAAGGTATTTTTTGCTATTTCTTTTGCAGCATTTTTATCATCAGCCAATCTTAAATATTCATCTCTAAAAGTTAAAATTGCCGAAGGTTCTATTCCAATCAAAGGTGTTTTTTTTGAAATTAAATCTTTAAAAAAGTGTACATTAAAATCTGCTTTTTCTTTGGCTTTATCTAAAATTCCTTTTGAAATAAAACTTCGCCCGCTTTCTTCGTGTTGAGTAATGTTTATTTTGTACCCTAATTTTGTTAGTAATTCAATAGTATCAATACCAATATTAGCATCGTAATAATTAGTAAATTCATCAATAAAAAGAAATATTTCACTAAATTTTTGAGGTTGACTTTGTAAACGTTTTTTATTTTTTTTGTACCATTTATAAACGGTTGTTTTAGCTAATTTAGGAATGCTTCTTTCTGTTGCAATTCCCATCAATTTTTTAGTAAGTTTTGTATTTAAAACTAAATTGGTAAAAGTAGGAGTGAGGCTTCCTAATTTATTCCACTTCACATTATTTGCGAACATATTTGTTCTAAAAGGAACCCCATTTTCTTTATAATATTGATGAAGGAATTCAGCTTTTAAAGCTGCAACATCAACATTACTTGGGCATTCGCTAGCACAAGCTTTACAACTTAAACACAAGTCGAAAACATCGTATAATTCTTTATGATTGAATTTATTTTTTTCTTCTGAATTTGTTAAAAATTCACGTAAAGCATTTGCTCTAGCTCTAGTAGTATCTTTTTCGTTTCTAGTTGCTCGATAGCTTGGGCACATAGTTCCACCAGCTTCAGGAAGTTTTCTGCAATCACCCGATCCATTACACTTTTCAGTAGCTCTTAAAATTCCTAAACTATCTGAAAAATCTTGTATGGTATCAATTTCAGGTTCAATTCTATCAATTTCATAACGTAAGTTTTCATCCATTGGAAAAGAATCAACTATTTTTCCTTTATTGAAAATATTTTGTGAATCAAATACGTTTTTTATGCGTTTTATCAATTCATAATTTTTTTCTCCAATCATTTGTGGAATAAATTCAGCTCTTACAATTCCATCACCGTGTTCTCCACTAAATGATCCACCATAAGATTTTACTAATTTTGCTGTTTTACTTGTTATTTCCCGAAATAATACAACATCTTCTTTTTTCTTTAAATTTAAAATAGGACGTAAGTGCAATTCTCCTGCGCCGGCGTGTGCGTAATAAATTGCTTCTTGTCCGTAGTCTTCCATCATTTTAGAAAATTCGGCAATATAATTTGGTAAATCTTTTACTTCAACAGCGGTATCTTCAATGCAAGCAACAGATTTGTTGTCGCCTACAATATTTCCCAATAAACCTAAACCTGCTTTGCGTAAATTTACCGCTTTGTCAATATCACTATTTACTAATTTAGGAAAGGCGTATCCTAAATTTTTAGTTTTTAAATCGTTAATTAATTCATCAGCTAATTTGTTAGATTTTTCATTTGAATTTGTGCAGATTTCAAGCATTAAAATTGCCTTTGGGTCACCTTCAACAAAAAATCTATTTTTTAATTGTTCTCTATTATTTTTGGTGCAATCTAAAATGGTTTTATCCATTAATTCGCACATAAATAAATTGTGATGCATTGCTATTACAACAGCTTCCATGCTTTCTTGAATACTGTTAAAATGTGCAGCAACCATGATGTTTTTTGAAGGTGGAAGTTTGTCTAGTTGTAATGTTATTTCAGTTGTAAATGCTAATGTACCTTCGCTTCCAGTTAGTAAACTTGCTAAGTTTATGGTTTCATTTTTACCACCAAACTCTTTAAAATTTAATAACTCATCAACTGGATAGCCGTTATTTCTTCTGTGAATATTTTTTTTAGGAAATTCTTTTAGTATTTCTTTTTGAATTTCTTTACTTGATAACTCATTGTAAATTGAATTATAAATGTTACTTTCTAATGAATTTCCACTTCTTTTACTTTTGAATTCTACGGAAGTTAATTCATTAAAAATCGCTTCAGAACCATCACTTAACAGCGTTTTTAATTCAAGTACTTTATCGCGAGTTACGCCATATTTAATTGAAGTTGTACCCGATGAGTTATTACCAACCATGCCGCCAAGCATACATCTATTACTTGTTGAAGTGTTGGGGCTAAAAAATAATCCGTAGGGTTTTAGATAATCATTTAATTCATCTCTAATAACTCCTGGTTGAATAGTTATTGTTTGTTTGTGTTCATCAAATGCTAGGATTTTAGTAAAATGTTTAGAAATATCTACAACTAAACCATCTCCAACACATTGACCAGCTAATGAAGTTCCGGCAGCTCTTGGGATTAGTGTAATCTTATTTTCTGTAGCAAATTGAATGAGCTTTTTTAGGTCGCTATTATTTGTTGGATATGCTACTCCTAAAGGAGTTTTTCGATATACAGAAGCATCTGTAGCATAAATACTTTTGTGTAGATTGTCAAAAAATACGTTTCCTGACAATACATTAGCTAGTTTGTTTAAGTCTACTATTTTTGAAGACATAAGAAAATAAATTTAATTATGGAGTAAATATAATGCCGCTACTATGATCTTTGCTTGCACCAGTAACACTTTTTAAGCAATTATTTTGGCCTTCATCTTTTAAAAAACCTAATAATGCAAACACTAAAGCTTCTTTGTAATTGATAATCGTATCATTTGGTATGATGAGCTTAGTTTTTGTATACCATTGAATTCTTTCAATAAGAAATGTGTTATAAGCTCCACCACCAGCTACAAGTATTGTTTTTGAAGGATTTGATTCTACTTTTCTTGCTATTTGCATTGCAACGTGCTCAACAAAAGTTCTTAAAATATCTTTTGTGTTAAGATTATATTTGTCTATAATTGGGATAATTATTTCTACTATAAACTCATAACCTAAAGATTTTGGTTTAGAATCATTATAAAATGGTAACGAATTTAGTTCATTAAGTAATGTTAAATCAATTTCACCACTTGCCGCTATTTTTCCTTTATCATCATATTCAATATTAAATGCGGCAACATAATGATTTAAAACAATATTAACCGGACAAATATCAAAAGCTATTCGTTGGTTATTTTTATTTAATGAAATATTTGAAAATCCACCTAAGTTTAAGCAATAATCATATTCAGAGAAAAGAAGCATATCTCCAATTGGAACTAACGGAGCACCTTGGCCACCTAGTGCAATATCTTGACTTCTAAAATCACAAATAGTTTTGATACCAGTTATTGAAGTTATATAAGGTCCATTTCCAATTTGAAGCGTATAGTTTTTAGTTGGATTGTGGTAAATAGTGTGTCCGTGTGATGCAATATAATCTATAGTTGAAATATTGTTTTTAGTGATAAAATCTTGAATAATTTCACCTAAAAAAATACCGTAATCAGCATCTAGTTGTGTAAGCGCTTCTCCTTTTAAATGAAAGCCATCTTTTAAAGCTGATTTCCATTGTTTTGTATAAGGAACAGTAGTCGCCTTTAAAATTTCAAATTTATAATTTTCAGTATTGCTAATTTTCACATAAGCAATATCTATCCCGTCTAATGAAGTTCCACTCATTACACCAATTATATATTTGGTGGCATTTTTCATACTATAAAAATTTACTTTTATAAGAATCTAAAACATTTTTAACACTTTTATATTTTTCTAGAAGTGTAGCAGCTAATTCTTGATCAATGTGAAGTTCGTCCATTAACATAAGTACTCCACGATTTACTAATTTTTTATTATTTAGTTGCATGTGTACCATTTTGTTATCTATAACTCTTCCTAATTTAATCATAACAGAAGTTGTTATCATATTCAGCGCTAATTTTTGAGCAGTACCAGCTTTCATTCTAGTACTTCCGGTAACAAATTCAGGGCCAACAATTAATTCTATAGAAATATCAGCCACTTTTGATAAAGGGCTATCTTCATTACAAACAATACAACCAGTAGAAATATGTTGCTTATTTGCTTCTTTTAGCGCTCCAATAACATAAGGAGTAGTTCCTGAAGCGGCAATACCTACCAAAACATCTTTATGGGTAATATTATAGTTACTTAAATCTTTCCATGCTAAATTTGTGTCATCTTCTGCATTTTCTACAGCTTTTCTAAGTGCGGAGTCACCACCGGCAATTAAGCCAATTACCCAATTATCTGGTACACCAAAAGTTGGTGGGCATTCAGATGCATCTAAAACACCTAATCTTCCACTTGTTCCCGCTCCAATATAAAACAATCTACCACCATCTAACATTTTAGTATAGATAATATCTACCAATTTTTCAATTGAAGGAATCACTTTTTCTATAGCATTTGGAACAGTTTTATCTTCAGCATTCATACTTGTGAGTAGTTCTAACGTACTCATTTTCTCCAGGTTATTATAGTTTGAAGCTTGTTCAGTTGTTGGTTTATTTTTCATTTTTATCTTTTACAATAATTAAACTTAAAATTGTTAATAGTGCATTAACTAATATATTCATAAAACCTAAATCGAATGAAAATTGGGTTATGAATAAATAATTTAAGTAATAGGTTAAAAGCGGCATTAAAATACAGATATATGGCACCGCTGCATCATTGATTTTTATTTTTGTGAAAATTCCAAATAAATAAAGTCCTAAAAGTGGGCCGTAAGTATAGCCAGCAACTTTAAATATGGTTGAAATTACATCTCCTTTACTTTGGGAGAATAACATTATAATTGTGAATATTACTAAGGAAAATCCAATTAAA
>NZ_JASFZF010000101.1:0-7886 GCF_046055765.1 Lutibacter sp. | reverse complement strand
GAAAATATACATATTAAAATTGTGGTGTAAATTGTTTTTTTCATTGTTGTAAGGTTTTAAAGTAATTTTTTTTATAGATTTGTACTGTTTTAATTAATTATTTTAGACGATAGTTGTATTAAGACTGGAGAAGTCACTACAACCGTGTAGTGGCTTTCTCTTTTTTAGGTAGTTTATTCCATAGGAGCTATTTTAAAGATTAATATTTTTTTTCTAAATGTATTTGAAAACCAATTCCTATATTAAACATCTCTTCTATAAAAACAGCGGTTTTTTAGTGTATAACCAATTACATTCCTACCCCCTACTTGTCACAGGCTGGTTTGCTTCAACTCCGTTTGTCTTGAGCGAGAGTCGAAAGGCTCAGCAACCACACGGAAATAGCTTTTAATACTAAAAAAGGAAATTTATAGCAATTATTTAATTTTCATATAAGCAATTTATAGGTTGGGGTTAAAATCTTTTCTCAGGTTAAATTTATAAAAAAAAAAAAATGATTCGGCAAAATTTTACACTATTTTTTTGTTGAATTTTTAAAGTTTATGGTTTTCCCTTACTTTTAATCATCCAAATATGTACACTTTAACAATTAATTAGTAATTTTAAAATAATGAAAATGTAACTTTTAAGTTTTAGAATCGTCTTTACTTTAAACTAAGTCTTTAATTTAGCTAATCAAAAAAAACAGAAACTTATTAAAACTATTCATTCACATATTGTTCCTAAAGGAATAAATAATATCCGATTACAAGAGTACGCTCCAAAGGTTTTTCATTCGTTTATTCCTTCAAAAAGCGGAATAAAAAAGGCTATTAAAAGAGGATTATTTTTATTGAATGGAGAAATAGCAAAAACTGGAACTTGGATTAACGATGGTCAAGTTTTAGAATTGCTCGAAAATACACAAACCATTCCAAAAATATTTAAATGTAAATTACCTGTTATTTTTGAAGATGATTATATGGCCGTAATTAATAAACCTGCTGGACTAACCGTTAGCGGAAACCAATACAAAACTGTTGCCAATGCCTTGCCATTTAATTTAGGTGAAAGTTCGCAACAAGATGCTTTACAATTTCCAATGCCTGTTCATAGAATTGATAATCAAACATCTGGTTTGCTATTAATTGCAAAAACTAAAACTGCTCAAATTGAACTAGGAAATCAATTTACAAATAAAACTATTCAAAAAAAATATTGTACAATTACTGTTGGAAAAGTTCGTGGCATTCAAGTTATAAATACACCTATTGAAGATAAAACTGCTGAAACAAGTTTTGAAATTATTAAAATTGTTAAATCATTAAAATATGATAATTTAAGTTGCTTAAAAGTTTCACCAAAAACAGGAAGAACACATCAAATTCGTATCCATTTAGCATCTATTGGGCATCCTATTTTAGGAGATAAGTTGTATGGAAATAAAGAAACCCTTCACAAAGGTAAAGGGTTGTTTTTATGTGCTAGTGAAATTACATTTTTACATCCAAAAACATTTAAAGTAGTTCAATGCAAATTAGAGAAAATTCCTCAGAAATTTAATTCAATGCTTATTCGTGAAAAAAGACGTTGGAATACTTATAATTTAAGCAAATAAGTCATTTAAAACTTTTGCCAAACGAATTCCAGCAACTTGCAATTGAGAACGCACTAAACCAAAATTTTCATACACATACTTATAGCCTAATTTATCACCAATCTCAACAGTAGCATACGTTTTTATTGCCAATTTATGTGTTTCGTTTGCCCAATCTACAGTAGTTCCTTTTTGTATAAATTTTATTTGTTCTTTAGATATTTTATCAGCGTTCTCAGCAAGCTCTGTATACGTCATATTAAAATGGTTAATCATGTCAGAATCCCAAACTCTATGCAAATTTGTTCCTTTATTAAACCATTGAACCTGAATAGTATTTCCTCCTTTATCTTCTTTTCTTCCAATATGCATTGGTTGATGCAAATCTCCAATTAAATGAACTAACAATTTTAAATAAAAAGCTTTATCTTCTTTTGTTGCATTCTCATCTTTAATAACCGATTTACATTTTTCAATCCCTGTTACCAAATCTCCATTAGGATTTTTTTCTGAATCATTATAATTAACTCCAAAGGGCATATTTACATAATGCCAAGTATAAAATTTGTTATATCGTTTATCGGATTTAATATCATCTCCAAATGTAGAAACTAAAGCCAAACTTTGTCCATCTAAAAGCGCTGCTATTTTTCGTTTTGTTTTATTTTTTAAATAATCTTCAGCAATTTTACCTATGGTTCTGTGTCCTGTTGCTCCCCAATCTGGTGAACTTGCATTTATTGTTGAAAATGTTATTAAAAAAGCTATTCCTATAAATATTAATTTTACTGATTTCATTCTATATTATTTTTAGCAAAGATAAAATAAAGTTTGTTAAAAATTAGGAAATAGGATAAATATATTTATATCTTTGTGATATCATTTTGATATCATTTAAAATTAAATTATGACACAAGAAAAAATAATAAAAGTAAAAAATGGTTATTTTATGTTGTTTATGCTATTGCTGTTTATCGCCAGCGGTATTTTTAGCATCGTAAAAGGTTCTGAATGGGGTATAGTCTCTCTACTATTAACTATTATTACGCTCCCCGGTTTCTTTTTGATAAACCCAAACACATCAAAAGTTATCTTACTATTTGGTAAATACATTGGTACCGTTAAAGAAAATGGTTTTTACTGGGCGAATCCTTTTTATAGAAAAAAAGATATTTCTTTAAGAGCAAGCAATTTTGATAGTGAACGTGTAAAAGTTAACGACAAGCTTGGTAATCCAATTATGATTAGCACTATTGCTGTTTGGAAAGTAAAAGATACATACAAAGCGGCATTTGATGTTGATAATTACGAGAATTTTGTTCGTGTACAATCTGATGCAGCCGTACGAAAATTAGCAAGTTTATATCCTTATGATAATTTTGAAGACGATGGAAAAGCAGAAGAAATTACCTTAAGAGCTAGTGTAAATGAAGTGAGTGAAGCTTTAGAGAAAGAACTTTCTGAAAGATTAAATATGGCTGGAATTGAAGTTTTAGAGGCTAGAATTGGATATTTAGCTTATGCCCAAGAAATTGCAAGTGCTATGTTAAAACGTCAACAAGCAACAGCCATTATAGCTGCACGTCATAAAATTGTTGAAGGTGCTGTAAGTATGGTTGAAATGGCCATAAATAAGCTAAACCAAAATGCTATTGTAGAATTAGATGAAGAGCGAAAAGCAGCTATGGTAAGCAATTTAATGGTAGTACTTTGTTCGGATAAAGATGCTTCTCCTATTGTTAATACCGGAACTTTAAATCATTAATAATGATCTCATTTTTAATTTATATAACACTTCTAATTTGCATAACTATTTCATCTTTAATTTTTTAAAATAACATGAAAGAATATAAAATAATAAAACCTGAAAGTATGTGGGCTTACAAAGACGCTACTTTTGAAGATATGTTTAACAAATACGCATCACAAGGATGGCGTGTTATAAATGTTGGTTTTGATCAATCTGGAAATATTAGAAAAGCGGTTCTTGAAAGAGATAAAAACAGATAATAGTATGAAGTCAAATTATTCTAAAGTTGGAGCTGGAGTTGCAATTGGTATAGCATAAATGTAGCTTTAAAAAATAGTGCGCTTGGTGTTGCATTCGCTATTGCGTTTTCTACTGCTTTTATTCAAACTTCTAAAAAATCATAACATGAAAGTATTTATTGAAGAACAAAAATTCACTCAACCAATTATAATTATTGGATTATCAGTTGCGTTTATTGTTGCTTGTTTTTCAACAATACAAAAATGGGAAAGTATCTCAAACGGAACTATTGGAGAAAAAATTGCAGGTTTAAGCGGCCTCGTAATAATTATATTAGTTGCATTACTTTTTACTAATTTAAAACTTAAAACTAGGATAGACGAAAAAGGTATTTATTATCAATATTTTCCATTTCATTTTTCATTAAAACTCATTGATTGGAATACTATTTCAAAATGTTATATAAGAAATTATAATGGCATTTCAGAGTTTGGAGGTTGGGGACTTAAATTTAGTTTTAGAAAAAATAAAGGTAAAGCCTTCACAACAAAAGGAGATATTGGCTTACAATTAGAATTGAAAAACGGTACTAAAATTTTAGTTGGCACACAAAAGAAAGAAGAATTGAAAAGGGTTCTTAACACGTATCAACACAAAATATTAACTAATGAAGTATAAAATAAACATTATAATTTTTAGCTTAATTTCTTTTTTATCATTTGGACAAGAAAAAAATTATACAGAATTAGATGTAAGTATTCCAACTGAATCAGTAACAATAAAAGGCACTCTATTAAAGCCTTATTCAGAAAAAAAGACTTCATTAATTATTCTAATTCCAGGATCTGGACCAACGGATAGAGATGGAAATAATTCTATGCTAAAAAATAATTCTTTAAAATATTTGGCTGAAGGATTGATAGCTCATAACATTTCAACATTTCGTTTCGATAAAAGTGTACTTTCCTATTCAAAAGGAGATACACAAAAAATAGATTCTCTTATATTTGATGTTTTTATTGATGAAGCTAAAACAATAATTAATTACTTCAAAAAAACTGAAGCTTATTCTAAAATTATTGTTGCTGGCCATAGTCAAGGAAGTTTAGTTGGGATAATTGCTTCAAAAAATAATGCTGATGGTTTTATTTCATTAGCTGGTGCAGGTAGAACTATTGATGAAGTTTTGATTGAACAAATTGAAAAGCAAGCTCCAATTTTAAAAGATGAAACAATAAAAATTCTAACTGAATTAAAAAAAGGAAATACTGTTAACGAATTTAACCCAATGCTAATTTCATTATTTAATAAACAAGTGCAACCTTTTCTTATGTCATGGATAAAATACAATCCACAAACTGAACTAAAAAAACTTACAATTCCAATATTAATTATACAAGGAACTAAAGATATTCAAGTTAGCAATTTAGATGCCGAATTATTGCATAGAGCAAACAAAAATTCACAACTAAAAATAATTAAAAACATGAATCATTTATTTAAAGAAATTAAAGGTGATTTAAGTGAAAACATGGGTTCATATTCAAATCCTAATTTACCTATTATGAAAGAATTAATAGCTATTATAGTTACTTTTATAAACGAAATAGAATAAAACAATGGCAAAGAAAAAAGCATTTGCATTACGTATAAATGAAGATATGCTAAAAGCTGTTGAAAAATGGGCAGCTGATGAATTTAGATCTACTAATGGACAATTAGAATGGATGCTAAACAAATGTTTAAAAGATGCTAAACGACAACCAAAAAAACCTACCTCAGAAGAATAGACTATTTAAATAAGTAGCTAAAAAAACTCCAAATTTTCATTTGGAGTTTTTTATAAGTAAAATTTACGTCAACCTAAATTTATTTTAGGTTCTTCTAATAATTAGCAATCTATCAGATGAAATTCTGAATTAAATTCTGAATAACGAATTTCTAAGTTTTAAATAACTTTATTTCTTTTTTGGATGCACTAAAGTCATTTCATCAATTAAATTTTGAGCGCCTGCATATTTATCAATAATAAACAACACATAACGAATATCTACCGAAATACTTCTAACAATATCAGCATCAAAATATAAGTCACTCATAGTTCCTTCCCAAGTTGTATCAAAAGCTAAACCAATCATATTCCCATGTGCATCAATAATTGGGCTACCTGAATTTCCACCAGTCATATGATTTGTTGACAAATAATTAACTGGTAATTTCCCGTTTTCAGCATATTGCCCATAATCTTTAGCCTCGTATAAGTCTTGTAATTTTTGAGGAACATCAAACTCATAGTCACCTGGTACATATTTTTCCATAACTCCTTTTAAATAGGTTTTATTTGTATAATAAATACCATCTTTTGGTTCGTAACCTTGAACCATACCATAGTTTACTCTTAACGTACTATTTGCATCAGGTGGAAAACGTTTATTTGGAAACACTTCCATAAGTGCCGTCATATATTTTTTTTGAACTGCGCCAATTTTCATATTTAATTGTTGAAATTTAGGTTCAATTTTCGAATAAAAAATGGTGTGAATTTTTTTTCCAAAAACATAGGCATTATCAGCATTCAACTTTTTAATTACCTCTTCAGCACTACCACTTAGTAGTTCTTCTGCTCCTTCTAAAGTTAATAATTTTGATGTTGCATAAATTGAAGTTGAAAGTGCTTTAAAATCTAATTCATTAAAAGATTCAGGTAAAAATTCTTTTGGCATTTTTTCAGCATATAAACTAACTAATTTTTCAAATATAGGTTGATCTACTATTGCACTATAATTTTTATAAGTTCCTTTTAATCTATTTAAAATAACTGTTCTAGATTTTTCAAATGCAGGCTCTCCTCCTCTTAAAAAAGCTTGTTCTAGTTGAAATGCTTTAAATGTAATTCCTAATAACTCAACGTTTCTGTAAGCAACTTCAATCCAATAATCACGTGCTAAAGAAACACTTTTTATTTCTTTATATAAAGTTTCAAAATCTGAAAGCAATGTATTATAACCCACTAGATCTTTTGCTGCAACTATTTTAGAAAATTCTGCTTCTAACTCTTTCTTTTTTACTAATGCATTTGTTTGGTGAATTCCTTGATTTTCACCAATCCATTTTTTCCAATAATTGGCAATTGAAGCAAACTTTGACGCATATTTAATTTTAATTGCATCATCTTTTCGCATATAAGAATCCATAATTTTTAATGCATTGTCACGTACTTCAATTTTAGCAGGGTTTAATACATTTACAATTTGATCAACAGCAACAGCTGGTAAATACTCATTTGTTCTTCCTGGAAAACCAAATACCAAGGTGAAATCACTTTCTTCAACACCATCTAATGATATTGGTAAATAATGATCGGCTTTATAAGGTACATTATCTTTTGAATAAACAGCTGGGCGATTATTTGCATCAGCATACACTCTAAACATGGAAAAATCTCCTGTGTGTCTTGGCCACATCCAGTTATCTGTATCTGCTCCAAATTTTCCAATTGATGTTGGTGGTGCACCAACTAAACGAACATCTTTAAACTCTTCTGTTACAAATAATAAATATTGATTTCCTTTAAAGAAGGAACGAATAAAAGAATCTTGCCATGCTTCTTTTTGAACATTCTTAGTTACTTTTAAAATATTTTGATTAATTAACTTCATTTTTGCAGCTTCATCCATATTATCCGTAATACCCTCAAAAACTTGTGTTGTTACATCGTCAATTCTTTTTATAAAAGTTGCACTTAAATTTTCATTTGGCAATTCTTCATCATAACTCATTGCCCAAAAACCATCTTTTAAATAGTCATGTTCTATAGATGAATGCGATTGAATTGCACCGAAACCACAGTGGTGATTTGTTAAAAGTAACCCATTTGGCGATATAATTTCAGAAGTACATCCACCACCAAAATGAGCAACAGCATCTTTTAAACTAGAGTTGTTTACATCGTAAATATCTTTGGCAGTCATTTTACTTCCTAATAATTGCATTTCTTGTTCGTTCATTCCTTCCAATAATGAAGGAACCCACATACCGCCTTGAATATCTCTAGTATCAATTTTTTCAGTTTTCTGTGCTGAAATACTTAACGACACAAAAAGAGTCGCAATAAAAAAATATAATTTAAATTGTTTCATTTGATTTTGGTTTTATTTTGTATTTAAGTTTTTACTTTTTTGGATGAACTAAAGTCATTTCATCAATTAAATTTTGTGCTCCAGCATATTTATCAATTATAAATAACACATAACGAACATCAACCATAATGTTTCTACAAATATCAGGATCGTAATTCATATCACTCATGGTACCTTCCCA
>NZ_JASFZF010000100.1:0-25150 GCF_046055765.1 Lutibacter sp. | reverse complement strand
AATTTCACAAGAGGTATAGCAAAAATAACGTATTATTGGCGTAAAGATAGATTAATAACTAGAAGAGAAAGGTCAGCAATTTCAAGTTGTGCATGGAGTGCTAATATTCCTTATTTTAATGAGTAGGGATAATTTTTAAATAACAATATTTATCACAAAAAAACCAAGCAATATTTGCTTGGTTTTTTTATTCAATGTATTGAAAAGCATAATTCAATTACTTTAATTTCTCAAAAAAACTAAATTCATACTCGTTTAACAATTCAGGATGCGCTATTTTAATAAGATCTTTTAATACTAAATCAGGGCGAGCAGGAGCTAATTCAAAATAAATAATTCCGCCAGTTTGTCCTTGTTTATTAACGAATGTATAAATATTATTGTTTTTAAAAGCTGTAAATTTAGGATAGATGTCATTTGCCTTTTTAAGTTGTTCTAAATTTTTATAAAAACTAGGTGAAATCCAAATTTCAGCATCTTTTCCTTTATCAAATACATTTTCAATATTTAAAGAAAGGCTTCCTTTTCCAGTAGAATTTCTCCATAAATAATTAGTGTTAGCATCTTTTAAAAAAGAAGCTTCAAAGCTACCACCAGCAGGTAAATTCCAAATATCTTTAAATAAACCACCAGAAATAACAGTTGGTTTATTTTTAGATTTTAATGCAATATCTTTAGCTTCCAAGTAGTTTTTTTCTATTTCATTAAATATACTATCTGCAAGCTGTTCTTTGTTAAATAGCACCCCAAAAAATTTAATCCATTCAGCACGTCCAAGAGGAGTTTCTTCTAGCCAATCTCCATTTAATAACACTGGAATTCCTAATTTTTCGATAATAGCAAACATTTTATTATTACTGTTTATTGAAAAACCAACTACTAAGTTTGGATTGAGGTCAAGCAGTAATTCAGTATTTATATTTTCTTCATTTCCCAACTCTTTAATAAATCCTTTTGAAATTAATTTCCTAGTTTTTTTTGAAGAAATATAATTGGTATTAGGAAAGCCAACTAATTTATTTTCAGCACTTAATAATTCAAGCATTGGAATATGAGTAGTGCTTGTTACTACAATTGAATTTATGGGTGTTTTGATAGTTTTTAGATTGTTTTTAGTAATAGTATCAGTCAAAATATATTCAAAAGTTTCTTTAGAATTTTGGTAAGGAGCTTTTATAATTAGCTTAGTAAAATTTTTAAAATGCTGAATATCAAAACCTTTCGCATATTTAATATTATTATTATTATTAACTTCGAGATTGGTTTTATTAGTATCATTATTACAAGATAAAACAACTAATAAAATGAGAATAAATAAAGATTTTATTAAGACTGATAACTTCATTAAAATTAATTTTTAGCAAATGTACTATTTTAGAAATTTAACAATCAAAAAATGATACTAATCAGTCTTTTTTAATTAATTTTGCAGCTGATTATGGTTCTTGTGTATACTTCAGTATATATAAGTGAAAAGGGAATTCGGTTTAAATCCGAAGCTGTTCCCGCAACTGTAAGCTAAAGCCGATATTTTTCGGTGGTTGTTATTTAACTTTAACCACTGTTCATTTTTAGAATGGGAAGGTACTAACAATACGCAAGCCAGGAGACCTGCCACAGTCAATACAATTCAAGCTTTCGGGAGAAGGGGTTGGGTATGGTTTTCTATACTTCAATACTTACCTGATTTATTATTTTAATAATTAAATCATTTAAAAATGAAAAAAACAGTAGTTAAATTAAGCATGTTATGTATGCTTTGTGCATTTAATTCTTTACAAGCTCAAGAAAAAATTGAGGAATTGGATGAAGTTGTAATTTCAGCAACAAAATTTGCAATTAAAAAAGAAAATGTTGGGAAAATTATTTATCAAATTAAACAAGAAGAGTTAAAAAATTTAAAAGGGAAAACGATTATTGATGTATTGGATAATATTGCTGGTATTTCAATTAATGGAGCTAATAGTTCAACAGGAAAAAATAAAAGCACCTATATTAGAGGTGGTAGAGATAAACAAGTTTTAGTGCTTATAGATGGCGTTCCTGTAAGTGATCCTTCTGGAATAAATACGGCTTTTGATTTACGCTTATTAACTTTAAGTCAAGTTGAGTCTATTGAAATTATGAATGGAGCAGCAAGTACACTATATGGCTCTGGTGCAGCAACTGGTGTAATTAATATTAAATTAAAAAAGGCAGCTAAAAAACCTATTTCTTTCAATTATCAAGTGTCAGTAGGAACTAATAATTCACAAAATGATTCTAGTTTTGATTTGAATGATATCAATCAAAATGTATCTATAAATGGTACATTAAATAAATTTACATATTTAGTAGCTTTTAATGGTTCAAAAACAGACGGATTGTCTGAAGCGAGTGATAATAATAGTGATGTGCCGTTTGCAAGTGATGCATTTAAGACAACCAATACATTTGTTAGTTTGGGGTATGATTTTACTGAGAAGTTAACGGTACAAATATTTAGTAATTTAGATAAAGATGTATATGATTTTGATGCTGGTGGATTTTCAGATTCTGAAATTAATAATGGTAAAAATGAGCAATTTAGAGGTGGTGTTTCTTCAAGTTTTAAGTACACTAAAGGTAGTTTAAATTTAATTGCATCTTTTAATCAAATTGATAGAATGTTTGATAGCTTTAATGGCTGGACAGGTGCTACAGATCATTTTGAATATACAGGGCAAACTTATATGTTTGATGTTGTAAACAATTATAAAATATCTGATAAATTTCAAATTATTGCAGGTGTAAATTATCAAAAACAAAGCAATCAAACGAATAGCCCTTATGGTAATATTGAAGACAATTTAGCAAATTATAATACAATAGATCCTTATTTTACAGTTGTTTATAATGCAACATCTGGTTTTAATATAAATACAGGAGCACGTTTAAATAATCACAGTGAGTATGGAAATCATTTGGTATATAATATAAATCCTTCGTATAATTTTTCAAATAATTTTAGAGTTATTTCATCTTTAAGTACTGCGTTTATTGCACCAAGTACTTATCAATTATTTTCACAATATGGAAATGTTGATTTAAATCCTGAAGAAAATACAACTTTTGAAGTAGGTTTTATTTTTACAAAAAATAAGCTATTTGAAGTAAATTCAGTCTTCTTTTATAGAGAAGAAGACAATGCAATAATTTTACCAGATTTTATTACATATTCAAATGCTGCGAACACTATAAATGCAAAAGGAGTAGAAACTCAAGTTTCAATAGGAGCATTGAAAGATGTAAGTTTTAAACTTGGGCACACTTATACTAATAAAAGCGCCGATGTTGATTATATTCCCAAAAATAAATTAACAGCTTTAGTAGAAACCAACAGTATTAAAAACACCTACGTATCTGTACGATTTAAAAATATTTCAGAAACTACTTACTTTGATCAATGGGGAACAGGGGAGGATATAATTATTGATGGATATAATTTAGTGGATTTATATGCAAGTTACACGATACTTAAAGATCGTTTTTCAATTTTTGCACAATTAAACAATATTTTTAATGAAGATTATGTAGAAACTATTGGATACACTACAAAAGGTAGAAACTTTAAAATTGGATTAGATTTTACATTCTAAAATAGTAAAAATTCATATTAATTTGTTAAATAAAGCCTATCGAAAGTTAGGCTTTATTTTTTTTCATTATTTTTAACCAACTAAAAAATTAAAAATGACTTCTATTTCAAAAACAACATTAGAATTTTTAAAGGAATTAAAGAAAAATAATACTAGAGAGTGGTTTAATACACATAAACCAGCTTTTCAAGTTGAACAAGCCAAGGTAAAATTGTTTTATAATGCACTAATGGAAACTTTAATTTCTCATGACGATATTGAAAAATTAAAAATATTTAGGATTTATAGAGATGTGCGTTTTTCAAAAGATAAAACACCTTACAAACCACATTTCGCTGGTCATTTTGTAAGAGGAACAAAGCGATTACGTGGTGGTTATTATTTAAGAATTAGACCTGGAGAAAGTTTTTTGGCTGGTGGTTTTTGGGAACCTAATAAAGATGATTTATTGCGTATTAGAAAAGAATTTGAAATGGATGCTTCTGAAATCCGTGAAATTATTGAACACAAAGCATTTGTAAAGCATTTTGATAAATTACAAGGAAATTCATTAAAAACGGCACCAAGAGGTTTTGATAAAGAACATCCTGATATGGATTTAATTAGAATGAAACAATTTATTGTAACGCGTGAATTTACTGATGAAGAAGTGTTAAATCCTAATTTTATTGATGAAGTAGGAAAATCATATAAAGCAATGCGCCCATATTTTGATTATATGAGTGAAATATTAACAACCGATTTAAATGGTGTTTCAATAATAGATTAAAAAAGAAATAATTTTAGCCTAAAATTACCAAAAATTGAACTTGTTTTAGCTTTTCATAAAAATAAAAATCAGTAGTATAAGATTCTAAAAATGTCACACTGAGCTTGTTGAAGTGCTATTTAAGAATCTTATGCTGCTGATTTTTTATACAACCTCTTTTTTATTGAACTATCAACCTTTTAGTTGAATAAGCCTTTTCATTTGCTATTTTAACAATGTACATTCCTTTAGGAATATTATTAATTTCAATCTTATTATAAGTAAGTGTTGGTTGTTTAAGGTTAATAACTAATTGTCCTATTAAGTTATAAAATTTAATAGTTTCAATTTTAGTATTGTTTTGTACAGAAATAGTAATTTTATTATTTATGGATGGGTTTGGATAAACATTAAATAAATTTTGAATAAAATCTGGTGTAGCCAAAGTGCTTAATGTATGCGCTCCTAGTCCATCAAACGTATCTTTAGCAAAAGAATCCCATTCACTTATAGTATAAATTGTATTGGGTGAATCTATAGTGCTTTTTCTTCTTAATGTTACGTCTTTTGCAAAATTACCAGTTGCACCATTAAAAGTTCCAACTACATCAATTAATATTCCATTTTTAAATAAACCAACAGGATCATCTCCATTAAATAGCATTGCATCTGCACTTGTAGCTAAATCAGAAACGCTTAAAATAGCAGCATTCGAAGCACTATTTGCAACAACAAAAACATCACCATTAATTAGAGTTCCAGAAAGTGTTAGTGCAGCTTCCCAAGCTCCAGTACCTGAAGTTTGACGAGCTATTGAATAAATGGATAAATCAATTGAACTACCAGTAAAATTAGCTATTTCTATAGCTTTATTATTACTACTTCCTTCCACATATTCTGAAATAAATAAGTCATTTCCTCCTGTAGCAGCAGTTGTAGTAGTTACTGATGCAGTATTACTTACTAATGAAGTGTTTCCAGCAGCATCTTTAGCATACACTGTAAAATTGTAAGCTGTACTTGCTGTTAAACCTGTAACACTGTATGAATTAGTTGTAGAAGAGGCTAACAAAACCCCATCCTTAAAAATTTCGTAAGAAGTTACAGCAACATTATCTGTTGAAGCTGACCAAGATAAATCGGTTGTTGTACTAGTTGTATTACTACTGCTTAAATCTACAATAGCAGTTGGATTTTCTGTATCAAGAGTTCCTGCATAGCAAGTCCATGATAAATCATCTATAACAACTTGATAAGCTGCAGTATTCCTAATTTCAACAATTATGCCGCCTTTAATATTAATGTTAGATACAGTAAATGTTTGAATAGTAGTATTATCCCAAGCTATCGAAGTTCCATAAGAAGCACCATTAATAAATAACTCTACTTGTCTATTTCCAGTTCCAGTAAATGCTTTTTTTAGGCTACAAGTAAAATCTCCAATTCCACCTGTAACAGTTGATGAAGTTAATTTACTACTTGTATTTCTTAACATTAACCCAGTTCCTGTAATTACATAACCTTCATCATCCCTAGATTGTATATAAGTCCAAGTAACACTATTATCTCCTATAAAATTACCATCTCCATACCCACCAGTTGGCGCATTTGAGTTTGTAAAAGTTTCTGTACCGCAAGTACTAGAAATAGCAGTTGTAGTACCGTTAACAGCTGTACTTTGAGCCGATGAGTTGTTACTTGTATCTTTTGCTAAAACTGTAAAAGTATAGGTTGTAGAAGCCGATAAACCTGTAACGGTATATGAAGTTAAAGCAGTTGTCGCATTGTAAGTACCATCAACATAGATATCGTAACTAGCAACAGCCATATTATCAGTTGAAGCAGTCCAAGACACATCTATAGTTGTATTGGTTTCATTACTAACAATTAAACTTGTTGGAACTGTTGGAGCATCTACATCAATAATATTTGTAGTCGTAATATTTGCGGTATTACTAACTGCTGATGTATTTCCAAAAGCATCTTTTGCATATACGGTAATAGCGTAACTTGTATTTTGTGTTAAACCTGTTAGTGTAGCTGAATTTGTTGCAGATGTAGCATAAGATAAACCATCAACAAAAATTTCATAATTAGTTACAGCTATATTATCTGTGGAAGCAGTCCAGTTTAAATCTACTGTGGTATTTGTAATATTTGAAGCAACTACATTTGTTGGTGCTGTTGGTGCTTCGGTATCTGGAGTGGTACTCCAAATTTGAGATACATACTCTGGATGATCAATAAAAGGGTTTCTATTTCCCTGAAATGTATAAGCAGCATTATTTCTATCAATTTCTCGTTGGTTTACAGGATCATTTGCATGCCAGTCTAATAACAACGTTAAAAACCAATCATTATAAACTTGATTACTAGTACCATTAAGCATATCGTGAGACCAACTCGAAATTTGAGATTCATATCTTGTGGCAAAGTAAAGCATACACCTTGCAATATCTCCTTTAAATTCATCAATAGGTTCAAAAACAGTTCCGGTATATCCAGTGGTAGTATTTGCGCCTACAAATGATCCATTTGTAGATGTCCAGGTTGGTGAATTAACAATTCCAAACGGATAGTTACTTCTTCTTCCATTTACATACCCATCAGAAGGTACTACATGATGGATATCTGATACCATAGGCTCTGCGCTTCCAAATACACTTTGCGGCATTAAATGTTCTCTATTATAACAATCGCCTTCACCAGAATATGTACCACAATTAAGATTGTTATGTGTATAGTTATAAGCATCAATCCCTAATGGTTTTTCGGAATACATATCTAAGAGAGTTCCATCATTTTCGTAATAATTATCTGTATCAGTAGTTATATAACCAGTATATAAAGCGGAATAACCTTGGCTAATATGGCCGTTACTAATAATTGAATTTAACTCTGTTTTTAGGGAATAACCTGTAAGTCCTGAAGCCGTATCATAATAACCTGCTGGAATTTGACTATAAATTGTTAATGATAAGAAAGTTAATAGAGGTAGTAATAGTTTTTTCAAAGTATAGGCGTTTTATAGATGTAATAAATATTATGGTTATACACTAATTTTTCATCAGCTTATTTTCTCTAACAAAGCCATATAAAATCCATCAAATCCAGATTTGTGAACAGAAACCTTTTTTTCTTTCACAAAACTAAATTCAGGATGATTTTTTAAGAATAATTGTACTTGATTTTCATTTTCTGAAGGTAAAATGGAACAAGTTGCATACACCAATTTTCCACCAGTTTTAACCAATGCTGAATAATTATCTAAAATTTCAGCTTGTGTTTTTTTAATGTTTTCAACAAATTCAGGTTGTAATTTCCATTTACTGTCTGGATTACGTCTTAAAACGCCAATTCCACTACAAGGAGCATCAATTAAAACTCTATCTGCAGTACCCTTCATTTTTTTCATCACTTTAGAAGATTCTAAAGGTTTTGTAGTTGTATTATGCACACCGGCTCTACGGGTTCGTTTTTTTAATTTTCGTAATTTACTTTCATAAATATCAGTTGCAATTAGTTGTCCTTTATTTTCCATAAAAGCAGCTAAATGCAATGTTTTTCCTCCAGCTCCAGCACAAGTATCAATTACTTTCATTCCAGGTTTTACATCTAAATATTCGGCAACTAGCTGAGAGGAAGCATCTTGCACTTCAAATAAACCATCTTTAAAACATTGTGTTACAAATACGTTTGCGCGTTCTACTAGTTTTAGAGCATCAGCATAACCAGGAATAAATTCAGTATTAATTCCTTCATTGGCTAATTTTTTACGTAAAGAAAGTTTGTTAGTTTTAAGTGTATTAGTCCTTAAAACAACGTCAGCTTGTTTATTTAAGGCGGTAATTTCTTTTGCCCAATGTTTTTCACCTAATTCTTTTACCGCTAATTCATCTAACCAATCTGGAATAGATTCTTTAAAAACTCTATTTTTTTGAAGTTCATCAAATTTTCCTTTAATTCTTCTTTCAGGAACACCTTGTAATTGATTCCAATCGGGTAATTTAATTCCTTTTAAAATTGCCCACACTGCAAAGTTCTTCCATACGTTTTCAGTACTATAATGCGACTTAGTACCGGCAATTTCATTGTATAAACGTTTCCAACGAACCATTTCATAAATAGTTTCGGCAACAAATTTTCGATCTCTTGCTCCCCAACGTTTATCACGTTTTAGGGCTTTTTCAACAACTTTATCTGCATATTCACCTTCATTAAAAACAAGTTTTATTGAATCAACAACTGTAAATACTAGGTTTCTGTGTAATCTCATACTAAAAAATTAGGTTGGCAAAGGTACGTAATTTGTTTATACAAATTTTGTAATTGTTTATTGCTGTTTGAATCAGTACCTTCGTGTTTTATAAAAAATGCCAGTTTACAATTTAAATACTTCAATTTCTTATTTAAAAGGTGTAGGACCTAGTAGAGCCGATTTGTTAAGATCAGAACTGGGTATTCATACGTTTGGAGATTTGTTGAATTTTTTTCCTAATAGATATATAGATAGAACTCAATTTTTAAAAATAAACCAGTTACAACAAAATACTTCTGAAGTCCAAATAATTGGAAAAATAACAAGTATTAAAACGGTACAACAAAAAAGAGGAAGTAGGCTAGTAGCTACTTTTGCTGATGAAACAGGCACTATGGAATTGGTTTGGTTTAGAGGTGCTAAATGGATTAAAGAAACGTTAAAAATTAATATTCCATATGTAATTTTTGGAAAAACTACTTATTTTAATAGGTTATTTTCAATGCCGCACCCTGAAATGGAATTAGTTTCAACGTATAAAAATAAGTTGCGCACAGCTATGCAACCAGTATATCCTTCAACTGAAAAATTAACAAATAAGGGAGTTTCAAACAAAATTGTTTCTGGTATGATTCAAAATTTGTTTGAAGAAATTCGTAGTAATTTCTCAGAAACATTATCACCTTCAATTATAGAAAAATTAAAACTAATTTCTAAAAATGATGCATTATTTAATATTCATTTTCCTAAAAGTCAGGAATTATTAAGCAAAGCACAATATAGACTGAAATTTGAAGAGTTCTTTTTTATTCAATTGCAATTAATTCGAAAGAAAATTGTTAGAAAAGCGAAAATTAAAGGCTTCAATTTTGAAAAAGTAGGCGCAAATTTTAATGATTTTTATAAAAATAAGTTGCCATTTGACTTAACGAATGCACAAAAGAAAGTATTAAAAGAAATTAGAAAAGATGTAGGTTCTAATGCGCAAATGAATCGTTTATTACAAGGTGATGTTGGCTCGGGAAAAACAATTGTTGCATTATTAACAATGTTAATTGCTATAGATAATGGGTTTCAAGCAGCATTAATGGCGCCTACAGAAATTTTAGCAACACAACATTACAATTCAATTGTAGCATTGTTAAAAGGATTAAATATTTCGATAAAATTGTTAACAGGTTCAGTAAAAACAAAAGAGCGAAGAATAATACACGCTGAATTAGAATCGGGTAAACTGGATATATTAATTGGAACTCATGCCCTAATTGAAGATAAAGTACAATTTAAAAATTTAGGTATTGCAATTATAGATGAACAACATAGATTTGGAGTTGCACAACGATCTAAATTATGGGAAAAGAACGAATTACCACCACATATTTTGGTAATGACAGCTACACCAATTCCACGAACATTGGCAATGAGTGTGTATGGAGATTTAGATATTTCAGTAATTGATGAATTGCCACCAGGTAGAAAAGAAGTTAAAACAGCACATAGATATGATTCTAATAGGTTATCAGTTTTTAAGTTTTTAAAAGAAGAAATTGAAAAAGGAAGGCAAGTTTATGTAGTGTATCCGTTAATAAATGAATCTGAAGCTATGGATTATAAAGATTTAATGGATGGCTTTGAAAGTATTTCAAGAGAATTTCAAAAACCTGATTATCAGATAAGTATTGTTCATGGTAAAATGAAACCAGCAGATAAAGAGTATGAAATGCAACGTTTTATAAAAGGTGAAACTCAAATAATGGTGGCTACCACAGTTATTGAGGTTGGCGTAAATATTCCGAATGCAAGTGTAATGGTTATTGAAAGCGCTGAGCGTTTTGGCTTATCACAATTACATCAATTACGAGGAAGAGTAGGACGTGGAGCCGAACAAAGTTTTTGTATTTTAATGACAAGTTTTAAATTGTCTAGTGATGCGAAAGTACGATTACAAACTATGGTAAATACTAGTGATGGTTTTAAAATTGCTGAAGTAGATTTAAAATTACGTGGACCAGGTAATTTAATGGGCACGCAACAAAGTGGTGTGTTAAATTTAAAAATTGCTGATATTGTTAGGGACTCACAAATACTAAAAACAGCAAGAAATTTTGCAATAGATTTGTTAACACAAGATGCAACATTAAGAGCTTCAGAAAATAACTTAATCAAACTTGCATATCAAGAAATTAGTAAAAACAGTACTATTTGGTCAAATATCAGTTAAACTAAATTCAATTTTTTATCTTTGCAATTCGTAAAAAATTAAATAAAGAATGAAAATATCATACAATTGGTTAAAACAATTTTTAAAAGTTGATTGGGAAGCTGAAAAAACAGGAGAGTTGTTAACCGATTTAGGCCTTGAAGTTGAAGGTATAGAAACAGTTGAATCTATTAAAGGTAGTTTAACTGGGATTGTTGTTGGAAAAGTATTGACTTGTGTACAGCATCCAAATGCAGATAGATTAAAAGTTACAACAGTAGATTTAGGAAATGGAGAACCAATGCAAATTGTTTGCGGTGCTCCAAATGTCGCCGCTGGGCAAACTGTACCTGTGGCAACAATTGGTACAATGTTGTATGATGATAAAGGAGAAGGATTTAAAATAAAAAAAGGAAAAATTAGAGGAGAGGAAAGTTTTGGTATGATTTGCGCCGAAGACGAATTAGGACTAGGCTCAAGTCATGAAGGAATTTTAGTTTTAGACGATGTACTTGTTGCCGGTACTTTAGCTTCAGAAGTTTTTAATATTGAAACAGATCAGGTTTTCGAAATTGGATTAACTCCAAACAGAGCTGATGCCATGAGTCATTTAGGAGTTGCACGGGATTTACGTGCAGGTTTAATGCAAAATGATATTCAAATAGAGTTAATATCACCTTCTGTAAGTGAATTTCATGTTGACGATAGAACACTTAAATTTGATGTAGAAATTGAAGATTCTGAAAAAGCTCCAAGGTATGTTGGTGTAACAATTTCAGGTATTACAGTTAAAGATTCCCCTGAATGGATTCAAAATAAATTAAAAGCAATAGGATTAACACCAATTAATAATATTGTTGATGTTACTAACTATGTACTACATTCATTAGGGCAACCTTTACACGCATTTGATGCAGCTAAAATTAAAGGGGGTAAAGTGCTAGTTAAAACTTTAGCTAAAGGAACTAAATTTATGACACTTGATGGTGTTGAACGTGAATTACACGAAGAAGATTTAATGATTTGTAACGGAAACAACGAACCAATGTGTATTGCAGGTGTTTTTGGTGGTTTAAATTCAGGTGTTACAGAAAATACAACTTCTATATTTTTAGAAAGTGCTTATTTTAATCCAGTATCAATCAGAAAAACGGCAAAAAGACATGCGTTGAATACTGATGCTTCATTTAGATTTGAAAGAGGAATTGACCCAAACAGTGTAAAATATGCATTAAAAAGAGCTGTAAATTTAATTTTAGAAGTTGCAGGAGGTAAAGTTTCTTCAGAAATTGATGATTTATACCCAATAAAAATTGAAGATTTTCAAGTATTTCTATCTTATGAAAAAATGGATCGTTTAATTGGTTCTGAAATTCCAAGAGAGACCGTTAAAAATATTTTAGCATCTTTAGATATTAAATTTAATAGTGTAACTGATGGTGGTTTAGGCTTAACAGTTCCATCTTATAGAGTTGATGTTAATCGAGAAGCAGATGTTATAGAAGAAATTTTACGAGTTTATGGCTATAATAATGTGGAGTTTTCTCATAAATTAAATACCTCAATTTCATTTTCTGAATTTAATGCTGTTAAAATTGAAGATGTAATTTCCAATCAATTAATTTCTCAAGGATTTAATGAAACAATGGCAAATTCTTTAACAAAGGCTGATTATGTTTCTTTGACAGAAATGCTAAATGAAGAACACAATGTTACAATACTAAATCCCTTAAGTAGTGATTTAGGTGTTATGCGTCAATCACTGTTATTTAGCGGTTTAGAGTCTGTTATTTACAATATTAACAGAAAAAATAATTCATTAAAATTCTTTGAATTTGGTAAAACATACCATAAATATGATAGTGGATATAGCGAACAAAAACACTTAACATTATTTGTTTCTGGAAACAGAGCAAAAGATAGTTGGAATACAGTGCAAAAAACTTCTGATTTCTTTTATTTAAAAGGAATTGTAACTACATTATTACTGAGATTAGGAATCAATAAATTAAAAACTACACCAACTAAAAACGATATTTTTTCAGAAGGAATTACGTTAAGTTTAGGTAAAATTAAGTTAGTTGATTTAGGTGTTGTAAAACGTCCGATTTTAAAAGAATTTGGTATTAGACAAGAAGTATTATTTGCCGATTTTAATTGGGAAAATATACTTAAAGTAGGTGGGAGATCTAAAATTAAAGTTTCGAAATTATCTAAATTTCAAGCAGTTAAACGCGATTTTGCATTGCTATTAGATAAAGAAATTACTTTTAGTGAAATTTACAACTTGGCATTTCAGGCTGAGAAAAACTTTTTAAAAGAAGTTGACTTATTTGATGTGTATGAAGGGGATAAATTAGAAGAAGGAAAAAAATCGTATGCGGTTAGTTTTTTAATTCAAGATGAAAATAAAACGTTAAACGATAAGCAAATAGATAAAATAATGCAAAAGCTACAACAAACATTTGAAAAAAATGTAGGTGCAACTTTGCGATAATATACTTGTTAAATAATTAAGTTAAAAAGTTCTTAAAAAGAAAAGTTTTATTTATTTTTCTTTTTAAGAACTTTTTTGTTTTGTACATTTATACTACTAAAATAGAGCATAATTAAGTTGTTATTTTTGATAAAACTAATTATATCCTATTATAAACTAAATAGAATGGAAAAATCTTTAAAGGGCACAAAAACAGAACAAAATTTATTAAAATCCTTTGCAGGAGAAAGTCAAGCAACAAACAGGTATGAATTTTTTGCTAAGATTGCTAAAAAAGAAGGATACGAACAGATTTCAAGAATTTTTCAAGAAACTGCAAATCAAGAAAAGCAACATGCCAAACGTTTTTTTAAATTTTTAGAAGGCGGAATGGTTGAAATAATAGCAATGTATCCTGCGGGAATAATTGGAACTACTGATGAAAATTTAAAAGCTGCAGCTGAAGGTGAAAATGAAGAATGGACAGATTTATATCCTCACTTTGCCGAAGTTGCTTTAGAAGAAGGATTTCCAAAAATAGCAACTGCTTATAAAATGATTGCTAGAGTAGAAGCAGAACATGAAAGAATATATCTAAAATTACTACAAAATATTTCAGAAGATAAAGTATTTATTAAGGATGGTAAAGTTTGGTGGAAATGTATAAACTGTGGTTATGTTTATGAAAGTAAAAAAGCATTAGAAGTGTGTCCTGCCTGCTTACACCCAAAATCTTTTATGCAAATTAGAGAAGATAATATTTAGTGAGTACATAGAAATAGTAAGAGTAGCTCAAAATATTTAACTTAATCAAAGTTATAATATTTATATTGCAAGTCTAAGGGAACTTGATTTAGTTTCTTATCAAATATGGTATGAGATTCTGAAATAAGTTCAGAATGATATTTTTTCAAGAATATATCAGTACTTTTTTTAATTTTACACAAACATATTTCAATGTATAAAAGTATTATTAGACCATTATTTTTTCTCTTTGACCCTGAAAAAGTTCATCATTTTACCTTTTTACTTATAAAATATATTTCTAAAATTCCAGGTGTAACATCAATTTTTAAAAAGTTATATGTTATAAATGATAAAAAATTAGAACGAAATTTATTTGGACTTACATTTAAAAATCCAGTTGGTTTAGCTGCAGGTTTTGATAAAAATGCAGTCTTATATAATGAACTAGCAAATTTCGGCTTTGGATTTATTGAAATTGGTACTGTAACTCCAACAGCTCAAAAAGGAAATCCTAAAAAAAGAGTTTTTAGGTTAAAAGCGGATAATGGTTTAATCAACCGAATGGGTTTTAATAATAATGGTGTAAAAGAAGTTGTTAAACAACTTAAAAAGAATAAAGGGAATGTATTAATAGGAGGTAATATTGGTAAAAACACAGCCACAATGCCTGATGGTTATACAGAAGATTATGTCGCTTGTTTTTCGAAATTACATCCTTATGTAGATTATTTTGTTTTAAATGTTAGTTGTCCAAATGTAAGTAGCCACGCAAAATTAAATGATAAAGATTATTTATTTGAATTGATTTCAGAAGTACAAAAAGTGAATACTACTTTTAGTGAACAAAAGCCCATACTTTTAAAAATTGCACCAGATTTAAATAAATTACAATTAGATGAAATTATTGAATTAGTTGCAGAAACTAAAATTGATGGTGTAATTGCTTCTAATACTTCTATAAATAAAAAAGGATTAATAGCTTCCGAAGATAAATTAACTAAAATTGGTCATGGTGGACTGAGTGGTAAACCAATTAAAGATAGAAGTACAGCAATAATTAATTATTTAGCTCAGAAATCTAATAAAGCATTTCCAATAATTGGAGTAGGTGGTATTCATTCTGCAGAAGATGCACTAGAAAAGTTAAATGCAGGAGCTGATTTAGTACAAATTTATACAGGTTTTATTTACGAAGGGCCTTCATTAATTAAAAAAATTAACAAAGCTATTTTAGAACAAGAATAATTGAATTACGAAATTCTCATATCGTTTATTGGTGCTTCAATGCTGTTAACCATCATGCCAGGGCCAGATATTATTTATGTTTTAGTTCAAAGTTTAGCCAACGGGAAAAAATATGGAATAGCAACCTCATTTGGTCTCGTATCAGGTATTATAATTCATACATCGTTAGTAGCTTTTGGGGTTTCAGCAATTATAAAGCAATCTGAAAATTTATTTTTTAGTATAAAATTATTTGGAGCAGCCTATTTAGTTTATTTGGCATTTTTAGCCTTTAAATCTAATGATCCAATAATAGTAAAGAGTAAAAGTGAAAAGAAAAGCTTGTTAAAATTATTTAAACAAGGGTTTATTATGAATGTTTTAAATCCGAAAGTTTCCATTTTCTTTTTAGCTTTTTTCCCAGGTTTTTTATACAGTTCAGCCCAAAGTACAATTGTACAGTTTTATATATTAGGATTTTTATTTATGCTACAAGCATTAGTTATTTTTTCTGTGGTTTCAATGCTTTCAGGAAGTTTTGCTTCGTATTTAAAAAAGCATCCAACATTTAATTTAAAAATTAAATGGTTTAAAATTTTAGTGTTTCTAGGAATTGCAATTTTTATACTTTTATCTTAATTGGTTTTGTATATTTGAGCAAGGATGAACAAGGTTAAAATTATAGAATGTCCAAGAGATGCCATGCAAGGTATAAAATCGCATTTTATACCAACTGAATCAAAAGTTCAATATATTAATGCGTTGTTAAGAGTTGGTTTTGATACCATAGATTTTGGTAGTTTTGTATCTCCAAAAGCAATTCCACAAATGCGTGATACTGCTGAAGTATTAGCAAAATTAAATTTAAGTACCACTGAAAGTAAATTATTAGCTATTGTTGCAAATATTAGAGGTGCTAAAGAAGCTTCTGAGTTTGAAGAAATTAATTATTTAGGCTATCCTTTTTCTATTTCTGAAAACTTTCAAATGCGTAATACTGGTAAAACCATTATGGAGTCTATTCAAACTTTAGATGAGTTGTTAAATATAGCTGCTAAAACTAATAAAAAGGTTGTTGCCTATTTATCTATGGGTTTTGGAAATCCGTATGGTGATCCTTGGAATGTGGATATTGTTTCAAAATGGACAGATAAACTTTCTAAAATGGGTGTTCAAATTTTATCATTATCCGATACTGTTGGAAGTTCAACACCAGAAATTATTGATTATTTATTTTCAAATCTTATAACAGCTTATCCTACAATAGAATTTGGAGCACATTTACACACTACACCAACCACTTGGTTTGAAAAGGTTGATGCTGCATACAAAGCAGGTTGTAAGCGTTTTGATGGAGCTATAAAAGGATATGGAGGTTGCCCAATGGCTAAAGATGAACTTACAGGAAATATGCCTACAGAAAAATTGATTTCTTACTTCAATCAACAAAAAAGTGTTACTAATATACAAGCCATGAGCTTTGAGAGTGCTTATAATGAAGCATTAAAGGTATTTATTTAAATTTTCAGTAACCAATTCTAATTATTTTAAATTCGTATTTTATGATATATGTCAGCTTATTTAAAATTATTCTAAATAAACTTTTGTAATATAAGTTACTTATCTATTTTTGCACTATTAAGAATTAGTCTAAATAAAAATAAGTAATAAAAATGAAAATAATAAGTTTAATTGCCATCATGGTAAGTATTGTGGGGTATTCTCAAAAAAATTCAAAAGTAAATTCTGGAGAACGATTATTAGGATATAATATTTCAAATAATGTAACCATTGGAGGTTATGCGCAAATTGATTATAATGAGCCTGATGGTTCTAAAGTTGGTAAATTAGATGTGCATAGAATGGTTTTCCTTTTTGGGTATAAATTCAATGAAAAGGTAAATTTTGTAAGTGAAATTGAATATGAACATGTTGAAGAGGTTTTTGTTGAACAAGCGTATATAAAATATAAAGTATTTGAAAACTTAAATGTATTAGCAGGTTTAATGTTAGTTCCAATGGGAATTATTAACGAATTTCACGAACCTCCAACATTTTATGGGGTTGAGCGTCCAAATGTGGATAATTATATTGTACCAACTACTTGGCGAGAGTTAGGTGTTGGTATTTCAGGTAAATTAGATAATGCTTCATTAAAATATCAAGCTTATTTATTTAATGGGTTTAAATCATACATTGATGGTACGGGTGCATTAAGAGGTTCTGATGGTTTAAGAAAAGGGAGACAAAAAGGTGCTGAATCTGTGGTAAGCTCCCCAAATTTTTCAGCAAAATTAGATTATTATGGTATTCCAGGTTTAAGAATTGGATTATCTGGTTATTTCGGAAATACACAAACCGATGATACTACCATAGAAGCTTCAACAGTAGGTGTTTCAATGATTGGATTGGATGCTCGCTACAAATACAATAATTTAGAATTAAGAGGGCAATATATCAATACAAATATCTCTAATACAGAAGATTACAATACATTAACAGGTCAGGATTTAGGATCTAAAATGAACGGTTTATATGCTGAAATTGCTTATGGATTTGAGTTGAAAGGTGATGAAAAATTAACACCATTTTTACGCTATGAAAAATACAATACGCATGCAAAAACTGAAGGTAGCTTAATTGCTAATAAAGCGTATGACAGAAATGAATTAATTTTCGGATTAAATTATAAAGTTGCTGAAGGTGCAGCTTTTAAAATGGACTATCAATTAATGAATAATGCAATATTTGGAAGCGATACTTCAAAGCAATTTAATGCAGGTGTAGCCATCTGGTTCTAAATTTTAATAAATCTACAAACTCAATTTCAATAAGAAATAACATATTTGGAGTATGAAAAAAACAATTTTAATAGCAATTTTATTTTTAGTAGTAACAAGTTTTATAACTATTTCAGATAGAGTTCATAAACTTATTCAAAAAGAAATAAAAGCTGTTTTTAGTATAGAAAATTTTACAAGCGAGCCAATTATTATCTCAAATAATAAATTGAATAAAATTTTACCATTGAAAATTGATGAAACTAATTTTTTTAAAATTAATAGTGAAGCTAATTTTTTTGGTTATTATTATTTAGGTAAAGCTTATGGAAAAGCTGATTATTTCGATTTTATTGTCATTTTTAATAAGAATTTAATAGTATCAAAGGTTAAAATATTAGTTTACAGAGAAGATCACGGGGGCGAAGTTGGTAGCAAACGTTGGTTAAAGCAATTTATAGGAGTCACTAAAGAGCAACAACTTAAATATCAAAAAGATATAGCGGCTATTTCTGGAGCCACAATCTCTGCAAAATCAATGACAAATGAAATAAATAAGTTATTAAAAACAGTAGGTATTTTAAACAATAAACATTTAATATAATGGAAGTACACGGACTAATATATCAATTTCCAAGAGAAATTAAATCAGTAATCTTTATTTTTATAATTGTGCTTAGTGTTGGTTTTTATGGAGGTTTAAGCTTTGTTAATACTACTACTTCAATGAAAGTAACAGAAATAGAAACTAATTATTTAGGAAATGAAAGTGATGAGGAAGCTGAAATTATGAAATTCAAAAAAAGTGAACGAGAAATACTAACAATAGTACATAATCACATACTTTCAATGTCAGTTATTTTCTTTTTACTTTCTTTACTATTAGCCACAACATCTATCAATAAAAAGTTAAAATATTTTTTAATGATTGAGCCTTTTATTTCAGTTTTATTAACTTTTGGAGGTATTTATCTTCTTTGGAGTGGCATTTTATGGTTTAAATATGTTATCATAATTTCAGGAATATTTATGACATTTAGTTTTTTAATAGCTACTTTTTCAATAGTTTATCAATTATTATTCAATAAAAAACATCAAAAAATTAACCAGTAACTAATTATTTAATAGCTGCTGGTTAATTTTATTTATAATTAATTCAATATTTATTTAAGTTTATATTTCTTTTTTTTAAAATAAGCCAAAATACTCAAGGTAATAAGAATAAAAACAACAATATATACCCAATTTGGAATGGGAATTGGATCTCCAGTTGCATAGGAATGCAATCCTGATAAATAGTAATTTACACCATAATAGGTCATAATTACACTTGCTAGCCCAAAAATAGTGGCAACATTATATGAAAATAATCCAAATAATTTTGGAATTATTCTCATATGTAAAATAAAAGCATATACAAGTATGGTAACTAAAGCCCAGGTTTCTTTGGCATCCCAACCCCAATATCTTCCCCAAGATTCATTTGCCCAAACACCTCCTAAATAAGTTCCAATACTTACCATGAATAATCCACCAATGAGGGTTAATTCACTTATGTAAGACATTTCTTTGATAATTCTAACAATTCTATCTTTATTTGAATTAGTTAAAAATAACATTAATACTAGGTTTATAATTCCAATAATAGCTCCCAACATTAAAAATCCATAACTTCCTGCTTCCAAAGAAACATGAATGGTTAACCAATACGATTTTAAAACGGGAACTAATGGTGTTATTTCAGGGTCTAAAAAGCTTAACATAGAAACTAACAATATAATTGAAGCTAAAAACATTGTTGCTGCCAATCCTCCAAACGATTTTCTTGTAAATATAACTCCAGCTAAAGTTGAAGTCCAAGCAATATATATCATAGATTCATAACCATTACTCCAAGGTGCTCTTCCAGAAATATACCAACGCAATCCAAGTCCAATAGTATGAAGTATAAACCCAATTATTACTAATGAAAATAAAACTTTATAAATTAAGGTTAAATTTAGTTTTGGTTTAAAAACACCTAAAAATAAACAACTTAAAAATAATAATCCTAACAAAATATATAACAAGGCTAGCCTGTTAAAAATATTCATTTTATTTAATAAAATTTCAGCATTAATTTTTGTCGATGAAGGCATAATTACTCCACCGTTTTTAATTTGATAATCTTTAAGTTCATTTATTAGATTATTTGCATTGCTGTAATTGTTAGTATGCATTGCATCATTTAATAAGGCACTATATGAACTGAAAAATTTAGTAGCAACAGTATTTTGAGTAGTTGAATTAGTGTGATTACTATTTGATAACCAAGTGCTATTTGTATCATTAACATTGGGCACAATTTTTAGCAAAGCTCCTGAAAATAACATACTTAAAATATTAACTTTCTCATCTATTTTAAGTAATTCTTTTTCATAAACACCTCTATCAACAGGTTTTAAATTGTAAACTTTTCGTACTTCATCCTTTAATTTATACACACCATCTTGGTCGAAAAAATCTTTATAAGAAACGTATTTAGTAGCAACACCTAATTTTGTTGAAATGGTTTCATGCTTACCTAATTTAATAAGTTTTACAGTATACCATTCACTATTATTTGCAAATATGCTTAAAATAATTTGCTCAGCACTTAAGCCATATAAACTTTCTTTTCGTGCTAATTTTCTTAGTATTTCACGAGTTAGCGTATGAACTGGTTTCATTCTACCTCTAAAATCTTGCACTACAAGCTTACTAAATTTGTTTGCATGGTTGATGTTAACAATATGAGTTACATTTAAATCTTCTTTATTTAATTGTGCAAAAGAATTAGTTGATGCAAATAGAAATAATAGCACAATTAATAGTGTAGTATTCGCCGCTCTTAATTTTTTAATTTTTTGCATAACAATGTAGAATCTAGTTTTTTTACTAAAAAATGTTAGCAACATTCCAATAGTTAAAAGAATATAACCGGCATAAGTTATTAGAGTTCCCCAATAATCATTATTAACACTTAAATAGGTTCCTTTTTCATCTTTATCAAAAGAAGATTGAAAAAATCGATATCCTTTATAATTCAAAATATTATTCATAAATATTCTAAAATCCTTTTTTACATTTTTATCGGAATCTACTAATTGAACTTCACTTGCATACGAAGAAGCACTGTTTGTTCCTGGGTATTTATCCAATATAAAGTCCTTTAATTTTATAGTAAAAGGTAATTTTATTTCTTTCGTTCCGTATGCCGCAGATAAACTCAGATTTTTAAAATTTAAAACTTGTGGCCTCCCAGGCGAACCTTTTTGTCCGTATAAATAGATCTCTTGTGAATTTCCATTTACCGAAATAGTTGTTAAAAGTGCTACTTTGCTACTACTGTTTATTTTTGGATTTCCAGATTCAATAGTGGCAGTTCCATTTTTAGTAAATTCTGGCAGTACAAAATTATTTTTACCATCTGAATATAACGAGCGAAGTAGTAATGGTTGATAAGCATCTATAGGATAAATAGTATCTTTTTTTTGAGTTGCCATTACCATTTGTGTAAATACCTTATTGGTTTTAAAAAATAAGGAGTCATTTTTAAAGCGAATATTTATTGCATTTGGAATTATATTTTGACTAAAATTAAAGAAAAGGTTTCCAAATCTATTTTGCTCACCTTCTTTTATGAAATATTCTTCTCTACCATTCATTCCAGCAACTACAACTTTTATGGTTGGTTTTCCTTCTAAACTTTCAACCAATTTTTGAGTTGGATTAGGAATAACTTTCTTTATAGTAACATCAATCAAATCATTATCAATTAAATAGGATTCATGCCAATTATTGTTGCCTAGTGTTGCAAATAAAACATCTTCATTAAACTCAAAAGTTTTATTATTTTTAGCAACCTTAAATTTTAGAAAAGTTGTTGATGATTGAAACGTATTTGAGGAATCATTTTGTCTAATGTGCATAATACCCTCAAAACCAAAATAACGAGTAATTCCGGCACCGATTAAAATTAAAATAATAGCTCCGTGAAATATAATAAGAGTCCATTTTTTTTGCTGTACCATTTTAAATTTAACAATATTAACGGCGATTGATATACTAAATAATAAGAGCAATAATTCAAACCATTTAGCTTTAAATATTATTTTTTGCGCAGAACTTGTTCCATAATCGTTTTCAATAAATGTTGCAATTCCTATTGCTGCAGCAAATAATATTATATACAACCCAGCAGCTCTGGTATTGAAAAGATATGTGGAAATTTTGCTTAATATGTTAAATATTTTCTTCATTTATATAAATATTAGTTTGTTTAACTTAGTAGTTTTGAGCTATGGAATGATTGTTCCATTTTCTAAAATTAGATCATATTTATATCCAGCGCCAAAATCTTTATTTAATGTTACTGTTGCTTTTAGCGTAATAATAGCATCTTCAGGAATAAATGTATCAGTTGTTACTACTAGGTCAAAATCATCTTTACTACCATCTTTAAGGTGAATCCAATTCCTATTCATAATGTTGGCATTTGATTTTACACAAACACCACTTATTTGAACTATTTTACCTTCTAATTTTTTAGCATTTTTAACTAATTCTGCTATTTTCATAGAGCCTTTAACTTCAATTTTAGTTGCTATAGTTTTGATAGGAGCTTTTGTTGCTTTTGTAGTTTTTTTCTTAGTAAGTAATTTACTACTTGTAGTATTTGAGCTAGATGAGTGATTTGCAGCTACTAAACTACCAGATATTAAATATATTTTTTTAAAAACTCTATTAAAATCTTTACTTTCATAGTTAGTTTTTAAAAGCCCACCTTTATAATAATAAGTTTCACCAATAGTAATGTCCATTAATCTAGTTGCTATCCAAAATTTTTCTCCATTTTCAGTTACATTCATATATAAGTACTTTGAAGTTTCTAGAATTTCATTTACTTCAACAGTATGTAAATCAGTTTTAAAAGTATCAATTGTAGTTGAATTTTCATCAGAAAAAATACCACTATTTTTTTCTGACTGGGGTGTTTTATTTGTAGATTCTATAATTTTAGGGCCATTATTACAACCTACCAAATTAACTATTAGTATTATAATTAATGCAATATTTCTAATTTTTGAAATCATAATTTTATCTTTTTAAGTTTTCTTTTATTTTTAAATCTCTTAGTTATTGATGTGTTTATTCGGTAATTATTTTTTTCACCCGATAAGGCAGATATTTCTCCAAATATATTTAATTTTAAGCTCTTACTAATTTTTAATGAAAGACTTGTGCCATAATAATTTTGTTTAGTTGTTGAATTTGCATTGTAATAATTATAATCAACCATTCTAAAATAAAAGTCGGCACTTAATTTATTTCGAATAAGTTCTCTTGAATGTCTAAAAGAGATAATGGAACTTTCTAAATAATTAGACGTATTTTTATTGAAATTAATAGAAAGCCTACCACCTATATTTGGTATTTTTGATACACCAATATATCCATTAATATTATTTGATTTGTTTTGTGTTGAACTTTGAAACCTTTTACTATAACTAATACCACCATATAAAAATTTTAAAGGTTTTAAATTTAATCTAAATCTTAATCCTTGTCTAGCCTCATTATCATCTAATAGTCGTTCAATTTCAGTTTGAAATGTTTCATAATACAATATCCTTTTTCTTGAATCGTATGAAACCATTAAGTCTAACTTTCTATTAAATTTATATTTTGCAGAAACATACAAATTAGTTAAGTCTATAGTATTTGAAGTAATAGTATCAACCTTATTGTATAAATCAAATTCTAATGAAGAAAAAAGAGATAATTTTTTTAAAACAGTACTAGAATGTTGAAAATATGCATATCTTCTATCTATTTGACCGTTATTGGTTTGTTGTAGTAAACCAAGTGTTGTTTGAGATCGAAAATTTTTATTTGTTGTTCTACTACCAAAATAGCCACCATATTCTAATAAGTTAGAATTGAAACTATAATCATTAATATCAGGTCTAAATCCAGCGATAATACCAATATAACTGTTCCCAAAGTACTTTTCTGCTTGCAAACCATCAATAGCACCTAAAGATGAAGTTTTATTGTTAATTTTTCTACCAATAGTTAAGGATAATGTTGGATTAATATCATATTTTAAAGCAAAATTATAAATATTAAAAATATTTTTTCTTTGACTAATTGAAGTATCCTTTGATTTAAAATACTGTCTATAATTTAAGTAGGTTTCTACTGAAATTTTAGAGTTATCAATATGATTAGCACTTAAAGAAAAACGATACATCATACGATGTCTATTTGTAGATGACGGTGAAATATTACTGTAGCTTGAAGCTGAAATTTTTCCTCGTATTTTTTCAATATTAGTTTCCTTTGCATATTTTTCTTGCTTTTCTACTTTTACATTTTTTTCTGTTGTTGAAACTGCTTTTTCACTTTCATTTATAGTTTTTTTATTAATTTCAGGAATATATTTGTAATAAACTTTATCACCTTTTTTTGTATTACAATTAAATAATGAAATACAAACAACAGATTTAGAGGATTTATTTTGAACTAGTAAGCAAGCTTTTTTCTGATTTAAAAAGCGAAGAGTATCTCCAATTTTAAGATGTTTTGTATTTTCAAATTTAACATAACTATTTTTTGAGTTTACAAATGAAACCGTGCCTGTAATTAGCATGTCTTTACCTTGCCCAAATAAATTTGAACATAATAAGGTCATAGAGATAACTATTAATATTGATTTTAATTTCATTTGTTTGTTTTAATCTTGTCCAGTTGGGTGACAATTATAGCAAGCATTACTTTCATATACATAACCGCTCTCACCTTTGTGGTCATTATCTACTTCTGCTTTGTTACTATGTTCATGACAATCAATACAACTGAATGTTGAATAATTATTTGTAGTATGGCAATCTATACACTGATCCCACTCTCCTTGATGTTTTCCGCTGTAAATTGGAAAATATTGGCTATCATGATCAAAAGTTGAAGGAGTCCAGCCACCAGTTGTATGACAAGCAGTACAATCAGTAGAGAACCCAGCACTTAAATGATTAGGGTCATTAGTTGTATCATAATCATTTTGGTGACAAGTCACACAT
>NZ_JASFZF010000099.1:0-3550 GCF_046055765.1 Lutibacter sp. | reverse complement strand
AAGAAAGATTTGAAACTAAAAAATCTAAGCCATTTATTCTAAAAGGGATTGATTCTAAATCTTTAATAAAGAAAAGAGCTGGAATAAAAAATAAAATAAAAGGAACCATTGGTAAAGATATAATCCAAAAAAAATCTACAATTGCTTTTAAAATATTAAGTTTTCTCATTTTTGATGCGTTTATGTTTATAGAGTGTGTAAATATACAAAAATTATTGAAAAACAATAATAAAATATTGTTATATGATATATATATAAAATAAAAAACCTCAAAAGTTAAATACTTTTGAGGTTTTTTATAAATTATTTTGAATCCTATTTAGGAACTACATTCGCTTTTAAATATTCTCTATTTAAGCGAGCGATGTTTTCTAATGAAATACCTTTTGGACATTCAACTTCACAAGCACCCGTATTAGTACAATTTCCAAAACCTTCAGCATCCATCTGATTTACCATATTTAAAACACGCTCTGTAGCTTCTACTCTACCCTGTGGTAAATACGCAAATTGTGATATTTTTGCAGAAACAAATAGCATGGCGCTAGAGTTTTTACAAGTAGCAACACAAGCTCCACAGCCAATACATTCAGCAGCATCAAAAGCATCTGCTGCATCTTCTTTTGGAATTAATATGGCGTTAGCATCAGCAGCTCCACCGGTATCAAATGAATTATAACCACCTGCTTGTTGAATTCTATCTAAAACCGTTCTGTCTACAACTAAATCTTTTATTACCGGAAATGCGTTAGCTCTAAATGGTTCTATATAAATAGTTTGTCCATCTTTAAATGAACGCATATATAATTGACAAGTAGTGACTAATCTTTTTGGTCCGTGAGCTTCTCCATTAATGTATAATGAACATGTACCACAAACTCCTTCTCTACAGTCATTATCAAATGAGATAACATCTTCACCTTTTTCAATCAAGTTTTGATTTAAAACATCTAACATTTCTAAAAATGAAGTGTCCGATGAAATATCAGTAACTGTATATTCTTTCATGCTTCCTTGAGCATTGGCATCATCCTGACGCCATATATTTAAAGTAAAATCCATAATTTTATAGTTTTTAGAAACTAGATACTAGGCACTAGTTTCAACTTTCTTAATTAATGAATTAAGCATTTTGCTTTCTTCATCAATTAAAGAAAAAATAGTTTCAAAATTTTTATAATACGTTAACTTTTCACTGATTATCAATTGGGTCTCTAACTCTAATAAATAACCTCTGGCAGTTTTCAAAAAATTAGCATAATGTGCTTTAGTGCCACGCCCCCATCCTTCGGCAATATTTGAAGGAATAGAGACCGCCGCTCTTCTTAATTGAGAAATCAAACCAAATTTTTCGTCAGAAGGAAAATTTTTAGAAATACTATAAGATAATAACACTATTTCTATACCTTTCTGCCATACAATCAAGTCTTTATAAGAATTTATTTTACCCATTACAACTAATTTCTAGTCACTAACAACTTTTAACTTTATTTATAATTACGTTGTTTTAATTCTATTGCATTAAAAGTTAATTCCTCTTTATGAAGTTTAGGTTCTTTACCTTCTCCTTTATATTCCCAGGCTGCTACATACGTAAATTCTTTATCGTTACGTTTAGCTTCTCCTTTTTGAGGTCCGTCTAATTCTACAGATTCTTCACGGTAGTGAGCTCCGCAAGATTCTTTTCTATTTAACGCATCAATAGCCATTAATTCTGCTAATTCTAAAAAATCAGCAACCCGAATAGCTTTTTCCAATTCATTATTAAATTGGTTTGGTTTTCCGGTAACTCTTACATCTTTCCAAAAAGCATCTCTAATTTCTTTAATTTCTGAAATAGCTTCTTTTAAGCCTTTTTCATTACGAGATAAACCTACTTTATCCCAAATAACTTTACCTAATTTTTTATGGAAATAATCTACTGATTTGGTTCCTTTAATGGTAAATAATTTTTCAATTAAACTACTAACATCATTTTCAGCTTTTTCAAATTCTGGACTATCTGTAGTAATTGAACCTGTATGAATATCTTCATTTAAATAGTTAGATATTGTGGCAGGCAATACAAAATAACCGTCACATAAACATTGCATTAATGCAGATGCTCCAAGACGATTTGCACCGTGATCAGAGAAATTAGATTCTCCGATAGAATATAACCCAGGAACTGTTGTCATTGTTTCATAATCAACCCAAGTTCCACCCATTGCGTAGTGAGAGGCAGGATAAATCATCATTGGAGTTACATAAGGGTTATCTCCTATAATATTTTCATACATATCAAACAAGTTACCATAACGCTCTTTAACTGTTGTTTCTCCTAAACGATTAATTGCATCGGCAAAATCTAAATACACTGCAAAACCGGCTTTATTCACACCAAAACCAGCATCACAACGTTCTTTAGCTGCTCTTGAAGCAACATCACGAGGTACTAAGTTACCAAATGCAGGATAACGTCGTTCTAAGTAATAATCTCTATTTTCTTCAGCAATTTCAGTTGGTTTTAATTTACCTTCGCGAATTGCTTTAGCATCTTCTATATTTTTGGGCACCCAAATACGACCATCATTTCTCAAAGATTCTGACATTAATGTCAATTTACTTTGATTTTCTCCAGAAACTGGAATACAAGTTGGATGAATTTGTGTAAAACAAGGATTTGCAAAATAAGCTCCCTTTTTATATATTTTCCATGCTGCGGTAGCATTACAGTTCATGGCATTGGTTGATAAATAAAATACATTTCCATAACCACCCGAAGCAATTACTACGGCATGTGCTCCAAATCGTTCAATTTTACCGGTAACTAAATCTCTAGCAATAATTCCACGAGCTTTTCCATCTACAATAACCACGTCTAACATTTCGTGACGATTGTATGATTTTACTTTCCCAGCTTTTATTTGACGGTTCATAGAACTATAAGCACCTAACAATAATTGTTGACCTGTAGCTCCAGAAGCATAAAATGTTCTAGAAACTTGAGCTCCACCAAAAGAACGGTTTGCTAAAGTTCCACCATATTCACGGGCAAAAGGAACACCTTGAGCCACACATTGATCAATTATATTTCCGCTCAATTGAGCCAATCTATATACATTTTCTTCACGTCCTCTATAATCACCACCTTTTACAGTATCATAAAATAAACGGTAATCACTATCATTATCATTTTGATAATTTTTTGAAGCATTGATACCTCCTTGAGCAGCAATTGAGTGCGCACGACGAGGGCTGTCTTGAAAATAAAAAACTTTCACATTGTATCCAGCTTCACCTAAAGTAGCTGCAGCTGATGACCCTGCAAGGCCAGACCCAACAATAATTATATCTAATTTTCTACGGTTAGAAGGGTTTACTAAATTAGTGTGAGATTTATATTTCTCCCATTTTTCAGCAATTGGTCCTTCTGGTATTTTTGAGTTTAATTTTGTCATAATTTTTTAGCGAATTAATTAAAGAAAAAATAAACTGCTATAGCTGAAAAACCAATAGCAATTAAAATACTAAAACCTATTCCAGTATTTTTAATACAAGCTTTAAATTT
>NZ_JASFZF010000098.1:0-34928 GCF_046055765.1 Lutibacter sp. | reverse complement strand
GGAGCACCTTATATTTACGGGTGTAGCTCAGTTGGTAGAGCACTGGTCTCCAAAACCAGGTGTCGGGAGTTCGAGTCTCTCCACCCGTGCAAATAAATAGCGTGGTACGAGAAATTTATCCTGAGCGAAGTTGAAGGAAGTTTCTCCACCCGTGCAAAATTTTTAAAAATGAATTTAGTTAATTATATAAAAGACTCGTTTGAGGAGTTACGTAACAAAGTTTCTTGGATTTCTTGGGAAGAAGCCCAAAAATCTACAGTAGTTGTTGCTGTGTTTACAATATTATTTGCATTAGCAGTATTTCTTGTAGATAAATTTTACCAAGCAGGTTTAGATGAATATTTTAAATTATTTTAATTAATTACTAAAATTTATTATGACTGATTCTGTTAAAAAATGGTACGTAATTAGAGCTATTGGAGGGCAAGAGAATAAGGTAAAAACCTATATTGAGAATGAGATTGCTCGTTTAGGCATGACTGATTATGTTGATAGTGTATTAGTACCTACAGAAAAAGTAATTCAAATACGTAATGGAAAGAAAATACATAAAGAACGTGTTTATTTCCCAGGTTACATTATGATTGAAGCTAATTTAAGCGGTGAATTACCTCACGTAATTAAGTCAATAACTGGTGTAATAGGATTTTTAGGGGAAGTTAAAGGTGGAGAACCTGTTCCTATGAGAAAAGCTGAAATAAACCGTATGTTAGGTAAGGTTGATGAATTATCTATTCAAAACGATAATGTTGCAATACCATATGTAGTTGGAGAAACGGTAAAAGTAATTGATGGACCATTTAATGGTTTTGATGGTACTATAGAAAAAATAAATGAAGAAAAGCGTAAGCTTGAAGTAATGGTAAAGATTTTTGGAAGAAAAACACCATTAGAATTAAGCTATATGCAAGTAGATAAAATTTCATAATTGTTACAGTAATTTGTGAGATTATATATTCGCTTCCAATGTATATGTAATTTCTAATTTAAGATTTAAAAATGGCAAAAGAAGTAAGTAAGGTAGTAAAATTACAAGTTCGTGGAGGTGCTGCAAATCCATCACCACCAGTTGGACCTGCTTTAGGTGCTGCCGGAGTTAATATTATGGAGTTCTGTAAGCAGTTTAATGCTAGAACTCAAGACAAACAAGGGAAAGTTTTACCTGTGGCTATTACAGTTTATAAGGATAAATCATTTGAGTTTGTTGTTAAAACTCCACCAGCAGCTGTTCAAATATTAGAAGCAGCAAAAGTAAAGAAAGGTTCACCAGAACCTAATCGTCAGAAAGTAGCTACAGTTACTTGGGATCAATTGAAAGTAATTGCTGAAGATAAAATGGTAGATTTAAATGCATTTACTATTGAATCAGCTATGTTAATGATGGCAGGTACAGCTCGTTCAATGGGTATTAAAGTAAGTGGAAAAGCTCCAATTAAACAATAAAACAGTTATTAAAAATGGCAAAATTAACTAAAAAGCAAAAAGAAGCTTACGGTAAGGTTGATAAATCGCAATCTTATTCATTAAAAGATGCTTCTGCTTTAGTAAAAGAAATTACTTCTGTAAATTTTGATGCATCTATTGATTTAGCTGTTAGATTGGGAGTAGATCCTCGTAAAGCAAATCAAATGGTTAGAGGGGTAGTAACATTACCTCATGGTACCGGAAAAGATGTTAAAGTATTAGCATTAGTAACTCCAGATAAAGAAGCAGAAGCAAAAGAAGCTGGTGCTGATTATGTTGGATTAGATGAATACCTTCAGAAAATAAAAGGAGGATGGACAGATGTTGACGTAATAATTACCATGCCTAGCGTTATGGGAAAATTAGGTCCTTTAGGTCGTATTTTAGGACCAAGAGGTTTAATGCCTAACCCAAAAACAGGTACAGTAACTATGGATGTTGCAAAAGCAGTAAAAGAAGTAAAAGCTGGTAAAATTGACTTTAAAGTTGAAAAATCAGGTATTGTACACGCTGCTATTGCTAAAGCATCATTTGACGCTGATAAAATTGCTGAAAATGCAGATGAATTATTACAAACTATATTAAAGTTGAAACCTACGGCATCAAAAGGAACGTATATTAAAAGTATTTACTTATCTAGTACTATGAGTCCTGGAATAAATGTAGATATTAAATCAGTTTAATTAAAGTTAAAACTTAGTAATTATGACGAGAGAAGAAAAATCACAAGTAATAGAAGCTTTAACAACACAGTTAACTGATGGTAATATTATCTATTTAGCAGATATATCAGGATTAAATGCTTTAGATACATCTAATTTACGTAGAGCTTGTTTTAAAGCAAATGTAAAACTAGCTGTTGTTAAAAATACATTGCTTGAAAAAGCAATGGAAAAATCTGATAAAGACTTTGGAGAATTATCTGGAACATTAAAAGGAAATACCTCATTAATGTTTTCAGAAGTTGGAAATGCTCCAGCAAAAGTAATTAAAGAATTTCGTAAAAAATCTGATAAGCCTGTATTAAAAGGAGCTTATGTTGAACAAGCAATTTATGTTGGTGATGACCAATTAGATGCTTTAGTTAACATTAAATCTAAAGAAGAACTTATTGGAGATATTATTACATTATTACAATCACCAGCTAAAAATGTTATTTCAGCATTACAATCTGGAGGTAATAAATTATCAGGAATTCTGAAAACTTTATCAGAAAAATAAATAAGTGCACTAATAAACTAAATAATAAAATTTAAACAAAGAGAAATGGCAGATTTAAAAGATTTCGCAGAACAACTTGTTAACTTAACTGTAAAAGAAGTAAATGAGTTAGCTGATATTTTAAAAGACGAATACGGTATTGAACCAGCTGCAGCAGCAGTTGCTGTAGCAGGACCAGCAGCAGGTGGAGACGCAGAAGCTGCAGAACAAACTGAATTTGATGTAATTTTAAAAGCAGCAGGTCAATCTAAATTAGCAGTAGTTAAATTAGTTAAAGAATTAACTGGTTTAGGATTAAAAGAAGCTAAAGGTATTGTAGATAGCGCACCAGCGCCAATTAAAGAAGGTGTCTCTAAAGATGAAGCTGAAGGATTAAAAGCATCATTAGAAGAAGCAGGAGCAGAGGTTGAGCTTAAATAAGCTTTCAACAGCTAAAACAATTTAAGGTTTAGGTCTTGGGTATATCCTTAGACCTAAACCATTTTGCGTATATATTCGTTCTTATATTTTAATAGTTTTTTTAACCTAAAGTTTTGTCCATTGGCCACTAAACAATTCACCGAAAGAATAAACTTTGCATCAGCAAAATTGGTAATGGAATATCCAGATTTTCTAGATATTCAAGTAAAATCATTTCAAGATTTTTTTCAATTAAAAACCAAAGCTGACGAACGAAGTACCGAAGGATTATATAAAACCTTCCTTGATAACTTCCCAATTACAGATACTCGTAACAATTTTGTGTTAGAGTTTATCGACTACTTTGTAGATCCTCCTAGATATTCAATTCAAGAATGCATAGAAAGAGGTTTAACTTATTGCGTGCCATTAAAAGCACGTTTAAAATTATACTGTACAGATCCTGAACACGAAGATTTTGAAACAATAGTTCAAGATGTTTATCTTGGTACAATTCCTTATATGACTCATAGTGGTACTTTTTGTATCAATGGAGCAGAAAGAGTTGTAGTTTCTCAATTACACCGTTCACCAGGAGTATTTTTTGGACAGTCATTTCATGCAAACGGAACTAAATTATATTCAGCCAGAGTAATTCCTTTTAAAGGATCTTGGATAGAGTTTGCAACAGACATCAATCAAGTAATGTATGCTTATATTGATAGAAAGAAAAAATTACCTGTAACTACGCTATTTAGAGCTATTGGTTACGAAAGGGATAAAGATATTCTTGAAATTTTTGATCTTGCAGAAGAAGTTAAAGTTTCAAAAAGTGGTCTTAAAAAAGTTTTAGGCAGAAAATTAGCAGCTCGTGTTTTAAAAACATGGTTTGAAGATTTTGTAGATGAAGATACTGGAGAAGTAGTTTCTATTGAAAGAAACGAAATTGTATTAGATAGAGATACAATTTTAGAAAAAGACCAAATTGAAGAAATTATTGAGTCTGGTTCTAAAACTATTTTGCTTCATAAAGAGAATAATGAGATGGCAGATTATGCAATTATTCATAATACGCTTCAAAAAGATCCAACAAATTCTGAAAAAGAAGCTGTTGAACATATTTATAGACAATTACGTAATGCTGAACCGCCAGATTTTGAAACTGCAAAAGGTATTATTGATAAATTATTCTTTTCGGAACAACGTTACAATTTAGGTGAAGTTGGTCGTTACAGAATGAATAAAAAATTAGGATTAAATGAAGATATCGACCAAAAAGTTCTAACTAAATTAGATATAATTACTATTATTAAGAACTTAATTAAGTTGGTTAATTCAAAAGCTGAAGTTGATGATATTGACCACTTATCTAATCGTCGTGTTCGTACAGTTGGTGAACAATTAGCTAGCCAATTTGGAGTTGGTTTATCTCGTATGGCTCGTACCATTCGTGAGCGTATGAATGTGCGTGATAACGAGGTGTTTACGCCAATTGACTTGATTAATGCAAAAACATTATCATCAGTTATTAACTCATTCTTCGGAACAAATCAATTATCTCAGTTTATGGATCAAACAAATCCATTAGCAGAGATTACACATAAAAGAAGATTATCGGCATTAGGACCTGGAGGTTTATCTAGAGAAAGAGCTGGTTTTGAGGTACGTGATGTGCATTACACACATTATGGTCGTTTATGTCCAATAGAAACACCAGAGGGACCAAATATTGGATTAATTTCATCATTAGCAGTTTTTGCGAAAGTAAATAACTTAGGGTTTATTGAAACTCCTTATAGAGAAGTTATTGATGGGAAAGTAAATACTATAGATGAACCTAGATACTTAAGTGCTGAAGAAGAAGAAGGAATGAAATTTGCACAATCAAATCTCCCTTTAGATGAAACAGGTAAATTTGTTGCAGACAAAGTAATTGTTCGTGAAGAAGCCGATTATCCAGTAGTAGAACCTGTAAAGGTTAACTTTATGGACGTTGCTCCTAATCAAATTGCATCAATTTCTGCATCGTTAATTCCATTCTTGGAGCATGATGATGCCAACCGTGCATTGATGGGGTCAAACATGATGCGTCAAGCGGTTCCTTTAATGAAACCAGAGTCTCCAATTGTTGGAACTGGTTTAGAAAGAAGAGTTGCAAAAGATTCTCGAATTTTGATGAATGCTGAAGGCGCTGGTGTTATTGAATATGTTGATGCAAATACAATTACAATAAAATACGATAGAACTGACGAAGATAGAATGGTAAGTTTTGATGGAGACAGCAAAACATATAACTTAATTAAGTTTAGAAAAACCAATCAAGGAACTTCAATTAACTTAAAACCAATTGTTCAAAAGGGTGATAGAGTGGAAGAAGGTCAGGTTCTTTGTGAAGGTTATGCAACACAAAAAGGTGAATTAGCATTAGGTAGAAATATGAAAGTAGCCTTTATGCCTTGGAAAGGGTATAACTTTGAGGATGCAATTGTAATTTCAGAAAAAGTTGTGAAAGAAGACATTTTTACATCTATTCATATTGATGAATATTCAATGGATGTTAGAGATACTAAATTAGGTGCAGAAGAACTAACAAATGATATTCCAAATGTTTCTGAAGAAGCTACTAAGGATTTAGACGAAAACGGAATGATTCGTATTGGTGCTGATGTAAAACCTGGTGATATTTTAATTGGTAAAATTACACCTAAAGGAGAATCAGATCCAACACCTGAAGAAAAATTACTAAGAGCTATTTTTGGTGATAAAGCTGGTGATGTAAAAGATGCTTCTTTAAAAGCTTCACCATCATTATATGGGGTAGTTATTGATAAAAAATTATTTGAACGTGCAGTAAAAGATAAATCTAAAAGAGCACAAGATAAAATAAGTATTGCTAATTTAGAGAGTAAATACACTGCTAAATTCGAAGATTTACGTTCAGTATTAACAGATAAATTATTTACACTTATAAGTGGTAAAACTTCACAAGGAGTATTAAATGATTTGGGTGAAGAAATACTTCAAAAAGGTAAAAAATTCACATTAAAAATGTTAAATTCTGTACCAGATTTTGCTTATTTAACTAAAGGCACTTGGACAACAGATAAACACATTAATAAGCTAGTTGTTGAATTAATTCACAACTATAAAATTAAAGTGAATGATTTACAAGGAGGTTTACGTCGTGAGAAATTTACAGTTTCAGTTGGAGATGAATTACCAGCAGGAATTTTAAAATTAGCAAAAGTTTATATTGCTAAAAAGCGTAAATTAAAAGTTGGGGATAAAATGGCAGGACGTCACGGTAACAAAGGTATTGTTGCTCGTATAGTTCGTCAAGAAGATATGCCTTTCTTAGAAGATGGAACTCCTGTTGATATTGTATTAAATCCACTAGGTGTGCCATCACGTATGAATATTGGTCAAATTTATGAAACAGTTCTTGGATGGGCTGGGCAAAAATTAGACACTAAATATGCTACACCAATTTTTGATGGTGCTTCTATTGAAGAAATCACTAAATTAACAGAAGAAGCAGGTGTACCTCAATATGGTCATACTTACTTATATGATGGTGGAACAGGTCAACGTTTTGATCAAAAAGCAACTGTTGGAGTTATTTATATGATTAAATTAGGTCATATGATTGATGACAAAATGCACGCTCGTTCAATTGGGCCATATTCGTTAATTACGCAACAACCATTGGGAGGTAAAGCTCAAATGGGAGGACAACGTTTAGGAGAAATGGAAGTTTGGGCATTAGAAGCTTATGGTGCTTCTGCTACTTTGAGAGAAATGTTAACAGTAAAATCTGATGATGTTCTTGGAAGAGCTAAAACATATGAAGCGATTGTAAAAGGAGATCCAATGCCAGAGCCTGGATTGCCTGAATCATTTAATGTGTTAATGCATGAACTTAAAGGTCTTGGACTAGACGTTAGATTAGAGGAATAATAACTAAATGAGGTAGTTAGGTGTGTAAAAACACCTAAGTACTTTATATATTTTTACATTTTTAAAATTCGAATCCATCATTATTATTATGGCAAGAAAAAACGATAAATACACTGTAAAAAAATTTAATAAAATTTCAATTGGGTTAGCATCTCCTGAATCAATTCTTGAGAAATCTAGAGGCGAAGTTTTAAAACCTGAGACCATCAATTACCGTACACATAAGCCAGAAAGAGATGGGTTATTTTGTGAACGAATTTTTGGACCAATTAAAGATTATGAATGTGCTTGTGGAAAATACAAAAGAATTCGCTATAAAGGAATTGTTTGTGACCGTTGTGGTGTTGAAGTAACTGAGAAAAAAGTTAGAAGAGATAGAGTAGGTCACATTAACTTAGTTGTACCTGTAGCACATATTTGGTACTTTAAATCATTACCTAACAAAATGGGATACCTTTTAGGGTTACCATCTAAAAAGTTAGATATGATTATTTACTATGAACGTTATGTAGTAATTCAACCAGCAGGAGCTAAAAATGCTGAAGGAGAACCATTACAAAAAATGGATTTCTTAACAGAAGAAGAATATTTAGATATTCTTGAAGGTTTCCCTATTGAAAATCAATATTTAGATGATAATGACCCAGATAAGTTTATAGCTAAAATGGGTGCAGCTTGTTTAATAGATTTATTCAATAGAATTGATTTAGACGAATTATCATATGAATTACGTCATAAAGCGAATACGGAAACTTCAAAACAACGTAAAACTGAAGCATTAAAAAGATTAAATGTAGTTGAAGCTTTTAGAGATGCTAATAAAAATAGAGAGAACCGTCCTGAATGGATGATTATGAAAGTAATTCCGGTAACACCACCAGAATTACGTCCATTAGTTCCTTTAGATGGAGGTAGATTTGCAACTTCAGATTTAAATGATTTATATCGCAGAGTTATTATACGAAATAATCGTTTAAAAAGATTAGTTGAAATCAAGGCTCCAGAGGTTATTTTACGTAACGAAAAACGTATGTTACAAGAATCTGTAGATTCATTATTTGATAACACACGTAAATCTTCCGCAGTAAAAACAGAATCTAACCGTCCGTTAAAATCATTATCAGATTCATTAAAAGGGAAGCAAGGGCGTTTTCGTCAAAACCTTTTAGGAAAACGTGTTGATTATTCTGCTCGTTCAGTTATTGTGGTTGGACCAGAATTAAAATTACACGAATGTGGTATTCCTAAAGGAATGGCTGCTGAATTATACAAACCTTTTGTAATTAGAAAATTAATTGAAAGAGGAATTGTAAAAACTGTTAAATCAGCAAAAAAAATAATAGATAAAAAAGAACCAGTTGTTTGGGATATTTTAGAAAATGTGTTAAAAGGACATCCTGTTCTTTTAAACCGTGCTCCTACGTTACACCGTTTAGGAATACAAGCATTTCAACCTAAATTAATTGAAGGAAAAGCATTACAATTGCACCCATTAGCTTGTACGGCGTTTAATGCCGATTTTGATGGTGACCAGATGGCGGTACACTTGCCATTAGGACCAGAAGCTATTTTGGAAGCACAATTATTAATGTTAGGATCACATAATATTTTAAACCCTGCCAATGGAGCTCCAATTACAGTTCCTTCTCAGGATATGGTTTTAGGATTATATTATATGACCAAAGAAAAATTATCTACACCTAAAGTAAAAGTAAAAGGGGAAGGTCTAACTTTTTATTCTCCACAAGAGGTTACTATAGCTTTAAATGAAAAAGCAGTTGAATTAAATGCAAAAATTAAAGTTAGAACTAAAGATATCAACGAGAACGGAGAAATAATTACAAAAATTATTGATACCACAGTTGGTAGAGTTCTTTTTAATGAAGTTGTTCCTATTCAAGCTGGTTATATTAATGAAGTGCTAACGAAGAAGACTTTAAGAGATATTATTGGGCGTGTGTTAGAAGTAACAGATGTTCCTACTACTGGGAAATTCTTGGACGATATGAAAGCGATGGGATATATGTTTGCATTCCGAGGTGGATTATCATTTAGTTTAGGAGATATTATTATACCTCCAGAAAAAGCTGAAATGATTGCAGTTGCCAATGCACAGGTTGAAAATATTATGGCGAACTATAATATGGGAATGTTAACTAATAAAGAACGTTACAATCAGGTAATTGATATTTGGGGTTCTACGAATAATAGATTAACAGAACTTTCAATGAAGCGCTTACGTGAAGATCAACAAGGGTTTAACTCAGTATTCATGATGTTAGATTCTGGAGCTCGTGGATCTAAAGAACAAATTAGACAGTTGACAGGAATGCGTGGATTGATGGCAAAACCTAAAAAATCAACATCAAGTGGAGGAGAAATTATTGAAAATCCAATTTTATCTAACTTTAAAGAAGGGTTATCAATTTTAGAATATTTCATTTCTACACACGGTGCTCGTAAAGGTTTAGCAGATACCGCTTTAAAAACTGCCGATGCAGGTTATTTAACACGTCGATTAGTTGATGTTTCTCAGGATGTAATTATCAATGAAGTAGATTGTGGAACGCTTAGAGGATTAGCTGTTGAGCCACTTAAAAAGAATGATGAAATTGTTGAATCTTTAAGTGAAAGAATAGAAGGTCGTGTTTCTTTACATGATGTGGTAGATCCTATCACGGATGAAATATTTGTGAAAGCAGGTGAAGAGATTTTAAAAGCTACTGCTATTAAAATTGAAAATTCATCAATTACAAGTGTTGAAGTTCGTTCAGCATTAACATGTGAAGCGAAAAAAGGTATATGTGCTAAATGTTATGGACATAGCCTATCAACCAAAAAAATGGTTCAATATGGTGAAGCAGTCGGTGTTGTTGCTGCACAATCAATTGGTGAGCCAGGTACTCAGTTAACTTTACGTACATTCCACGTTGGTGGTGTTGCTGGAAATATTTCTGAAGATAATAAATTGATTACTAAATTTGCTGGTAAAGCAGTTATTGAGGATTTAAGAACAGTAAAAGGAGTTGATAGCGATGGGAAAGAAATAAATATTGTTATTTCAAGAACTTCTGAAATTAAAATTTTAGACGATAAAACAGGTTTAACACTAAGTACAAATAATATACCTTACGGTTCAACTATTTTTGTTAAAAATGGTAAAAAACTTAAGAAAGATGATATTGTATGTAAATGGGATCCATTTAATGGTGTAATAGTTTCAGAATTTGGAGGAACAATTAAATTTGAAAATATTGAAGTTGGTGTAAACTATCTTGTTGAAATAGATGAACAAACTGGTTTCCAAGAAAAAGTTATTATTGAATCTAAAAACAAAAAAACAATTCCTACGCTATTAGTGATGGATGATAATGATAATGTTATTAGATCTTATAACTTACCAGTGGGAGCACATTTAATTGTTGAAGATGGAGAAGGTATTGCTTCAGGAAAAGTAATTGTCAAAATCCCTCGTAAATCAGGTAGATCTGGGGATATTACAGGAGGTTTACCACGTGTAACAGAATTGTTTGAAGCACGTAATCCTTCTAACCCTGCTGTTGTTTCTCAAATTGATGGAGTTGTTTCTTTTGGAAAAATTAAAAGAGGTAACCGTGAAATTATAGTTGAATCTAAATTAGGTGATATTAAAAAGTATTTAATTAAACTTTCTAATCAAATTTTAGTTCAAGAAAATGATTTTATTAAAGCTGGTATGCCACTTTCTGAAGGAGCAGTGACACCTAATGATATTTTAAATATTGAAGGACCAGGAAAAGTTCAAGAATATTTAGTAAATGAAATTCAAGAGGTTTACCGTTTACAAGGTGTGAAAATTAACGATAAACACTTTGAGGTTGTTGTACGTCAAATGATGCGTAAAGTGAAAATTATAGATTCTGGAGATACTTTATTCCTCGAAAATCAGCTGATTCATAAAAATGATTTTATTGAAGAAAATGATAAGGTTTATGGAATGAAAGTTATAGAAAATGCTGGAGATTCAGAAAGTTTAAAAGAAGGGCAAATTGTATCTGCTCGTCAATTAAGAGATGAAAATTCTGTTTTACGTAGAGAAGATAAAAATTTAGCTGAAGCTAGAGATGCAAAACCAGCAACTGCTGAACAAATTTTACAAGGTATTACAAGAGCTTCATTACAAACTAAATCGTTTATTTCTGCGGCATCATTCCAGGAAACAACCAAAGTATTGAACGAAGCTGCTGTTAATGGTAAAGTTGATTTCTTAGAAGGACTGAAAGAAAATGTAATTGTTGGTAAACGTATACCAGCAGGTACAGGTATGAGAGATTACGATAATATTATTGTAGGTTCTAAAGAAGAAATGGAATCAAATTTATAATTATGAGCGATCAAAAATCTAAAAAAGAAGGGCAAATAAATATAGAATTGGATGATAAAATGGCTGAAGGTACGTATGCAAACTTAGCGATTATTAATCACTCAGTTTCAGAATTTATTGTTGATTTTATAAGTGTTATGCCAGGGCAACCAAAGGCAAAAGTAAAATCTAGAATAATTTTAACGCCTCAACATGCAAAGCGCTTAGTGAAAGCCTTAGCCGAAAATGTTAAGAGATTTGAGAAAAGCCATGGTGAAATAAAAGATTATGAACAACCTCCAATTCCAATGAATTTTGGACCAACAGGCGAAGCATAAAGAAAAAAACCGAACATTTTGTTCGGTTTTTTTTTGTTAAAAAATTAGTGGTTTTAATTCTTATTTATAGCTTTGCGGCTTGTTAATAATGATGTTAAATAAATGATAAAAACGGCTAAAATATTTTTACTAATACTATTTTTTACCACTTCAATACACGCACAAAAAGATACTATTAAATTGAAAGAAGTTGCTGTAACTTCAAATAGAATTACATTGCCTTTTTCAAAAAATTCACGTACAATAACGTTAATTTCATCTGATGAAATTCTTTATTCGCCAGCAACTAATGTAGCTGATTTACTTCAAAGCATTGCAGGTATAGATGTTAGGCGTAGAGGAATTGATGGAATGCAATCGGATTTATATATTCGTGGTGGTAATTTTAATCAGACTTTAGTATTGATTGACGGTGTAAAAATGGATGATGTTCAAACGGGGCATCACACTATGAATGCTATTATTTCGTTAGAAAATATAAAAAGAATTGAAATTATAAAAGGTCCAGCAGCACGTATATACGGACAAAATGCTTTCACAGGGGCAATTAATATTGTTACTAAAAATGTGATAGGTAATTCTTTGAACTTAAATTTAAACTATGGTTCATATGAAAATAAAAAAGGAGTCGTTTCTTTTGGTCAAAAATTTAATAAAGGGAATATTTTAGCTTCCTTGAGTTATCAGGAATCAGATGGCTATAGATTTAACACTGATTTTGAGAATATCTCAGCTTTTGTTAAATCAACGTTTACTATTTTTAATTTAACAACTTCTTTTACACAGCGTAAATTTGGAGCTAATGGTTTTTATGCAAGTCCAGATTATGCTAATCAATATGAAGAAACTCAAACAAGTTTAGTTGCTTTATCAACAAAACTTGGTAATGAAACGATAAAAATAAAACCACGATTATATTGGAGGAGAAATGAAGATATGTATTTGTTTTTAAGGAATAATCCTTCTTATTATAGAAATTTGCACATATCAAATAAAATTGGTATCGAAAATAATATTGTTATTAATTCAAGTTTTGGTAACACAGGTATTGGGGTAGATGTTTCAAGAACTTTTTTAATTAGTAATAATTTAGGAAATCATAATAGAACTAATATCACCGGATTTTTAGAGCATAGATTTGAATTGTTAAATGAAAATTTGGACATTACTCCTGGAGTTGCCATAAGTTATTATTCAGACTTCCAAACGAAAGCATTTCCAGGTTTAGATGTAGGCTATAGAATTTCAGATGAGATAAAATTATATGGAAATATGGGTTATACATATCGTGTACCAACTTTTACAGATATGTTTTATATTGGTCCTACAACGATTGGAAACCCTAATTTAGAGCCAGAATCAGCATTGTCTGAAGAGTTTGGTGTAAAGTATTCTACAACTAATTTCACATTAAATATAGCTTTATTTAATAGAGATTCGGATAATTTAATTGATTGGACAAAAGACAATGAAGAAGATAAATGGGAAACAAGAAATTTTAGTGAAGTTAGTACTCAAGGATTTGAAACTGAGATAAATTATAATTTCACTATTGGAAATCAACATCAAAATTTAACGGTGGGTTATAGCTTTATTGAAGATGATATTAAAGATAATAATGTGCAGTATACAAGATATTCTTTAAATAGTATTAAGCATCAACTTACTTCAAGTTTTACTTCAAAATTCACATCAACATTTAGTCACAATATTTCATGTAAATATGTGGAAAGAACTGATGGGGAAAGCTATACGGTTGTAGATACTAAAATTATGGCTAAAATTAATAATAGGGTTGAGCTTTTATTAATTGGAAATAATATTTTTAATGCTGAATATACTGAAACAAATTTAGTGCCAATGCCAAAAGGAAACATCATGTTTGGTTTAAAATATAGAATTTATTAGGTGTAAAATTTAATTTTGTAAATTGTATTTTCTAATTGTTACTTATGGAAAAAAGAATACAATCATTTGAAGAGTTTTACCCATATTATTTAAAAGAGCATAGTAACAAAATATGTAGGTTATTACATGTTATAGGAACAACTTTTGTGTTGGCATTAGTTTTAACTGCAATTATTCATTTAAACCCATATTGGTTGTTATTTACACCTATTACAGGTTATGGATTTGCTTGGGTTGGACATTTCTTTTTTGAGAAAAATAATCCAGCAACATTCAAATATCCATTATGGAGTTTAAAATCTGATTTTAAAATGTATTTTGAAATTCTAAGTGGAAAGATTTCTTTAGATATTTCAAAAGATTAACTTTTTATGTAATTGTATAAAATTATTTTCGACTGTTAGTTAATATCTAAAAGAAATAATTTAAAATGAAAATTACATTATTATCACTACTATTAGTTTTTACAATAAATATTGCAAGTTCTCAAGTAAACAATAAACATTTGAATATTGGAGATATTGCTCCTCAAATAATAGGTGTAGATCAATTTAACACTAAAATAGACTCCGAAATACTCTTAAATAATAAAAAAATAATGCTTGTTTTTTATAGAGGGAATTGGTGTCCTCATTGTAAAAAACACTTAATTAGTTTACAAAAGAATTTAGATAAATTTGTTAAAAAAGGAATTTATGTAATTGTTGTAACACCAGAAAGGGCTGATAAAATAAAAGAAACAATAGAAAAATTTAATTCAACCTTTTCAATTATTCATGATGTAGATAATATAATTATGAATAATTACAAAGTAGCCTTTGATGTTAATAAAAACAATGTGATAAATTATTTTGAATTTACTTTAAAAAAAGTTCGAGAGTATAATGAAACTGAAAATGATGTGCTTCCAGTTCCTGCAACTTATTTAATAGATAAAGATCGTAAAATAAGTTATGTACATTATAATGCAGATTATAGTAAAAGATCTAATTTTAAAGAGATTTTAGCTAATTTAAATTAATTAAAATTTTATATATATATTAATATATAATCATATAATTAAGAATAATACATTTTTAACATACTAAAAAGTTAAAAAAATATTAAAAACGCAATGTAACTTTTGTTCATATATTAAATTTGTTGTATCTTTGCATTAGAAATAGTAACTAAAATATCGTTATGAAAGTAAATAAAAAAGTAAAAAATCAGAACAGCAAAAGAAAGCTTTCTGTGATTGATTTTAGAAGTACAAAAAGTGTAGCTTGGAACAATAAAAGAAGATTTAGTATATAAGAATAGAAGAAAAAACCATTTTAAAATTATTTGAATTAAAAGCGATAGGCAAACCTATCGCTTTTTTATTTTACAATAATTCTAAAATAAATTCATTAAAAAAAACAACAAACAACTTTAAACTTCAATAATACCATTTAAATATGCAAATTATTTGTTAAAGTAATTCTATTTTTAATTTCTTTAATAATTAATTTTATCTTTGATAACTTAAAAATAAATCTTTATTAAAATGAAAAATTTAGGATTTTTTATACTAGCAATACTAGTACTTTCTTGTCAAGAAAAAGTTCCTGTAGATTATACTATAATTTCAGGAAAAATAACTAACAAAGCAGTTGGTAAAGTTAGTATCAATAGTTCAGATAGAACAATTAAAGAAGTCCTAAATATAGCCGAAGATGGTAGTTTTAGTGATACACTAAAAGTTAAAACTGGTACTTATATGTTTTTTGATGGAAAAAATAGAATTTCAGTTTATATTAATGCTGGAGACAACCTAAAAATAAATTATGATGCAACTAATTTTGATACTACATTGGCTATTTCAGGAAAGGGTTCTGAAATTAGTAATTACTTATTAGCATCTAGTAAAAAGGAGAAAGAACTAAGAGGAAAAGGAACAAGTATTTATCTTCTTGAAGAAGATGAGTATAAAGCTACATTAAATTCAATAAAAATAGCTTCAGAAGAATTATTAGCTAATACAATTGGGTTACCTGAAGCATATAAAATAAAAGAACAAAGAAATCTTAATTATGCATATCTAGGTGGGCTTAAAATTTATCAAAGATATCACGAGCATTATGCTAAGAAACCAGACTTTAAAATTTCTGAAGGATTTTTAGCAGAGTTAGAAGGTTTAGATTATTTAAATGAAGAAGATTTTATGTTTTCATCGAGTTACAAAGGAATGGTAACATCGCATTATTTTAATGAAGCTTCAGTAATGGCTGAAAAAGATTCTATTACAGAAGATATTGCTTTTTTAATTACAGTTGGTTCTTTAACAAATGAAACTATTAAAAATAGCTTATTATTTGAAAATGCTAAATATGGTATAACATATACTGATGATGTAGAGAATTTTTACAAGATATTTGTAGAAAATTCAACGAATGAAGAGAATAACAAAAAAATTACAGAAAGTTACAATAAATTAAAAACTGTAGCTAAAGGACAGCCTTCACCAACTTTTGAAAACTATGAAAACTTTGCAGGAGGAACTATTTCTTTAAATGATTTAAAGGGAAAATTTGTGTATGTTGATGTATGGGCAACTTGGTGTGGACCTTGTAAAAGAGAAATTCCATTTCTTCAAAAAGTTGAAAAACAATATCATGGAAAGAATATTGAATTTGTTAGTTTATCTGTAGATAAGTTAGGAGATCACGATAAATGGAAAAAAATGGTTGAAGAACAACAACTAGGAGGAATACAATTATTTGCCGATAATAGTTGGGAATCTGATTTTGTTAAAGACTATTTAATTAAAGGAATTCCACGTTTTATATTAATTGACCCTAAAGGAAATATTGTTAATTCAAATGCACCTAGACCTTCAAACAATAAGTTAATTGATTTATTTAATGAATTAAAAATTTAATAAACTAATATAAAATAATGAGAAAGATAAGCTGGATTTTTGCACTACTATTAATAGTTTCTTGCAAAAAAGAAAAAGTTGATTATGTTACTTTAAAAGGAACTATTAAAACGCCTAATTTAGAAAAAATAACAATCGGAAATAGAACCTATTCTAAAGAAATTATTATTCAAAAAGATGGTACTTTTTCTGATACATTAAAAGTAACAGACGGTATCCATCTGATATCTAATGGGAAAGATAGAACAACTCTTTACTTAAAAAATGGGTATAATTTAAATTTAAAATTTAAAGGAGAAAAGTTTTCAGAAGGTGTTTCTTTTGAAGGAGTTGGTTCAGAAACAAATACCTTTTTAGATAATAAGCGCTCATTTTATTTAAGTGAAATGGGAAATCCAAAAACTTATTTTGAATTAGAAAAAGAAGCTTATGAAGCTAAGGTTATAGAAGCGAAAACTACTTTACAAGATTTAAGAGATAAGGCAATTAATTTAGATTCAGTGATAAGATCTATGGATTCAAGAAATGATAAAAGTTTCTTTAATTATATAGCAGCTAATTATGAAACGAATCATAAGAATTTAGTGCGTTTTGCTAAAGGTAAAAAATCTCCTGTTTTTAAAAATTATGAAAATTTTAAAGGAGGTACAACTTCATTATCAGATTTAAAAGGTAAGTATGTTTATATTGATGTTTGGGCAACTTGGTGCGCACCTTGTAAAGCTGAAATACCATATTTGAAAGATTTAGAAAAGGAATTTCATGGTAAAAACATTGAATTTGTAAGTATTTCAGTTGATAAATCTAATGCCCATGAAAATTGGGAAAAAATGGTGAAAACTAAAAATTTAAAAGGTATTCAGTTATATGCTGATAATAATTTTGATTCAGATTTTATTGTTGAATATGGTATAAACTCTATTCCACGTTTTATTTTAATAGATCCAGAAGGAAATATTATTGACTCTAATGCCGATAGGCCATCAAATCCTAAATTAAAGGAATTATTAATTGAATTAGGTATCTAAAAAAATATAATTAAACAAAAAAAGCGCTAAAATTTTAGCGCTTTTTTTGTTTAATTATAAACTTATTTATCATTGCTTTCTTCTGAAACTTCTTCAGTTTCATTTTCCTGATTAAATAAATCTAGAATAGCTTCAGGTAAGTATTTTAAAATAGAGGAAGCAATAAAAGTTTCATAACCTGTTTGTTGAATAGCGATATCAGCAGTTTTTCCATGCAGATAAACTCCAAATATAGCAGCGTTTTTTGGTTGATAACCTTGAGCAATTAAACCGGTGATTAACCCGGTTAACACATCTCCAGTTCCAGCAGTGGCTAAAGCAGGATTTCCAGTTGAATTAATGTACATGTTTTCTTTATCAATAATTATAGTGTTAAATCCTTTTATAACAAGGATTAGATGATACTTTATTGAAAATTCTGTAGCTTTTTGTAGTTTATCGTAATCATTCTCCCAATTACCAATTAAACGCTCTAATTCTTTAAGGTGTGGTGTAAGAACCGTATTTTTAGGTAAGTAATTTAACAAATCATTGTTTTTTGATAGTAAATTAATTCCATCGGCATCAATAACTAGTGGAAGTTTATTTTCTTTTATAAATTTTTCAAAACCAACGGCTGTTTTTTCGGCTGTTCCCATTCCTGGTCCAATACCAATAACTGTTGCATTGGTTTTTACATTGTAATAGGTTAGCAACGAATCATCATCAACTTCAACCATTGCTTCAGGAATAGCAGTTTGTAATATAGTATAACCGCATTTTGGGAGATATGCAGTAACTAAACCACTGCCAATTTTTAAAGCTGATTTTGTAGCTAATGTAACTGCACCAATTTTTCCAAAACTTCCTCCAATTATTAGAGAATGACCAAAAGTACCTTTGTGTGACCATTTATTTCTTGGTTTGTACATTGGAATAATATCGCTTTTAGTAATGAAATGTTTTTTTGGTTTTAATTCATGTATGAAATTTTCGTCTAACCCAATGTCTAACACTTCCCAAGTATTTAAATATTCTTTATTTTCAGGTAAAAAGAAGGCTAATTTTGGTGTTTGAAAAGTTAAGGTATGTCCAGCTCTTAAAACAGAATTTTTATCAATTACGGTTTTATCACCAAATAAACCAGATGGAAAATCAATAGCAAGTGTAAAAACTTTTGTACTATTAATATATTGTATTAATTTTTTTGTAAATCCTGTTGGTTTTCTGCTCAACCCATTCCCTAAAATTGCATCAATAACAATATCTTCAAAAACTACCTTAGGAAACTCAGCTTCATTAGTTATAACAGTGGGCCATTCACCAATTTCTTTAAGTCTATTATAATTAGTTAAAAATTCATCAGTTCTTTTATCGCTAAAATTGACAATATAACAACTTACGTTATAGCCATGTTCAAATAAATGTCGTGCAATTACTAAACCATCACCACCATTGTTTCCTATTCCACAAAAAACATGTATTTTAATATTTTGACCTTGTAGCCTACTATGAAGCCAGTTAAAACATTGTTTAGCTGCTAGTTCCATTAAATCAATAGAAGTTATTTCATTATTTTTAATGGTAGCTAAATCAGCTTGTGCTATTTGTTTAGGAGAAAGTATATACATAGGAGTAAATTTAATAAAAAACCTCTCGAAATTGAGAGGTTTTTTATTAAATTTTATCCTTTATAAACGCCCATATTGGCATATTTATCCATTCGCTTTGTAACTAAATCTTTTTTACTTAGTTTTTTTAATTCTTTGTAAGTTTTTAGGATTGTTTTTTCAACTTCTTTAAAGGAATTTTCTCTATCATAGTGGGCACCACCAAGAGGTTCTTTTATTATACCATCAATTAACTTTTGCTTTTTCATATCTGTAGCAGTCAATTTTAGTGCATCTGCGGCTTCTTTTTTATGTTCCCAGCTTCTCCATAAAATAGATGAGCAAGATTCAGGAGAAATAACAGAATACCAAGTATTTTCCATCATAAACACTTTATCTCCAACGCCAATACCCAATGCACCACCTGATGCTCCTTCACCTATTACAATTGTAATTATTGGTGTTTTTAAGCGAGTCATTTCTAAAATGTTTCGTGCAATAGCTTCGCCTTGCCCACGTTCTTCAGCTTCTAGACCGGGATATGCACCTGGAGTATCTAATAAAGTAACTACAGGTATATCAAATTTTTCAGCCATTTTCATAAGCCTTAGAGCTTTTCTATAGCCTTCAGGATTTGACATTCCAAAATTCCTATATTGGCGAGTTTTAGTATTATACCCTTTTTGTTGTCCAATAAACATAAATGACTGATTGCCAATTTTCCCTAAACCACCAATCATAGCTTTATCATCTTTTACAGTTCTGTCTCCATGTAACTCCATAAAAGTTTCCCCTGCAAGAGCATTAATATGATCTAAAGTATATGGTCTGTTTGGGTGACGAGAAAGTTGTACTCTTTGCCAAGCAGTAAGGTTTTTATAGATGTCTTTCTTTGTTTTAAGTAATTTAGTTTCAATGTTTTTGCAAGTTTCACTTACATCAACATCACTATCTTTACCAATAAGAATGCATTTCGTAAGTTGTTCTTCTAATTCTTTAATTGGTAATTCAAAATCTAAATATTCCATATTTTATGTTTGAATGTGGTTACAAATATAATAACTTATCAATTTTGATAGTTATTTTATACCTTTTTTTTATTTTTTATAATTCCATTAATAATTACTGTTATAACTATAACTAATGCACCTATGTAAAATTGTGGACTCATTTTTTCTTTATCTCCAAAGAAAAGAACGGCTAAAATAATTCCGTAAACTGGTTCTAAGTTCACTGTTAACATAACAGTATAAGGAGTTAAGTATTTCATGATTTTTACTGCAACCACAAATGCGTATGCAGTACAAATACTACTTAATATTAAAAGATAAAATATATCTGAATTTTTTAAAGTAAAATCTTGAATTGAGAAATTAGAGGATAATAGGACAAAACCACTTACAAATATAACGCCAAAAAGTAATTGGTAAAACGAAATTATTTCGGCTTCATATTGTTTAATATATAAACCATTTAATACTGTAAATAGTGCAGATAAAAATGCTGCTATTAAAGCATAAATTATACCTAATGCGTATTGACTTTCAACATTGAAAATTAAGTAAAGCCCAGCAATTACAATTAGCCCAAAAAGTAGTTCAATAATAATTAGTTTTCTTTTAAAAAAGAGAGGTTCTATTAATGATGCAAATAATGCCCCTGTACTCATTGCAACTAACGCAATAGATACATTGGCAACTTTTATTGCTGAAAAAAAAGCAATCCAGTGAAGTGCTATTATAATTCCAGTAAATAAAAATTTTAATAAAGCTTTTGGTGTAGTTTTAAGTGATTTTTTTTTAATTATAAAATATAATAATATAAAAATTACAGCAAAAGTCATTCTATACCATACAAGGGGAATTGCATTTACACTAATTAAAGCTCCTAAAATAGCTGTAAATCCCCAAATAAAAACTAAAAGATGAAGATGTAGGTAATTGTTTAATTTAGTTTTTAGCATTCTTAAAGTATAAATATATTGCTAATGCTCCGAAAATAATATTTGGAGACCAAACCATAATAAAAGAATCTGTGCTTGCTTCGGCTCCTAATACTTCTGCTATTTTTAAGAAAAAAACGTAAATAAACATGAGCGTTATTCCAATTGCAAGATTTACACCCATACCACCTCTTCGTTTTTTTGAAGCAAGCGATACTGCAATAAAAGTTAGTATGTAGGATGAAATTGGTAAACTAGTTCTTTTATGAAATTCAACTAAATAAGAGTTTAAATTGTTAACACCACGCTCTCTAGACTGTTGAATAAAATCATAGAGTTTAAATGAAGTCATTTCTCTAGCAAGGTAGTCTACGTTTATTAAATCTTTAGGTGTGAATCCAAAAGTTGTATATAATTTAGTACCGTATTCAATACTGTCTTTTTCTTTTAAAAGATATCTTTTTCTATAGTTAGTTAACGTAAATGTACTATCCTTTTTGTTCCATCTAATATCATCAGAAAATAATTTATAGACGAGTTTATTTCCTTCAAATTGCTCGTACGAAAAATTATAACCTCTATTTACTTGAACTCTGTAGTTTTTAATAAATATATAATCGTTAGGTCCTAATTGTAAATTGATATTTGTTAAATTATCTGCACTAAATTTTTTCTTTGTTAGATATGTTCTAATAAATTTCTCATAAGTTTTATTACTACGAGGCACCACAAAATGATTCATTAACAGCGCAAAAGTTGTAATAATTGTAGCGCCAATAAAATAGGGTCTTAAAAATCTTGTAAATGATATTTTGGCAGAATGTATTGCAATAATTTCAGTGTTACTTGCTAATTTTGAAGTAAAAAAAATAACTGCTATAAAAAGTGCTAGGGGTAAAAAGGTATTCCCAAAAATGATGATAAAATTCAGGTAATAATCGCTAATAATTTCACCTAATGATAAATCAGAATGCCTTAAAAATTTATCAACTTTTTCAGATATATCAATGGCAATAGCAATGGGTAACAATAAAGTTAGCACAAGTGCAACTGAGCCTAAATATTTTTTTAATATGTATTTATCTAGTATTCTCAATTAATAATTTTTTTACAATCTATTATCTAATTGTTTTACCATACGGTTTTTCCATTCAGTAAAATTACCTGCTAATATATGCTTTCTAGCCTCACGAGTCAACCACAAATAAAAGCCTAAATTATGTACGGAAGCTATTTGTTTTCCTAATAATTCTTTTGAAGCAAATAAATGACGCAAGTAAGCTTTTGAATACATAGTATCTACAAAAGTAATTCCCATTTCATCAATAGCAGAAAAGTCATTCTCCCACTTTTTATTTTTAATATTAATAGTTCCGTGTGCGGTAAAAAGCATTCCATTACGAGCATTTCTAGTAGGCATAACACAATCAAACATATCTATACCTAGTGCAATATTTTCTAAAATGTTGATTGGTGTCCCAACTCCCATTAAATATCTTGGTTTATCTTCAGGAAGAATTGCAGTTACAATTTCTGTCATTTCATACATTTCTTCAGCCGGCTCACCTACGGATAGACCTCCAATTGCATTTCCTTCAGCACCAACTGAAGCAATATATTCAGCAGATTGCTTTCTCAAATCTTTATAGGTACTTCCTTGAACTATTGGGAAAAATGCTTGACTATAACCGTATTTTAAAGGTGTTTTATCTAAATGTGTAATACAACGTTTTAGCCAACGATGTGTCATATGCATAGAACGTTTTGCGTAACTGTAATCGCAAGGATAAGGTGTACATTCATCAAATGCCATAATAATATCAGCACCAATAGTACGTTGAATTTCCATCACATTTTCAGGAGTAAAAGTATGATAGGAACCATCAATATGGCTTTTAAATTCCACACCTTCTTCTTTAATTTTTCTTCTATTTGAGAGTGAATATACTTGGTAACCACCACTATCTGTTAAAATATTTCTGTCCCAGTTCATAAATTTATGCAAACCACCAGCCTGCTCTAAAATTTTTGTTTGTGGACGTAAGTATAAATGGTAGGTATTTCCTAAAATTATATCTGGATTAATTTCGTCTTTTAATTCGCTTTGATGAACACCTTTAACAGTACCAACTGTACCAACAGGCATAAAAATTGGTGTTTCAATCTCACCGTGATCTGTAGTAATTTTACCAGCTCTAGCCTTGCTTTGAGCATCGGTTTTTAATAATTCAAATTGCATAGTTGGCAAAGATACTGAATAGGATTTGTTTGAAGTAAATAAAGTAAAAGTTATCTTCTCTTTTTTCTTTTAGGTTGAAATGCCCGATTTCTTTTAGGAGAGTATTTGTTTTTCTGAATATCTTTTGAAGCTTCTTCAGTTTTTGAAGAAGAGGCAATCATTTTGTTAATTAGTTGCATTTCTTCAGAAGTTAATTCTCGCCATTGACCAATAGCTAAATTTCCAAGATTAACATTCATAATTCGTGTTCGTTTTAGTTTAGTTACTTCGTAATCTAAATACTCGCACATTCTCCTAATTTGTCTATTTAAGCCTTGAGTTAGTACTATTTTAAACTTAAAATCAGTTAATTTTTCAACCGTACACTTTTTGGTAACTGTTCCTAAAATTGGAATTCCGTTACTCATTCTTTTTATAAAAGAAGCTGTGATTTGTTGGTTTACAGTTACAATATATTCTTTTTCATGATTGTTTCCCGCTCTTAGAATTTTATTTACAATATCACCATCGTTGGTTAAAAAAATTAACCCTTCAGAAGGTTTGTCTAATCTTCCAATAGGAAAAAGTCGTTGTGTATGGCCAATTGCTTTTACTATATTTTTACGTTCTTTAGAATCGGTAGTGCTTACAATTCCAATAGGTTTGTTGTAAGCTAAATACAACGTTTTTGGTTTTGATTGTAAAGCTTTACCATTAATCTTAACAATATCATCTTCAGCAACACGATTCCCTAATTGAGTTGGTTTACCGTTAATTGTAACTTTGCCATCAATAATTAGCTTTTCAGCTTCTCTACGTGAGCAAATACCTGTACTACTAATATATTTGTTTAAATTAACTGAATTTTGGTTTGTACTTTCCACTAAAAGAAATTTGAAGTTGCGAAGTTACTAAATAATCTTAATTTGAAGTATACTTACTCTTCAGCTAAATGAGTTCCTTTTGAAAATTCAATAGTATAAAATGAACAATGTTTATTAAAATGTTCTTTATAAGCTTTTTCAACAGTTATAGTAAAAGAATTTAATTCACTTTTTTTAACAATATTTAGTGTGCATCCGCCAAAACCACCACCCATCATTCTTGCTCCAATAACAGCTGGGTTTTGTTTAGCTTTATCAACTAATAAATCTAATTCATGGCAGCTTACCATATATTTTTTTTGTAGGCCTTCATGAGTTTCATAAAGTAACTTTCCGAAATCTAATAACTTATTATTTTTAATAGCTTTTACAGCTTTTAGTACTCTGTTGTTTTCATAAATAACATACAAAGCTTTATGGTAATCTTCTTCTGAAATTTTTATTTTGAGTTGTTTTAAATCTTCTTCTGAAGCATCTCTTAAAGCTTTTACATTTAGTAAAGAGGCAATTTTTTCACATACTCGTCTTCTGTTATTATAAGCACTTTCACTTAAACTATGTTTAACATTGGTATTAATTAAAAGTAGTTGATATTCATTAAAATTAATTGAAATATTTGAAGATTCAGTAGTTCTGCAATCCAATAGTAAAGCTCCATTTTCAATGCCAAACATACTTGCATACTGATCCATAATTCCGCATTTAACACCTGCGTAATTATGTTCAGCTTTTTGAGAAATTTGAATCATTTCTTTTTTTGATAGGCCTAAACTAAATAGTTCATTTAGTCCAAATACGATACTGTTTTCTAATGCTGCAGAAGATGATAAACCTGCACCAATTGGAATATCACCACCAAAAATTAAATTAAATGGTTTAATAGTAATTCCTTTCTTCTGAATTTCAGCAACAACGCCTAACACATAATTTTTCCAACCACCATTTTGGATAGATTGTATTTTTTTTAATGAAAACGAATAAGTTTCTGATAAGTCATTAGCAATTACGGTACATAAATCAGTAGTACTTTTTTGAATTGCAGTAACAATACCTTTGTTAATTGCTGCAGGAATTGCAAAACCTTCATTATAATCGGTATGTTCACCAATAAGATTTATTCTTCCAGGTGATTTAATAATAATAGGTTCATGACTAAACTCTTTTATAAATCTAGATTTAATATGTTTAGTTAAAATAGGATTCATTTTTTAAGCGAAATAAATATAAATAGCCAATACTATAATACAAATGGCAATTCCAACATGGTTTAAATATTTCCAAGGAGTAATGTCAACTTGTTTTGTATAGTGTTGTACATATGCTTTTGAACGAGGATTAAATTTCCCTATAAGTAGCATAATAAGCACATTTAATACAAACAAAATTGCCATAACGTGTAAAAAATGCGGGTAACTATCTGCTCCAACAACAAATGGTTTCAAAATAAACTGACTAACACTATACAATACAACTCCTGAAATAATTGCAATTTTAGCAGCAATTGCAGGAACATATTTTGTAAGATACCCAACAACAATAATAGTTAAAATAGGAATACTATAGCAACCATTTACTTCTTGCAAATATCCAAACAACCCATCAGGAGCATTGGCTATAAGTGGGGCAATACACATAGATAAAATAGCCAATAAAATTCCAAAACTTTTCCCAGCTTTTACAACCTCTCTTTCCGAAGCGTCGGGTTTAAAGTGAGATTTGTAGATGTCTATACCAAACAAGGTTACAGAGCTGTTCAATGCAGAATTGAACGAACTTAAAATAGCCCCAAACAATACAGCAGCAAAAAAACCAACGAGGGTTAAAGGCAATACTTTAGTAACTAACATTGGGTATGCAGCATCAGGATTTTCTATAGTTTCACCAAATAGATGGTAAGCAATTATACCTGGTAATACTACAATTAGAGGTCCTAATATTTTTATAAAGGAAGCTAATAATAATCCTTTTTGACCTTCCTTCAAATTTTTTGCACCTAAAGCGCGTTGAATAATTGCTTGGTTTGTTCCCCAATAAAATAATTGCACTAGCATCATTCCTGTAAAAATAGTCCCAATAGGAATAGATGATTTTGGGCCTCCAAGAGCTTTGAATTTTTCAGGATTTGAGTGTATTAAGGTTGTAATTCCTTCAGTTATACTTCCATCACCAATAGCTAGAAGTCCAAAAAATGGGATTAATAAACCACCAATTAATAAGCCAACAGCATTAATAGTATCAGATACTGCAACCGCTTTTAAACCTCCAAAAATTGCGTAAATAGATCCAATGATACCTATTCCCCAAACCGTAATCCATAAAGCTGTTGTTTCTGAAACTCCTAATAATTCAGGAACTTCAAACATTGTGCTTATTGCAAGTGCTCCAGAATAAAGTACAATAGGTAATAATACAATTACATAACCGCTTAAAAATAATGCTGAGGTTATTGTTTTTGTTGTTTTGTCATATCTACTTTCTAAAAATTGAGGTACAGTTGTAATTCCACCTTTTAAATATCTAGGTAATAAAAACATTGCAGTTATTACCATTGCTATTGCAGCTAAAGTTTCCCAAGCCATGACAAGTATTCCTTCTTTAAAAGCAGCGCCATTAAGTCCTACAATTTGTTCAGTAGATAAATTTGTAAGTAATAAAGAACCCGCAATAACAACACCTGTTAAACTTCTTCCACCTAAAAAATATCCGTCAGATGTTTTTTCGTTTGTTTTTCTTGTTTTTATATAAGAAATGAAGGCAACTAATAAGGTAAATCCTAAAAAGGAGAGAATTTGCATAGGTTATATTTTAAAGATTATAATTTTATTAATTTAATTTTCCAATTTAATTGATATGTTTTATTGGGTTTTAACACTTTTAAACCAAATTTATTATTAAAGCTATTTGCTGGGCCAGTCATAGGTTCAATTGCAATGGTATTTATTTTATTTGGTGTATATAATTGAAAATAATTTTCATTTGATGATGAACTAATATTGATGCTGTAAGCTGGTGTTTCAAAGTTTAAATTTTTATAATTAATAATATAACAATCATCAAATTTTGTATTTTTAATTTGAATTTTTTTATTAATTGGTGAAATTTCATCAATTTTAATTGGAATCATTTTGTCATCAAAAACTAGTTTTTTTGAGCTAGAGAAATCTAGGAAACTATTAAATAAATCGCTACTGTAAAAATAAGGATGCCAACCTATTGCAAAAGGAAAGGAAGTTAAATCACTATTTATAACTTTTACTTCTAAATTTAAAGAACTATGTGATAGTGTATAAACTAAAAACAATTTAAAATTAAATGGAAACCCTTTTGGTTTTTGAGTTTCTTCATATATTAAAGTTATTGAAGCAAAATCTGTAGTGGTTTCTTGGGTTACAACTTTGAATTTTTTATTATAAACAAGTCCGTGTAATGCATTTTCATTATTTTCATTTAACTCTAAATGATACTCATTATTATTGAATAAATAATTTCCATTTTTAATTCTACACGTGAAAGGAAATAGAATTGCAGAAGAAAATGAATTATCATAAGAAAGAGGCTTTAAATTTTTAATAATTTGCTTGTCATCTAGAATTAACTCTTGTAAACTTCCGCCTAAATTTAATAGTATTTTAGCATAAGATTCAGTAATTGAATCTGTTATTATAATTGTATTTTGTATGTTTTTTATTTGAAACAAGTTGTATTAAAATAATGACTATTAAAGCAAATATATAATAAAATAGATTTGAAATATTAGGTTTTAAATTGTTTTTGATAGCATTTAAATTTAACTTCGCTAAGTTGTCAATATATTAAATTTGATATTACTTAATAAAATATAATTTATATGAAGTATTCTTTAATTTTATTTTTATTTTTTTTATCAATTTCTTGTTCAAACACTAAAAATCAAAATGCTATTGTTGAAGAAGAAGAAATAGTTCAACCACCTAATTTTTATTATGGTGCAGATTTATCTTATGTGAACGAAATGGAAGGTTGTAATGCAGTTTATAAAAATGCAAACAATGTAATACAAGATCCTTATACAATTTTTAAAGAAGCGGGAGCTAATTTAGTAAGAGTAAGGCTGTGGCATAATCCAACTTGGACACAATATTCAAATTATGAAGATGTGAAGGAGACAATTTTAAAAGCAAAGGCTGAAGGAATGCATGTATTATTAGATTTTCATTATTCAGATAATTGGGCTGATCCTTCAAAGCAAGAAATTCCAGCTGCTTGGTTAAGTGAATTAAATAATACTGAAGCGTTAGGAGATTTATTGTATAATTATACGTTTGAAACACTCAATAATTTGTCAAAATTAAATTTATTGCCTGAGATGGTGCAAGTTGGAAACGAAATTAATCCAATGATTCTTCAACATGGAGAATTGCAATGGCCAATTGATTGGGATCGAAATTCGTATTTATTAAATAAAGGAATTAAAGCAATTAGAGATATTTCAGCTTTAAAAAATAAAGAAATAGGAGTGATGCTTCATATTGCACAACCCGAAAATGGCTTGTGGTGGTTTGAACAAGCAACACAAAATGGAGTTACAGATTTTGATTGGATTGGACTTTCATATTACCCAAAATGGTCTGAATATGATTTAACAAACTTATCCGTACCTCTAAAAGCATTAATAGCTACCTATAATAAAAGATTAATGATTGTTGAAACGGCGTACCCGTTTACTTTAGAAGATATTGATACTGCTGGAAATATTTTGGGAGAAGATGCATTGATACCAAATTACCCAGCCACAGAGCAAGGTCAGTTAGATTTTTTGAATAAATTAAAAGAAATTATAGAATTTTCAGGTGGTGAAGGGCTTATTTACTGGGAGCCAGCTTGGGTTTCAAGTAGCTGTTCAACTTTATGGGGGCAAGGTTCGCATTGGGATAATGCAACCTTATTTGACCACAATAATAAAGCAAATTTAGGAATGACATTTTACAATGCGTCATTAAATAAGTAAAGTATACATTACTGAAACCGCCAAATTTTTCTTAACAGTACCTGTTCTAAAGTATATAGTTACATACGTCTAAGATTTTTCATATAAATCATTTTAATCCTCTATTGTTTAGTATCTTAGTGGGTATAATCATTTCCTTGTTTATTTATATTTTAACTTAAATAACCATCCTATGAAAAAAATAAATCGGATTTGTCATAATCCACAATCAGTAACTTCAACTTTTATTATTACAAACTTATTTTTTCTCCTTTTTCTGCTCGGTACCAATCCTGCCAGCGCACAGGGTAATTCAAAGGCAGGACAATGGGCTAAGGCTGGAGGAGAGATTATTCTATCAGGTAATCATAATTTTACCCAAACGTGGTCATCGCATGCTTACTCCCGGCAAGATAATAATAAATATTGGCCAGGTGGTTTTTGGGGCAAACGTGAACCTCAGATCCCTTTTGATGCTGTAGTTAAAAATTCAGTATATCCTCTTAAAGGCCAAATTACAGTTTTGGGGCCAGGTAATATTGGGCTTTTTCAAAAAGGAAAAAAAGGAGCGAGAATTGTGATGAATGATAGCGAAACTAAGATTGGTTTTGTGCCTTGGACTAATACAATAGGAACATTAAAAGACTACAACGTTAATGGTGAGTTCTGGGGAGCCGTTCCTGCTGGAACTGAAATCACCCTTGATATAACAGCTATCATGAGTATGTATAATAACCAAGGTGGTACAGGTGAAATCTCGTTTATTGCCCCTCAGGAAATTGAGTATGAAATATGGTATTTTCCCAGAGAAGGAGGTAAAGTAATTAGCGTGAGTGAAGTTAATGTCTTTGGTGAAATAGATTCTGACGAGCCTAAAGGGGAAAAAAATCTAGGGAAACCCCTTGGCTATATCATGACAATAATGGGAAGTGAAAACGGGACAATTGAAAGAATGAAATCTGTGAAAGACATAACTGGGGAAAAGCTCAAAAAGGGTGATGTTATTTACGAAAATGATATACTATTATCTCGCAATGTAATGGTAAAAGTTAGTATGTACTATCCAGATAATCCCTTTGTTATGATGAAATACAATACTAAGATAAAATTTACTAAAAGAGCGTATAATAAACCAGGCGGAATAATAAATTTTTTCGGTAAATTATTCTTCAAAGGTAGTGGTACTGATCACAGAGGATTTAAAATCGTAACTAGTAATGCTATAACAGGTTGCGAAGGAACTGAATTTGAAACCACTTACAATCCAGAAACTGGTGAGACCAGTGTTTCTGTATTTGAAGGTATAGTTAGCTTTGAATGTAATACTGGAACAGCAGCACCTGTCTATTTAAAAGCAGGGATGTCGGCTAGTATGGACAAAAATTGTAATATTACATCTGACAACTCTATATTTAACAATGCTAATACTATAAATTCAGGAAATACTTTTTATCCTATTGCCGATTCCCATGTTTATGCCTATTCCTATTTAAACTGGAACAAAGCCAATTGGGGGAAATATAATATAATTAGTGCCGGATGGAATCCAACTGGTGGCGAGAAAAGGGCATACCTTAAATTTGATGTTTCCGAAATTGATAAGGCAACATTTAAAAAAGCTACCTTAAAGCTTTATCACTACCATACAGCAGGGAGCAATTCCGCATACCTTGGTGTTTACACCGTTAGAAGCACTTGGAATGAAGGAAATGGAAATTACAAACCTGCAAATGTTGCTACACACAGAGAAATTTGTTGGATAAATCAGCCCCAAACCGATCAGTATCCAGTAGCTTATTTTAATCCTGGCACACAAACAAATGATTTTGTTGAAGTTGATATCACTGCTTTGGTTAAATCGTGGTTGGAAGGAATGCCAAATCATGGATTAGCCATAAAAGTAGGAGAGAATTATTTGAACGGCCCCATGTCGGTTTATGGTTTTTATGCCCGCGAACATGAAGATATTGACAAAAGACCACATATTGTGTTGAATGGTGGTTCAGGCAGTATTCAAGAACCCCAACTTGGACAAAACACTAATGTTATCATAGATGCAAAAAATAGGTACCCTTGGGTTATTGGACAATATAATGGGATACATTATGGAACCGGGACTGGTTGGAAACAACAGTCGGGCGGTGGTAAAGGTAAAGATATTGCCATTGACGGAAATAACCGCCCGTGGGTTATTGGCTCTGATAATGGTATTTATTACCATAACGGAAATAAATGGATTGAATACCCGGGAGGTGGTAGAGGTTATGCTTTAGCAGTTTCTTTAAATGGAACGCCATGGGTTATAAGAACTAATAATCATATCTATTACGGTACAGGTTCGGGCTGGGTAGAACAGCCGGGTAATGGAATAGCTAAGGACATTGCTATTGACAGACAAGGTAAACCATGGTTAGTAGGAATGAATAATGGAATTTTTTATTATGAAGGAAATAGATGGATTGAATATCCAGGGGGAGGTCGTGGATCAAAATTAGCCATTTCTCCAAATGGGGTACCTTGGGTTGTAGGTAATGATAAAGATATTTTTTATCATGATGGAAATAGGTGGGTTCGACAACCTGGAGGTAAAATAATTGCTAAAGATATTGCTGTTGATGATCAAAATCGCCCTTGGGTTCTCAAGTCTGACAATAGAATTTTTTATCATAATGGAAATAATTGGATTGAATATCCAGGTGGAGGAAAAGGTTTAGCCATTGCTATTTCAAGCAATAAAAATTTTGAACCTATTCCATCTTCAAACAACATAATTGGAAATTCAGCAATTCCTTCAGTTGCAGGAGAATGGGAATTGACTTGTATTGGCGATGTTATTTTTAAATTCAATGTAAAACTGGTTCAATCTGGTAATGGCTTTTACGGTGATATGGTTCAAACAAATGGTTATTCAAAGCCTTCAAAAATAGAGGGTGAGGTTTTATCTGTCGATCGTATTAAATTTACTCGAAGTATAGGAAATTGGAAACAATATTACACCGGAGAAATTAATCAGAAATCTGGTTCCCGAGCAACTTCTTTTGAAGGAATGTTTGGATTCAAAGATCAGTTAAATTACGAATGGTATGCTAAAGCTATAACCGGATCGTCTTCAAACAATCCTGTTCCAATAACTGGCCAATGGAATTTTAACCAAAGCAATGGCTATAATGGAGCGATTATTTTAGAGCAAAACAGTTCAGGTAGGATTACCGGAAATGCAATTTGGAATGGCTACTTAAAAGGGACTATAGATGGTCATGTGTATGAAAATTCTATAGAGTTTACTATTAGTTATCCAAATGGGGATAAAGGGTTTTATAAAGGAACACTGACTCAAAACGGAAACAGAATTATCAACGGAACTGTAAAAGGTAATAATGGCGTTACTGCAACATGGTATGGATCAAAATAGCTTTCGCAATTTAAAAATAATAATATGAAAATTTGGTTTCATAGAATATTTGCTTTGGCGTTAATCTCTCTTGGGATTTCGATGATTTTTTTACCTTTCAATAATACTAGATCTGGTAGTACAGAAATAGAAACAGTTTCTATTGAACAATTGAAGTTTAGTAACCTTGATGAGATAAAGGTGCAATACCCTAACGTGGATATTATTGATATTACAGGCTCCAAATTAAATCAGGATGATTATCCTAACCTCTGGGATAAACTAATTCAAATAGCACATTATGATATTAAAAATGAACATGGTGATTTGAATGAATGGAATAATTTTCAAATTAATTATTTTGGTGAATTGTCTACTTTACGCCTAATCGTTTTTCGGGAAGGACTAATAGAATGTGCTGTTACAGAAATAGAAGGCAGTGGAGATAAAGTAGTATTATTCAGATATTTAGGAAAATATAACCCTTACATCAAAGAATTAACAGCATTAGATTTAGAAGATTACCCAATGATTTTAAAGATTGTTAAAAATCTTGAGGTTGGTAATGAACTTAATTACGAGTCAAATACACTACCAAAGAAAAAATGGGATCAAATGGTAGGTCGTTATCTCGACCCAATTAACGATTTGCAGATATTCAATTTTAATGGAAATTTTTATGCACCACAGTTTAGTTGGGAAGTTTCCTATATGAGCGGTGAGATTGTAGTTCTTCGAACTATATTAAAGATAGTTGGATTGTCATTATTTGTAATTGGGTTTTTACTTATAAAGAAACTCTATTATTGGAAAAAGGAGCGTTAATTTCTGCTATTCACTGATTAGATAAAAATTTGAATATGATATTTTATTTAGAGAACTAAATCAAACTAAAAGGGCAGATAATCTATAAGGTGTAAAATTACATAAAATATAAAACCGTAAAAGACTTACCTACAGTCTATTACGGTTTTTAAAAGCGGAGAATGAGGGATTCGAACCCCCGGAGGTGTGACCCTCAACAGTTTTCAAGACTGCCGCATTCGACCACTCTGCCAATTCTCCTTTAGCGAGGGCAAATATAAAACCCTTTTTTGTTATGCTCAAACTTTTTTGTGCTTTTTTTATGAATAATTATAATAATTTTTAAACTACATTTGATTTTAAATTTATTAGATGGATTCGGTTATAGAAATAAGCAGTTTAATTTTAATTGGTTTTATTGCAGGTGGTATAAATACTATGGCTGGTGGAGGTTCATTATTAACTTTACCAATTCTTATTTTTTTAGGTTTACCACCTAATATTGCTAATGGAACGAATAGAATAGCCATACTATTTCAAAATATTTTTACTACTGCTGGTTTTAAAAGCAAGGGTATTATCACTTTCCCTTTTAGTATTTATTTAGGAATTTCTGCTTTTATAGGCTCTATTATTGGTGCCCAAATAGCTATTGACATTAAGGGAGATATTTTTAATAAAATTTTAGCTATCATTATGGTTTTAATTGTTTTTTATATGCTATTAAAACCGAAGGCTACGTATTTAAATTTAACAGAAAAAATATTAGGAAAACGTTTGTGGTTAAGTATTGTTCTTTTCTTTTTTGTAGGTATTTATGGAGGTTTTATCCAGGCAGGTGTTGGGTTTATAATATTGCTAATTTTATCTTCAATTAATAATCTTTCATTAGTAAAAAGCAATGCTGTTAAAGTTACTGTGGTACTAATTTATACAATAGCTTCTGTAGCAGTATTTATTTATAATGATAAAATAAATTGGGGAATGGGGTTAACTTTAGCCATTGGAAATTCTATTGGTGGCTGGTTTGCGAGTAGATGGTCAGCTACAAAAGGAGATGGACTTGTACGTAAGTTTTTAATTGTGATGGTTGTTGTTTTAGCAATTAAACTCTGGTTTTTTTAATTTATTTCAAAGAATAAATAAACCTTCTATAAAATTCTTTCTTTACATTTGTTGCTTAAATTGTACTTTATGGCTAATTCATTTGGAAAAATATTTACATTAACAACTTTTGGAGAATCTCATGGTGAAGCTATTGGAGGCATAATTGATGGTTGCCCAGCAGGAGTGGCACTAGATTTTGAAGCAATTCAAAAAGAATTAGACAGAAGAAAACCAGGGCAATCTAAAATTGTAACACAGAGAAAAGAACCAGATAAAGTTCAATTTTTGTCGGGTATTTTTGAAGGTAAAACTACTGGGACATCTATTGGCTTTATTATTAAAAATGTGCATCAACGCTCAAATGATTATTCACATATAAAAGATTCATTTCGTCCTTCACATGCCGATTTTACCTACGATAAAAAATATGGGCATAGAGATTATCGCGGTGGCGGAAGAACTTCAGCT
>NZ_JASFZF010000097.1:0-10486 GCF_046055765.1 Lutibacter sp. | reverse complement strand
CGTTAGGGATTGTAGTGACATCCTTTTTTGAAAAAAAAGATATAACGAAAAGCCCGACCGTTTACGGTAACGCCCAAATAATTAGTATTAAAAAAGAAGAAGATACTTTGTGAAGTGTTCTTATGTTATCTTCCCACAAAATTGCGGTAGAACGTAGCACCTTCTTTATAAATAAAGGGTTGCTAAGGCTTCAATAGGTCTATTCCCTCTGCCTTTCTTAATAACTTTTATCAGTTTGTTTATGAACTTGACTGCAAATAAACGGAATATGAAGTTTATTTACAAGTCAAATTGCTTTTTATTAATCAATAAAACCAGCACCTACTGTATTATTGGTTTGAGGATCTATTAAAATAAATGCTCCGTTTGTTCTATGTTCTTTAAAAGAATCGAAGAAAATAGGTTTGTTTAATTGTAATGAAATGGAAGCAATATCATTAATTTTTAAACTAGATACATTAATTTCAATTCCTGAAAAATCGGTTTCAATTTTATTATTGATTGTATTTACTTTTGCTAACACTTTATGAATACCGTGTTGTAATATATATTTTGAGCCTGCCGCTAACTCTTTGTTACTCATCCAAGATACAGTGGCAGAAAGTTGTTTTTCAACCTTGGGTAATTCGGTTGCTTTTACAATCATATCACCTCTACTTACATTTACATCATTTTCTAGCGTTAAAGAGATAGATGATCTACGTGCAGCACTTTTATATTTTTTATCGTTGAAGTAAATTTCTTTTATTTTGGTTTTAGTTGCTGATGGAAGAACGATCACTTCATCTCCAACATTTAAGTTACCTCCATAAACTTTACCGGCATAACTTCTAAAATCATGATATTCTTCAGTTTTTGGGCGAATAACATATTGTACTGGAAATCGCATTTTTCCATTATTATAAATGTCATGCGTGTCTAATCGTTCTAAATGATTTAACAACGTTTCGCCTGTAAACCAATCCATTGAATTTGATTTTTTAACAACATTATCACCTTTTAAAGCACTTACTGGAATGTAGGTAATGTTCTGATCTTCATAGTCACTTTTTGCTACTAACTTCATAAAGTCAGCTTTAATTTCGTTGTATCTTCCTTCAGAAAAATCAACCAAATCCATTTTATTAACTGCTACAATAACGTCTTTAATTCTTAATAAATTATTGATAAAAAAATGACGATACGTTTGCTCAATAACTCCGTGTCTTGCATCAATTAAGATAATTGCTGCTTGAGAAGTTGAAGCTCCTGTAACCATATTTCTAGTATATTCAACGTGACCTGGAGTATCTGCAATAATATAACTTCTTGTATTTGTTGAAAAATATATATGGGCTACATCAATAGTGATTCCTTGTTCTCGCTCTGCTACTAAACCATCTGTTGCCAATGAGAAATCTAAATAATCGTACCCTTTTTGTTTACTGCTTCGTTCAATGGCTTCTAATTTATCATCGGTTAATGATTTTGTATCGTATAATAATCGTCCTATTAAAGTACTTTTACCATCATCTACACTTCCTGCTGTTGCTATTTTTAAAACTTCCATTTATTTAGCTATTTGCCATTCGCATGTTGCTATTGGCTTTATTTTATTATTATTTATTTTGAATTTATAAACTACACTTCGATATGCTTAGTGTGACATTTTTAATTATAAATTACGAATTATCAATTTTCAATTGATTAAAAGTACCCTTGTTGTTTCCGTTTTTCCATGGCTGATTCAGATCGTTTATCATCAATTCTTGCACCACGTTCTGAAATGCTTGAATCTCTAATTTCAGCAACTACTTCGCTAATTGTAGTTGCATACGAATCTACTGCTGCAGTGCAACTCATATCTCCAACCGTTCTAAAACGAACCATACGCTCTTCAACTTCTTCCTCTTCATCTTTGTAAACATATTCCGATGCTGACCAAATCATATTATCACGAACAAATATCTCTCGTTTATGTGCAAAATAAATTGAAGGGATTTCTAAATTTTCATTTTCAATATACGTCCAAACGTCTAATTCTGTCCAATTTGAAATTGGAAAAACACGTACATTTTGACCTAATTCTATATTACCATTTAGCATATCAAACAATTCAGGTCGTTGGTTCTTTTCATCCCACTGACCAAAATCATCACGCACAGAAAATATACGTTCTTTTGCCCTTGCTTTTTCTTCATCTCTACGTGCACCACCAATACAAGCATCAAATTTAAATTCTTCAATTGCATCTAAAAGCGTCGTAGTTTGAAGCATATTTCTGCTAGAATACCTTCCAGTTTCCTCTTTTACTTTTCCTTGATCTATAGAGTCTTGTACATTTCTAACAATTAATTCAAGTCCTAATTCTTTAACCAATCTATCTCTAAATTCAATTGTTTCAGGAAAATTATGACCCGTATCAATATGCATTAATGGGAATGGAATTTTAGCTGGATAAAATGCTTTTTGAGCCAATCTAACCAAAGTTATTGAATCTTTTCCTCCCGAAAATAATAAGACAGGTTTTTCAAATTGAGCTGCAACTTCTCTAAAAATGTAAATTGCTTCGTTCTCTAATGCGTTTATATGTAGTGTTTCTGTCATAGGATATTTTTATGAATGTAAACCACATTCTCTGTTTTCTAATACTTTTGTTGGATCAAAATAAGTAAACTCATTTGGTAAATTATGCTCAGTTAAATAGGTATCTAATTCAGCATCTGACCAGTAATAAAACGGACTTACTTTTAACAAACCATCTTTACTTATAGAAACAATATCTATACTACTTCTAAAAGCTGTTTGCCCTTTACGTAAATTTGTGAACCAAACATCGGGCTTGTGTTCACGCATTGCTCTATTAAAAGGTTCTAATTTTACTTGTTCTGTGAAAATTGTATGTTTTGGATCATCAATTTGAGGGATTCCCATAGTTGCATCTCTATACGCTGTGGTTTGTTTTGGTACGTATAAATAAACATTTAACCTTAATGTTTCAATTAATTCATTTGCATGAGCATACGTTTGAAGTGTGTTATAACCTGTATCGCACCAAATTACTTTTAGATTTTTATCAACCTGTGTACAAGCATTTAAAATAGCAACTTCATAAGGACGAAAATTAGTTGTAACCACTGGATTTTTAGCAATACTTAATGCCCAACTAATAATTTCGGCTGGTGATTTGCCTTGTAAATCTTTATTTAATTGTTCTATATTTAAATTTTTCATTCTATTTTATTTTATTGTTTACCCCATTTTATGAAGTTCCAAATTCTTTCGTGGAAAAAGTATAACACCATTTTAGTTACTACTTCAACCAAACCTATTGATAATGCCATGGCTATTTGTCCCGTTATAAACCAGGATATTATAATAGTATCTAATGTTCCAATAATTCTCCAACTAATTGCCTTTACAATACTGCGTGTTGCTTTTTCTGAATTTTTAATAGCCTCAAAACTTTTTTCAGAATTTGATTTATTTGAAGTTAAAATTTGATCTAGTATCATTTTTTATTTATTCGATTTTTCTGATGTCAAAAGTACATTAATTTCAATACTCTACCTACTCTATAGACTTTTATATTTAAAGAAAAAAGATTACAAATATTAATATTTAAAGTTTTTAAGTTAAATTATTTAGTTATCGCTTGATTTACATCATCAATGATGTCGGAAACATGTTCTAAACCAACCGAGATTCTTACCAAACCGGGTGTTATTCCGGTGGCTAATTGTTCTTCAATTGATAATTTACTGTGCGTTGTTGATGCCGGATGCGTAACAATAGTTCGTGTATCACCTAAATTAGCTGATAATGAACACATTTTTATGCTATCTAAAAAGGTTTTACCAGCTTCTAACCCTCCTTTTACTTCAATTGCAATGATATTTCCACCTAGTTTCATTTGTTTTTTAGCAATCTCATGTTGAGGATGCGATGTTAAAAACGGATATTTCACATTTGAAATTTTAGAGTGATTTTCTAAAAATTCTGCTAATTTTAATGCGTTTTCACAATGCTTTTCAACTCTAACTGATAATGTTTCTAAACTTTTAGATAATACCCACGCGTTAAAAGGTGATAATGTCGGTCCGGTGTTACGAGAAAATAAATAAATTTCACGTACCAAGTCAGATTTTCCAACTACTACACCTCCTAAAACACGACCTTGGCCGTCCATTAATTTAGTTGCTGAATGTAGCACCAAATCTGCTCCAAATTTTATAGGTTGTTGAATATAGGGTGACGCAAAACAGTTATCAATTACCAATAATAAATGGTGTTTTTTAGCAATATTTCCTAACAATTCTAAATCAATAATATCTACTCCTGGATTTGTAGGAGATTCAGCATACAATATTTTTGTTGAAGGCTGAATTAAATCCTCTATTTCAGAAGGATTGTTAATATCAAAATAGGAAGTTTTAATATTCCACTTTGGAAAATAGTTGGTGAATAATGTATGTGTTGAACCAAAAACTGAACGCGCAGAAATAATATGATCTCCACTAGTTAACAAGGCTGCAAATGTTGAAAATACCGCAGCCATACCTGTTGCAAAAGCATAACCCTCTTCAGCTCCTTCCATTTTCACAACCTTTTCAACAAACTCACTTGTGTTTGGATTGCTAAAACGAGAATAAATATTACGCTTTTTTTCTTCAGTAAATGACGCTCTCATTTCTTCAGCATCTTCAAATACAAAACTTGAGGTTAAGTATAATGGTGTTGAATGTTCTTGAAATTGCGATCGTTCTAATTGTGTTCTAATAGCTTCCGTTTCAAAATGATGTTTACTCATAATATACTGTATTTATTCTCTATTTGTACTTTAATTCTTATCTGCTAGTCTCAAAATATCACCAAAAACACCACGTGCTGTAACTGATGCTCCTGCCCCAGCGCCTTGAATTACAAGTGGTTTTACTCCATAAGACTCTGTATAAATTTCAAAAATAGCATCAGCACCCTGTATTTGACCTAAAGCACTATTTACAGGTACCGACACTAATTTAACTTCTAAATTCCCTTTATCTTTTTTCAAATCACCCGATAAATCACCAATGTATCTTAGTACATGATTTTCTTGTTGTTGTTCTTTTATATTTTGATAATACACATTCATTTCACTTAATTTACCTAAAAATTCCTGAGATGTTCCTTTGCGTAAATTTTCTGGAATTAAATTTTCAATTTTCACATCTTCAAATTCATTTTGTAAATCAAGTTCACGAGCTAAAATCAATAATTTTCTTCCTACATCATTTCCATTTAAATCCTCTCGAGGATCTAGTTCTGTATAGCCACTATCAATTGCTTCTTTTAAAACTGCACTGAAAGGTCTGCCATGCTTTGAAAAATTATTAAATAAATAACTTAACGATCCTGAAAACACACCTCTAATTCTTGTTATATTTTCACCGGAATCATGCAATAATTTTATCGTATCAATTAATGGCAAACCTGCACCAACATTTGTTTCATATAAATATGATTTTTTATTTTCTTTAATTTTTTTACGTAATTCTTTATAAGAAACGTAATCTATTGTGTTTGCAATTTTGTTCGAAGAAATTAAATCAAAGCCATTTTCTACCAACTCAATATATTTTTCAATAAATTTACTACTCGCAGTATTATCAATAGCAATTAAATTTTCCAAATGATTTTTTTTAGCAAAATCAATCACATCATTCAAACGATAATTCCCTACTGATTTTGACTCTAATTCCTTTTCCCAGTGTGCTGAAATTCCATTCTTTTTCAATAAAACATTTGACGAATTTGCAACAGAAAAAATGTTTAAGTTTATATTTTTTCGCTTCAAAATATGGTCTTTACTCTTTAAAATTTGATTTACAAGTGTACCACCAACCAAACCTTTTCCAAAAATGGCAATATTCACATTTTTTGAGACTCCAAAAATTTCACTGTGAATTACGTTTACAGCTTTCTTTAAATCTGTTTTTTTTACAACTAGGCATACATTTTCTCCTGTTACCGTGTTATTTATTAAAACAGGTGTAATATGGTTTTTTATTAATGCTCCATAAGGCTGATTAAATGAATACAAACTTTGACCAATAATAGAAATTACAGCTATATTTTCAGAAATGTTAATCTCACTTATATCTCTACTTTGAAATTCAATCTTAAATTCATTTTCTAATACTTTTTTTGCTTTATACCCATTTTTAGCATCCACAATAAATCCAATTCCACGCTCCGATGAGCCTTGAGAAATAATACTAACACTAATATCTTCTTTTCCCAATGAAGTAAAAATTCTACCATCTACGCCTATTTTTCCAAGTAATCCTCTTCCTTTTAAGTTTACAAGTGCTACATTATCTTGTACTACTATCGATTTTATTCCTCCTTGTTCAGATTCAGAGCCGATTAAAGTTCCTTCATTTTCATCATCAAATGTATTTAATATTCTTAATGGAATGTTTTTCTCTATCAAAGGAATAATTGTTTTAGCATGCAAAATATTGGCGCCAAAATTTGCCATTTCGTTAGCTTCTTGATATGACAGTTTTTCTATCTTTTTTGAATTCTCAACCAAATCTGGATTTGCGGTATAGATTCCATTAACGTGTGTGTAATTTTGAAATTCTTCAGCATTTAAAAAATTAGCTATTAATGAAGCTGTATAATTACTTCCATTTCTACCTAATGTTGTTGTTTCTCCATTTAAGTTAGAGGCAATAAAACCAGTTATAACTTGGATTGTATTATTACTTTGTTTTCTAAAATGTTCTATAACATTTTCTTCTGAAACACTTTCAATTGGTTGTGCTTTACCAAATTGTCCATTTGTTTTTAATAAAGTTCTGGCATCCACAAAATTGGCTTTTATGCCATTCTTATTTAACAAATGTGTAATTACTTTTCCAGACAGAATTTCACCTTGCGACAAAACCTGATCTTTTATCTTATTGCTATAATCGCCCAATAATTTTACTCCTCTAAAAATTTCATCTAACAAATGAAATTCATCCTTAAGATTAATGGTGCTATCTTGTTCTGTTTGATATTTTTTAAACAACTCAAATTCTTCCAAATAAGCTAAATTATTCTTTGATTTTTCTAAAATAGATTCCAAATGATCTGTTGAATTCCCTCTAGCTGAAACTACCACAGCTAATTTTTCACCATTAGAAACCTTCGTTGTTATTATGTCTAATACTCGCTCTAAACCTTTACCATTTGCCAAAGATTTACCTCCAAATTTTACTACTTTCATTATGTTGTTTTTAGAACTTTGATTAAAAATTGGTGCTATTATTTTTTCTAATTGTTGATATTCTATTAAAAAAGCATCGTGACCGTGTACCGAGTTAATTTCATTATACGTCACATTTGGATTTGTTAAAGCTAATTGTTTGTGTGTTTCTTTATTCTCTTCCGCTGTAAAAAACAAATCGGAATCAACACCTATAATATGGATATTGGCTTTTATCGTATCTAAAATATATTCGTTTCTTCCCTTAGTTACATCAATTGTTTTTAATAATTGATTCATTAATTTATAAGCAGATAATTGAAAACGCTCCTGTAGTTTTTTACCGTGATGTAACAACCAACTTTCTACATTAAAAATTTCAAGCGCTTCATTTTTAGATCTTTGAAAACGTTCTTTAAATGATTCAGGAGTTCTGTAACACAACATTGCGTGCATACGAGCATCGTGGACAGGATTGCTAGAATTTGATAAAAATTGTTCTTGAATTTGACAATTTGCAATTAACCAATCTGTAGATTTCCAATCGGTTGCAACAGCAATTAAATGTTTAGTTATTGTTGGATTTAAAACTGCCATTTCCCAAGCTATTCCACCTCCTAAAGAGCCTCCTACAATAGCAAATAGTTCTTTAACTGCTAACTTTTGAAGTCCTAATAAAAACAGTTTAGCAATATCTCTTGCTACAAAATCTTTGTAATTTTTAATTATAAAACCATCATATCCATTACCTGGTATATTAAATGATAAAATTGTATATTTATTTGTGTCAATAACTTTATTAACTCCTACTACTTCACACCACCAACCATTTTTCCCCGCAACTTCTGAATTTCCAGTTAAGGCATGATTGATTACAACAACTGGTGCTGTATGCAATTCTTTCCCAAATATTTGGTAAGAAAGATTTATCTCAACTGGGTTTCCACCCTTTTCAGGAGTGAAATTGGATATTACTATTTTTTTTAATTGGCTCATCTGCTCGTCTCTTGAAATAAATTATAATACTAAGGCTTCAACTTTATCAAATGCATTTTTCAAATCCTGCTTTAAATCAACAATATCTTCAATTCCTACTGAAAGCCTTATTAGATCTCTCGTAACTCCTGAAGCTTCTTGTTGTTCATCTGTTAATTGCTGATGCGTAGTGCTTGAAGGATGAATTATTAATGATTTTGTATCTCCAATATTTGCTAATAATGAAAATACTTCTACTGAATCAACCACAGTCTTTGCTGCTTCAAATCCTCCTTTTACACCAAAAGTTAATACTCCACTTTGACCCTTTGGTAAATATTTTTGCACATTACTATAAGACTCATGAGATTCTAGTCCAGGATAACTTACCCAAGAAACCTCTTCTTTAGCCTCTAACCATTTTGCAATTTCCAGCGCATTTTGACTGTGTTTTTCAATTCTAATTGGTAAAGTTTCCAATCCTTGAATTATTTGAAATGCATTGAACGGACTTAACGCTCCGCCAAAATCACGTAAACCTTCTAATCTAACTTTTGCTGTATAAGCTGTTTCACCCAACGCTTCACTATAAACCAAACCGTGGTAACCTTTAGATGGTTCCGTAAACTCAGGAAATTTACCATTCGTCCAATCAAAATTACCTGCATCAATAATTGCCCCTCCAAGTGAATTCCCATGTCCGCCAATAAACTTTGTTAGAGAATACACTACAATATTAGCTCCGTGTTTAATTGGATTTAACAAATATGGTGTTGCTACTGTGTTATCCACAATTAGAGGTATTTTACTTTCTTTTGAAACCTTCGCAATAGATTCAATATCCAAAACATCCAGTTTAGGATTTCCTATAGATTCAATAAATACAGCTCTTGTATTTTCCTGAACTGCCTCACTAAAATTTTCTAGATTTGAAGCATCTACAAACGTTGTTGTTATTCCAAATCTTGGCAGCGTAACATTTAACAAATTGAAAGTTCCGCCATACAAAGTACTTGAAGCTACAATATGATCTCCTGCTTTTAATAATGTAAGTAAAGCCGTTGAAATAGCTGAAGTTCCTGAAGCAAAAACAGCAGCCCCAATTCCACCATCTACTGCTGCTAAACGTTTTTCTAATATATCATTTGTTGGGTTGTTTAACCTTGTATAAATAAATCCTGGTTCTGCTAAAGAAAATAAATTAGCAGCGTGTTCCGAATCATTAAACACATAAGAAGTTGATTGATAAATTGGAACAGCTCTTGTTCCCTCTGTTTTATTAGTATCGTGTCCTACGTGTAATGCTTGTGTTGAAAATTTTTGAGTACTCATAATTATATTTTTTAAATGTTTTAATTCTAATTTTTTGATAAAAAAAAAGTCCCTTTGGTTTAGATATTACCAAAGGGACTTAATTAGAGTTGATTTATTTACTCCTTTCAATTTAGGCAATATCGTTTCATTGTGCTACGCATCATTTGCATCGTCATACAACAACTTTTACACATCATATTTTGAGAAAATAAATTCATTATATAATTATTTAATACTAAAAAGCCTCTGATTTCTCAGAGGCTCCATGTTGTTTATTCTATATTTTAAGTTTTAAACAATAGTATCCTCTGTGCATAATTTACACATCATAATTGGACACATATTCATTTTGTTTAAAATCATTTTTTTTATTATCTGGGACAAATGTATTAAGATTTTTCAATAAAACAACCTATTTTAATTAATTTTCAATATTTCATTACCCTATTCATTGTAAAATTCGCACACCAAAATTTACCCTGTTGCACTTTTAAGGTTTGTATTTTTAGGAATTGAACACGTATAATTTTCTTTAATTCCTTTTAAATATCCTGCTAAAACAAAATTACCCATACTAAAATTATTTAGTGATATCATAGTTTTATCATTCATTACTACATAAATATTAGTCATAGAATTATCACTACTATTTTAGCATCTAACAATACATTCTAACACTAATAAAAATATTATTAATTTCTTCATATACTGGACTTGCAACAAAAAGTCGGACAAATTTTCTAAGACCTATGCCACATATTTTAAATTGTTAACTTCAAGTTCTACTTCTTTGGGTGTTTCATAATTCTAAGATATTTGTTTTTATTAAACAGTCTTAAAATAATGTCCGTGTAAATGTAGTAACTCCATAAATTGGAATGAATTGATTTAAAACAATTTAATAATGCTTCCCCATATCTTTGATTTCAATCATTTTATTCCCTATAATTAAAGTGCCTCCATATGGAAGTTCATTGTGTT
>NZ_JASFZF010000096.1:0-49624 GCF_046055765.1 Lutibacter sp. | reverse complement strand
TATAATTTATATTATGTTAAATAGAGTTTTAATTTCTACGAAATATAATAATAAAGTCTACTCCTTTTTAAAAACTAGAGTCGTCATGCTTCTTTGATTGTGTACAATTGTAGTTTTAATATTTTCTATTAATGTAATATTATTTTTATTCAATAATTCATCAAGAATTACTTGTGTTAATAAAAACCTAGTAGTTTTATCAGGTAATTCATATACACCATTAGTTATGTGTTTAACTTGATTTTCAATCCCAAAATTTGAAGCTACACGAATAAATAAAGTTCCTTGATGTTTTAATACTCTAAGTAATTCTTCAAACATTCTATAAAAATGGTTTAAATCTTTTGCAAAATGTAAAACTGCACTACAAATTATATGTTCAAAACTATTTGACTCATAAGGTATTTCTTCTACAGTTGCCTGAATAAAATTATTTTGCTGAAGTTTATAAATTTTCTTACAATAATTTAATTTTTCTAAATCAGTATCAATTCCATGAATATTAAAATTCTCAGCATAAAACCATTTTAAATTTCGTCCATTGCCACATCCTGCATCCAAAATTTTACTTCCATATTGAAAGCGTTCTTTTAAAATTTGATCTAAAATGTAAATATCAATATCTTTAATTGTAGCCTCTAGCGTTTGTAAATTCATAAAATATATAGTGTATAGTGCAAATTACAAATTCTTATTTATTTATCATTTTAACTATTAGAATTTCATCAAATCATTATTCGATTTGCAGTATATTTACACGATGCAAAAACAATCTTCACAATTTGAGTTTATAGCTTTAATGGCAGCACTAATGTCTATTGTAGCATTGGCTATTGATGCCCTTTTGCCAGCGCTAGATTTTATTGGAATTTCAATTGGAATCACTCAAACTACTGATAATCAGTTGTTAATAACTATGATTTTTTTAGGACTTGGATTGGGTCCCTTATTTTTTGGTCCAATATCAGATAGCTTAGGTAGAAAACCTATTGTTTATATGGGTTTTGGTTTGTTTATTATTGCAAGTTTAATTTGTGTGCATTCTGAAAGTCTTGAAATAATGATATTTGGTAGAATATTGCAAGGTATTGGGCTTTCGGCGCCTAGAACTATTAGTATTGCAATGGTTCGTGATACTTATAGTGGAGATTACATGGCACGAATTATGTCTTTTATAACTGTAGTATTTATTTTAGTGCCTGTTGTTGCTCCTGCTATGGGTAAATTTGTTTTAGACCATTACAATTGGCAAGCTATATTTTATTTACAATTATTTTTTAGTATTATAGTTAGTTGTTGGTTTTGGTTTCGACAGCCTGAAACACTAGCTTTAAATAAACGAGTGAGATTCACGAGTCATATTTTTATTGATGGTTTAAAAGAGATTAAAAAATCTAAAAGAACTATTGGTTTTACATTAATTTCAGGGTTTGTTATGGGCTCATTTATGGTTTATTTAAGTACTGCACAGCAAATTTTTCAAATACAATATGGTTTAAAAGAGCAATTTCCATATATATTTGCTGGTTTAGCGATAGCTATAGGTACTGCTACTTTCTTAAACGGAACATTTGTGGTGAAGTTTGGAATGGAAAAAATGGTGACCACTTCCCTATTAACTTTTTTTGGTATTTCGTTACTTTATATCGTGTTATTTAATGGAAACGCCAATCCTCCTATTGTAATTTTATTAATGTTCTTTGCTTCACAGTTTTTTGCTATTGGCTTTTTATTTGGAAATTTAAGAGCTTTGGCAATGGAACCTGTTGGTCATATTGCAGGAATTGGTGCAGCTATTACAGGCTTTATTTCTACTATGATGGCAGTTTCCATTAGTACTCTAATAGGTAGATTTGTTTCAAACACGGCACTTCCATTATTTATTGGATTTTTGGTTTGTAGTATTTTATCTATTTTAGTTTTAATGTATTTAAAAATTAACACTTCTGAAAAAAGTATTGTAGAACAGGTTAAAATTGAATAAATCTAAATGAAATTTAAAAAAGTACCGATTTACTCCTATAATTTATTGTTCAATACTGTTTATGATTAATGAGACAAGTACTCCACTTTCAAAAATTGAGTTTATTTCAATAGGATTACAACAAATTTCACAATCTTCTACATAAGTTTGATCGTTTACGGAGTTATCTAATAGCATAGAAATAGTTTCCCAACAATACGGGCATTGAAAAAAACACTCTTCCATTGAGTTAAAATTATTTAAATAAAATTAATAAAGCCCCTACGGCTGTAACTACAATAATAAATTTTCTATATAATTGGTTGTTAATGAGTTTTACTAATTTAATTCCAGTAATAAAACCAATAATTATGGCAGGAGTTAATATTATATTTAGTGAAATACTTTCTAAAGAAATTGTTTTCCAAACAAACAAATGAAATGGAAGTTTAAAAACATTAATGATAAAAAAGAGCCAAGCGGCAGTACCTATAAATTCATTTTTAGGTAAACGCATGGCCAAAAAGTAAATGTTTGAAAACGATCCTGCTAAATTACCAATCATAGATGTAAAACCTGATAAAAGCCCTATACTATTCGAAAAAAGTCGATTTTGAGGAATTGCTGAAGACTTTCGCTTATCCATAAGTACCATAAACACAACTATTCCAAGAATTAAAATAGCCATTAAAAATCTAAATACTTCATCAGAAATGTCATTTCCAAGCCAAACACCTACCAAAACACCAATAACCATTGTTGGTAGCAACTTACCTAAATACTTCCATTGTGTATGTCTATGATAATAAATTACAGCTAAAATATCTGCAAATACCATCATTGGTATTAATGTGCCAGTAGAAGATTTTCCACCAAAAACCAATGCCATTAAAGTTACAATTACTACTCCAATTCCCTTTATTCCTGCTTTTCCCATTCCTAATAGAACAGCCGCTAGAAAAACTAATGAAAAGCTAGATATAGATAATCCATGCTGTGTTAAAAATTGAGTTACAATTTGCACTATAAATTTCTTCTTATTTAGTTAACTGCAATGTAATTATAATTCATTAGAATAATTTTTTTAACTTGTATATTTGCAATATGGAGATTGAAATTCTTTTTGAAGACGATTATATTGTAATTGTAAACAAACCTAATAATGTTCTAATACATAATTCATATTATGCAAGGAATATTAAAGAACCAACTTTATTAAATCTATTATTGAAGCAATTTAATCAGAATTTTTACCCAGTACATCGTTTAGATAGAAAAACTTCGGGCGTGTTACTTTTAGTTAAGCAAAAAGAAAATGTTTCAATGTTTCAAGAGTTGTTTAATTCAAATTCTATAGAAAAAACTTATTTAGGAATTGTAAGAGGCTTAATAAATACTTCAATTAAAATTGATTCTCCAGTGAAAAATCCTGATACTATGGTTTATAAAGCAGCAGAAACTTTTTGTAAGCCATTGTTAACTAAAAATTTAGATATTGCAGTTAAGCCTTACGATACTTCAAGATATAGCTTAGTAGAATTAATACCCACCTCAGGCAGAATGCATCAATTACGTATTCATATGAATAAAATAAGTCACCCTATAATTGGTGATTATATGTATGGAGATAGATTTCATAACAGAATGTTTGAGGATGAATTTAATTGTCATAATTTATTTTTGCATGCGAACGCTCTTAAAATAGAACATCCAATTACAAACAAAATAATTAATATTGAAAGTAGTTTACCTAATAACTGGTATACTATTTTTAATATTTTTGAGTGGAAATTATAAAACCGTTTTCAAATTTTAATTCTACATAAACTTTACTTCAAAATAAGATATAATTACATAGATAAACTATTAAACTTGAGTTATTCTCACCCAAATAAAAAAACTCCTTTTTAATAACTTTTCTAAACTTATCAACTTCTACTCTTTTAAAATTATCATTTTAATAATAAATATGAGTAGTAATTATTGATAATCGTATATACTCTTTCAAAGAATTAAAATTTGAAAACGGTAAAATTATTTGAACTTAGTCCTATTTAGTCAACAATTTTTGTTGTTTATCTTTTTTCATTATTAGTAATATAAGTTCAAATACTTCTTCTTTTATATATTTAAAATTACTTAAATAATTTTTTAATTCATTTTTTAAAAAATTATGATTTTCTCTAAATAAATTTTCTTTTTTTAAGTAAATATTTTCAATTAGTAATGCTAAATTAATTTGGTGTTCTTTTATGGATTCTATTAATGTTTTACCCAATATAGCTTCATGATTAATACCATTTAATAATAATTTAGCCTTGTTAAAATTATTAGTATCACATAAACCAATTATATGTTCTGATAGTAATTCTTTTAAAAAATCTTGTTCTATTCTAATAAATTCAATTTCAGAAATCCAATACTTAGTTTTACTGTGTAAATATTGAATACTGTTGTTGAAAATTGGTGCTTTTTGTTTAGGAATAATATGTTTCATCTCAGTATCAATTATTTTTCTTGTTCAATAGAATCCGAGAAATATTTTGTATCTCTCGGATTCAACCAGAAGATTATACAATTTCTATTACTTTTTTGTGTTCTTCACTTTTTAAAATCTCCAATTTTTCTAAATGAACTCTAAGAACACCATTGTTATATTTTGCATCAATCTTCTTATTAAAATCTATACTCTTTGGAAGAGTAAATGATCTGTTAAACGAATTGTAATGAAATTCTCTACGAGAATAATCACCCTCCTCTTCGTTATTAATTTTATTGTTTTCCGCTGAAATTGTTAAAATATCATCGGTAATGGCTACCTCAAAATCTTTTTTTGAAAAGCCAGGTGCAGCAACTTCAATTTCGAAGCCTTCTTCATTTTCCTTTACGTTAATTGCTGGAATCCAATTATCTTTTAGAATTAAATCTTCATTCAATAATCTGTCAGTATTTAAAATGTCAGGGAACATTTGGTCAAATAAAGGAAAACGTCTGTTAAATTTAATAAGTGACATAATATGTTATAATTAAAAATTAAAAAATCGTATTATTGAGTTACTAATTTAATTATTTAAAAGTCTATTTTCAATGATTCTCATCAATTAAAAAAATGATTCTCATCAATTATTTTATTGATTTATTGTATTTGAAGTAATTTTTTTTTATTAATAATTTTTAATCCATTTTTACTTTCTTTTATTAATTTTTCTTCTTTAAAAGCATGTAGCGTCCTAATTAAAGTTTCATATTCAATACCAATAGAATTTGCTAAATCGCTTTTAGAAATATTGATTTCTTCAGCTTCTTTAATAGTGGTTTTTTGCAGTATCCTTACTAAAGTTCTGGCTGTTTTTTTTCTAACTGAGGAATAAGCTAAAAGTATTAATTGTTCTTTTATGTCTATTAAATTATCGGTTAATAAATCTATAAATTCGTATAAAAATTTAGGATTATTTTTTATAATAGTATTTATTTCACTTTTATTTATTTTATATAATTTAACGTTAGTAATTGCTTTTGAATTTTCAAAATGAGAGGAATGTTTCACAAATGAAGAGTATCCAAAATATTGATCATTAGTAAAATAACCAGTAATAAATTCTTTCCCGTCTTCATTTATTTTATACGTTTTTACTTTTCCTTTTTTAATTAAAAAAAGGTGGTTACTTAGGTTTTCTTTACAATAAATAGTCTCATTTTTTTTAAATGAAAATATGGTTTTTTTTGATAAAAATGTTTTAATATTTTTTATGTTTTCAATTTGAATATCTCTGTTTATATTTGAAGTTTGATGTTCAAAAGCTTCAGCTCTTTTTAACCTACTTTCAATAGCTTTTAATAATTCAGTTTCTTTAAAAGGTTTAATTAAAAAATCATCTGCGCCTAAATTCATCCCTTTTCTTAGATCACTATAATCTATATTTTCTGCTAAAAAAATAAATGGAATATGCGCTAGTATTGGTATTTTAGAAATTATTTGTAAAACATCAAAACCATCTAATCTAGGTATTAGAATATCACAAATAATAATGTTTGGAATAAAAGTTTTAGCCATTTCTATTTCCTTTTTTCCATTTTCAGCTGTAATTATTATATAATTTGCTAATTCAAGTATTTCGGTAATATATTTCCTAAATGTAATTTCACTTTCTATTAATAATACTGTTTTTTTCATGGCTTTTAATTATTTGCGACTGTATTTTAAATAAATTCAATTAAAACTTAATTTTATTTAATAAATAATCCAAAAAATGTGATAAAGGGTAATTTAAAAGTCAATACTTTTATTTATAGTACACATATTAGTTCTTTCTTGCAATAAGCCTAAGCAAGATTTGTGAAAAGTAATTTGTTCTTTTAACTTATGGTAAGAGAACATATAAGACTAAAGTTAGCTTATAAATTTGTTAATTTATATGATAAAAATCAGGTTAAAGCTTTAAATGCTAGTAATTTAATACATTTAATATTTCAGAATACAATTTGCTTTTAGGTAAATACATGTTTTCTAAATTTTTAGCAAATGGAATAGGAGTTTCAATACTTCCTACCCGTTTAATTGGAGCATCTAAATAGTTAAAGCAATTTTCGTTAATTAATGCTGATATATCTGATGCAATACCTCCAAATAGCGTGTCTTCTTGTAAAATTAAAACCTTACCCGTTTTTTTAACTGAAGTATAAATAGATTCGGTATCAAGTGGCTGCAAAGTTCTTAAATCTATGATATCTGCAGAAATTTGATGTTCTTTAACTTCTTTTAATGCCCAATGTACACCAGCACCATAAGATATTATAGTAATATCAAAACCTGTTTCAACTAAGGCTGCTTTTCCAAAAGGAATTGTGTAATAATCATCCGGAACTTCTTGATAAATAGACCTGTACAAAGCTTTATGTTCAAAAAACAACACAGGATTTGTGTCTTCAATAGCTGTTGCAAGTAAGCCTTTAGCGTCGTAAGGGAAAGCTGGATATACTACTTTTAAACCAGGTGTTTTTGTAAACCAAGCTTCATTTGTTTGACTATGAAATGGTCCAGCTCCAATATCTGCCCCGCAAGGCATTCTCAATACAATATCGGAATTTTGATTCCAGCGATAATATGATTTAGCTAATAAATTTATCACAGGATTAAATCCAGAGGTTACAAAATCTGAAAATTGTAATTCAACTACAGATTTAAATCCATTAATCGATAGTCCAAAAGCAGTTTCTATAATTGAAGATTCACAAATTGGTGTGTTCCTTATTTTTTCAGCTCCAAATTTATCTAAAAAACCTTCTGTAATTTTAAAAACACCTCCATAATCGGCAATATCTTGCCCCATAATAATTAAATTAGTATGTTTTTCCATACATTGTTTAAGTCCTTGAGAAATAGCATCTACTAAACGAATATTTGAAGTTTTTATTGAAGGTTTTGTTTCAATATAATTTACGTGTTTATAAACATCCTCTAATTCATTATTAATAGTTGAAGAAATTTCTTCTTCAGCAAAAGCGATTTTTAAATGTTCATGAATCTCATGCACAATTTCCTGCTTCATTAGTAGTTCCATTTCTTCAGAAAGAATATTTTCTTTTCTTAAAAAAGCCTGAAAATTTGTAACAGGATCATTAAATGCCCATTTTTCTAATAACTCAGTTGGAACGTACTTATTACCACTCGCCTCTTCATGTCCTCTCATTCTAAAAGTTTTAAATTCTATTAAAACTGGGCGAGGATTTTCTCTAACACTTTTAGCAATTTCAGAAACTTTTGTATGAACTTCTAATATATTGTTGCCATTAATTATGTGACTTTCTATTCCATAACCAATGCCTTTATCGGCAATGTTTTCACATTTAAATTGTTGGCTTGATGGTGTAGATAATCCATATCCGTTATTTTCAATGCAAAAAAGTACAGGTAAATTCCAAACAGCAGCAACATTGAGAGCTTCATGAAAATCCCCTTCACTTGTTCCTCCATCACCAGAAAAAACGGTTGTAACTTTAGGTGATTTTTTTAGTAAATCGGCTAAAGCAATACCATTTGCCACGCCCATTTGGGGACCTAAATGAGAAATCATACCAACAATTTTGTACTCTTGAGTTCCAAAATGGAATGATCTATCTCTTCCTTTTGTAAAACCGCTCTTTTTTCCTTGCCACTGTGAAAATAATCTATGAAGTGGAATGTTTCTAGAAGTAAATACACCTAAATTTCTATGAAGTGGTAAGATATATTCGTCAAAATTAATAGCGTTTGTAACACCAACAGATATTGCTTCTTGTCCAATTCCTGAGAACCATTTAGAAATTTTACCTTGACGTAAAAGAATTAACATTTTTTCCTCAATTAATCGAGGTTTTAGAATTAATTTATATAATTCTTGTAATTGTTTATTTGTGTAGTTTTCTCTATTATAAATTATAGATCCAACAGAGGTGTTAGTAGTTCTCATTAATAATCATTATAATTTCAAATGCAATAATAAAGCAATTATATAAAAAAATACCTTATTATAATTTATAATAAGGTATTTTTTTATAGTTTTATTATTTACTAAAGTTCTCTAAATATAGAGTGCATTAAACGAGTTTTATCGTTAATACTTTCTTCAAGAGAAATCATAGTTTCTGTTCTTGAAACACCATCAATATCATCTATTTCAAAAATTATTTCTTTAGCATGAGTAGTGTTTTTTGCTCTAATTTTACAGAATATGTTATATTTACCTGCAGTAATATATGCTATGGTTATATTTGGAATAACTTTTAAATCTTTAATAACTTGTTTAGTTTTTGAAGTTTGGTTTAAATAAATACCAACATGCGATATGAAAGAATATCCCATTTTTTCATAATCTAATGTTAGTGTAGATCCTTTAATTATCCCTTCATCTTCCATTTTTTTTACTCTAACATGAATAGTTCCTGCCGAAACAACTAATTTTTTAGCGATATCTGTAAAAGGAGTTCTAGCATTTTCAATAAGAATATCTAATATTTGATGATCAATTTCATCAAGCGTAAATTTTTTCATGGTTTGTTTTATTTAAAAAATATACAATACGCAAATTTATTAAAAAAAAACGATTATTCTACGATTTATTTACGAATTTGATAATTTCAACTCCAAAACATCTAAATTTTCTGCATTTATTAACTCATAAGTATGAAAACTCGATAAATCACCTCTGTTTTCAATATATTTATATTTAATTAATACATTTTTTTTTATTTTAAATTTATACTGTATCCCAACATCTTCTATATAAGTGGTATTATTTCTAATAACTTTTAGATTTTTGTAGATTATATCTAAAAAATATTTATCGTTTTTAGGTATATTAAAGTATGGTTTGTAATTGTTATATACAGTGTTTGTTGAAATATAAAATAATCCATTTAAAAGGGCATAGAAGTTAAATTTTCTTGTAATTTCTCTATCATAATCACCTTTGAAATGACCAGCTTCTATTAAAATAGTGTTGTGTCCAAGCTTTTGAAAATTATCACCTGTGGCAGTTGGATAAAATTCATCGGTATATCTTCCAATTTGGTTCGGCATAATTTGCTGCAGAAAGTTATTCATAGCAACAATAACACTCATTGTCTCTTTTCTTCCCTTGGTTACTGTTCGTTCAATACCTTCTGAAGGTGCTAAAAAAGATAGTGTTGCAGCGTTATTTGTTCCTTCAACATTAAAAATAGAACGTTGGTCATGTAAATTGAAACAAAATTTAGGCTTAAAACTGTCTAAAGTTGCACGTAACAGTTTACTTTCAACGGCTTTTTGCTCTACAGCATCTCTGTTTAGATCAATATTTTTAAAATTTTCTCTTGTAAATTTGATAGCACCATCAGGGTTTAATAGCACAATAAATTCTAAAGTGCAACTTGCTAAAATTTTATTGATTATTATTTTTAAGCTTTTATCGTCAGATTCAAAAAAATTAAATAAATCAAATAATGCTTTTGTTCCAGTACTTTCATTTCCGTGCATTTGAGACCAAGTAAGGATTTTAGTTTTTCCAATACCAATAGAAATTTTATAAATGGGTAGCTTATTTTCAGAAACTCCAATTTTTTCAACTGAAAACTTTGATGATAACTTATGTAAAATAGGTTCAATATCATTTAAGAGAATTCTTCTACCAAATAAACTTTTTTCAAAATTTTGAAGATACCAATTATCTAATTTATTTATACTTATAAAATTCATGTTACAAATGTAAATAATCAGATGTTTACATTTGTATACACACTTTTAATAAGTAAATTATACAAATGTAAACAGATATTGGTAGTAATAATTAATGGTGTGCACTGACGTTAGTTACTTCTATAAGAAATTCTTATAGAACTTACATAGATAGCTATTAATCAGTATTATACTCTATGATATATGAAGTGTTGGTTTTATATAAAAGTTCTATTTACATTATTTATAAATAAGTTTATTGTTCCTTAAAATTAAAAAGATTACATTTGTAATCTAAAAATAGATTACAATGGTAAACGTTGAGGAGTTTTCAAAACGGCTAACAATAGTTATGAATTATTATGAAATATCAGCTGCTTCACTGGCTGAAAAAATTGATGTTCAACGTTCAAGCATTTCACATCTTCTTTCAGGAAGAAATAAACCCAGTCTAGAATTTGTTTTAAAAATATTAAAAAACTTTCCTGAGGTTGAGTTGTATTGGTTATTAAACGGCCAAGGTAATTTTCCTAAGGAAAATAGAAAAGAAATAAGCACACCTACTCTATTTTCTTCAAATGAAGAGAAAAATATGGTGAAAGAAAATTTAAAACCTACTTTAAAAAATGCTAAAGATAATTCTATTGAACGAATCGTTGTATTTTATAATGATGGTACCTTTAGAAATTATAATCCCTAAAAAAACTTTAGAAATTTACTTAATTAAACTGTTATTCAATAAGCTTAGCTAGTCCAGTTTTTAAAACAAGAATTAATTCTTCTTTATTTGTGTTATCAGACTGTTGTTGTGCATAAACTAATTGATTGATCATATTTATTGCCATTTTATCGAAGCTGAATTTTTTATACTGCAATCCTAATTTTACAAAATCGTTAGTTAAATTTTCTATGGCTTGTTTATTATCACTACCAGAAATCCATTTAAAAGCTTCGGAATATAATTGCTGAGTACGTTTATTTTTTGTTAAAAACATACCTTTTAAAACATGGTTAGCTATAAATGGGAGCTTTGTTTTATCTTTTTCATTGATATAAATATTTGTGATGGCATCTGCTAAATGTTCTTTTATATCATCATTTAGGGTATTTACTTTATCTAAGGTAGTTTGTTTATCAATTTGATATAGTGAAATTAGTGAACTTCCAGTAATTGCATAAGATTCGCTATTCATTCCTCTTACAAAAAGAGGCTTGTAAATAGGTTCTATTAATTTTCCCAAAACTCTTAAAGCAGCTGCTTTTACAAGTGTTTTTTTATCAAATTGAGCTAATTTTTCAATTTTAGCAATGGCTTCTTTTTTATAATATTTTTGAAACAAATCGATATTTTCTAACGCTAAAATTCTAATTTCATAGTAAGGATCATCTAATGCTTTAATTAAAGTACTAAATGCTTCTTTATCATCTTGATGTATTGCAATTTCTTCAATAGCTAACCTTCTATCTAAATAGTGAGGAGCATTGTTAAATTGATAGATGTAGTTTTTGAGTGTTTTCTTATCTGTAATTTCAGCTAACAATACGTGTTTAGCATCAATATTTATAAGCTTTGGTAGTTTATTGAATGGAAAAGTAAATGAATTTTGTCTGCTATCAACCCAAACTTTATGCCTTAATTTTCTATTTTGTTCATAAATATCAATTGTCAAAGGAAATTTAAAAATATTCCCTTGCTGATTAATATTTACAGTAACGGTTCCATTTATGGTGTTATAATCATAAGTTACACTTAATTTTATATGTCCATTTCCAAAGTACCATTGGTTGAAAAACCAATTTAAATCTTTACCACTTATTTTTTCAAATGCTATACGCAAATCGTGTGCTTCTGCAGTCCCAAATTTATGTTTTGTTAAGTAGTAATTAAGGCCTTCAAAAAATGCCTCATCTCCTAAATAATCTCTTAACATATGAAGAATTGCACTTCCTTTATGGTAGCTAACAGGATCAAACATATCCTCCTTATTTTTATAATAAAATCGGACTAATTTTTTATTATCACTTTGACTTTCTAAATATACTTTTATATCATCAAACATATGTGCATTTGCTTTGTCTTTGCCATATTTATATTCATACCATAAATAAACACTATAGGTTGCAAATGATTCATTCAAAGTTAAATTAGACCAACTTTCAGTAGTTACTAAATCTCCAAACCAATGATGAAATAATTCATGTGCAATGGTTTCTTCCCACTCATTATTATCAATTAATTGTCCTTTTTTTTGCTGTGCATTTTCACCATGAACAACAGCGGTAGTATTTTCCATGGCGCCACTCACATAATCTCTTACAACAATTTGGCTGTATTTATCCCAAACATAAGGAACACCTGTTATTTTTGAAAAGAAAGTCATCATTTCTGGAGTTAATCCAAAAATATCTTTAGCTACAGATTCGTATTCAGGCTCTACATAATAATTAACATCTAACCCATTCCAATTATCTTTAACAATACTAAATTCTCCAACACCCATAAAAAATAAGTATGGAGCAATCTTTTGATCCATTTTCCAATAGTCAGTTCTAGTTCCGTTATTATTTTCAGTTTGACTTATTAATGTTCCATTTGACAGCGTTACAAATTTAGACGGGACAGTCATATAAATTTCATGTGTTGTTTTTTGATTTGGGGAATCTATTGTTGGAAACCAACAACTACTTGCTTCAGTTTCTCCTTGAGTCCATATTTGAGTAGGTTTATTAGGATCTTCATCTTTAGGATCTATAAAATAAAGTCCTTTTGCATCAGTTATAACTTTACTACCTTTTTGTTTAACTTCTTCAGGTCTTGCAGTATATTTTATATAAATAGTATATTCTTCTCCTTTTTTATAAGTTCTATCTAAATCTATTGTTAATTCATTGTCTGAATAATTAAAAGAAGCTTTCACTTTGTTCAACATTATTTCATGAATTTTAAAAGCTTTTGCATCTAAAATAAGTTTATTAGTTGCATAAAAATGAGGTGTTAAAGTAATCCAAGCTTCACCATTCATTTGACTTTTTTCAAAATTAAAATCAACTTTTAATTTGGTATGTACTAAGTCGTTAATTTTTTCTCTTTCTCCTCTATATTGTTTTTTTTGAGCAGTTCCAAGTATCGAAAATAGAAGAATAAGTGTAAGTAATAAATTTTTCATTCGTAAAATTTAATTTAAGGCTTCAAAAATAGTATTTTTTAGTGTTTAAAGAAGTTAATAACACGTTAAAAAGCCATACGTGTTAGGTATGGCCTAGTTTATATATGTGATTTGAAATTTATTTAATACTACTTAATAACCCTCCAAGCTGTTTCAATTGAGCATTATCATCATCCATTTTAATTTTTTGAGTTAATTTTAAGATAGCTGATGGATTCATATTTTTTCCGATAATTCTTATAACTGCAAATCCCTTAGTATTGTCAGCTCCAAAAATAATAACTTCATCAATTGCATCTTCTTCTCCAAGATAACTTACACTTACATTACTTTTTCCTAAATTCATACGAACTAATTGTTTGTATTTAGGGTTTTTAAGAATCGTATTTATTTTTTGTTTTTCTGAAGCATATAAATCTGCATTTGTTTCATTTAATTGCAATGCTAAAAAATTAACTTTCTTTATAGTTTCTAATGTGTTTTTAATGTCTTCAGAAACTTCCGTGTCTTTTAATTGTAAAATGCTAGCAGGTAAATCAATTGAGATAAACTCACTATTTTCCTTACTATCTACATAATACTTTTGAAGTGAAGGGTTTGTTTCACAAGCAGTTGTTAATAAAACTATTGCGAAAACTAATCCTGTGAATTTTAAAAATACTTTCATTTTATTAATTTTTTTCTTTAATACCACTATTAGGAATGTGTGCTTCAGTAAGTTTAGATATTTTATTTAAATCAATATCTCCAGTTAATGATAAAATAACAGCTTCTTGGTTTGATTTATGTTGTAAATCACTAACAAACATTAATAATTCGCTTACGTGATCATCATCTTTACCAGATTTAATATATATTTTCACCTTGGCATCTTTGTCTTTTACTCGCATTAACTCTGTAAGTTTTGCAGATTTTAAATATTTTAAAACTACAGTTTCCATTTCCTTTGCTATTTCTGAATTTTCAGTAGTAAAAACTCTAAAAGAATGTAAACCTTTTACCATATCAAAGTATTCTTTACCTTCTTCTCCACTGCCTCTAAATTTTGCAAGCATTTTAAAAGCATTTTGTGTTACAACTACAGTTGTTACGTCATCCATTTCTTCAAACTTGTCAAAAATTGAATTTTGAGCATAATTTGTAAATGATATTAGTGCGATTGTTATTAATAAGATTATTTTTTTCATTTTTTGTTTCATTTAGGTTGTTTAAAAATTTTGTTTGTTGTGTTTCCAAAACGTTGTAATTGTGTAATTGCAACATTCCCTTTGTTTAAATTTGTTGAAAGCATTTGGAATGCGCCAATAGTTTCGGCATAAACTTTATCTGCTTTTCTTTGTTGAATATTTTCATATCCACTGTAAACACTTACTAGTAATATTACTGAGGCAGCTACAGATAGCCATTTCCAATTCTTCTTTTTACTGTTTAATTGAATGGTTTTTGTAAAACGCTCATTTTTACTAGTTGAAAAATACCCGAATAATGCTTGATATTCTTCTAAATGTGGAGCTACATTATCACTTAAGAAATAAGTTTTCAACGCTGTTTCTTCTGCAATGCTTGTTTCAGCATTTAGATATTTTTCCAACAACTTTTCTATGTTAGCTAATTCCATATTTGTGTTGTTTTAATAATTGTTCTCTAATTGTTTTCCGTGCTCTAGATAATGTTACTCGAATTGCTGTTGGTTTTAAATTCAATAATTTTGCAATCTCATCAAATTCGTATTCTTCAATATCTCTAAGCTGTATAATTAATTTTTGTTGCGCTGGTAAGTTTTCAATTAATTCATGAACTTTACTTACACTGTCATTAAGTTCCATTCGTCTATCTAAAGACGTTCCATTTTCTTTATAATTACTATGAATCAATGTTAAATTACTTGCTTGTTTTGATTTTAACCGATCAAAACAATAATTTTTTGTCATTGTCATAGCAAAAGCTTCTATGCTTTTATACTCTTTTAATTTTTCTTTATTTTTCCATAACTTAAAAAGTAATTCTTGAGTTGCATCTTCAGCTTCTTCAGTAGATACAAGTAACCTTTTCGCCACGCGAAACACTTTATCTTTAAAGGGCATTACAGTTTTTAAAAACTCAGATTGCTTCATTTTAAGTTTGGTGTTACAACATTTTTTGCTGCTGTTACAATTATGACGAGCAAGTTTCGTTTTTGTAACAGTGGCTATTAAATTTTGTAAGAAAAATTAATATCTTTCGACTTAAATTAAGGTTAAATATAAAATTATAAAATGAAGAAAATTAACTATTCGCTATTAATATACTTAATTTTTAGTATAGTTTTTATAAGTTGTACTAAAAATAATGATATTGAAGTTCCTCAAAATATTGAAATTCAAGATTTTGTATGGAAAGGAATGAATTCATGGTACAATTGGCAATCAGGTGTGCCTAATTTAGCAGATTCTAAAAATGATGATACAAATGCTTATTTTTCTTATTTAAATAGTTACTCAAACCCTGATAGTTTATTTGAAAGCTTGCTCTACAATCCTGGCACAACTGATAGGTTTTCTTGGTTTATTGATAATTATGAAGTTCAAAACAATGCATTTCAAGGAATTTCAACATCTTTTGGCTTTCGTTTGCAAGCCGTTACAACAAATGGTAGTGGAAATATAATTATATATGTGCGATATGTTGCACCAAACTCACCTGCAAGTAATTCAGGAATACAAAGAGGTGATATTATAAATGCTCTCAATGGTTCAGTTTTAAATGAAAGTAATTATAATAATGTTATAAAAGGTTTTAATAATGAAACAATTACGTTGTCTTTTGTCTCTGAAAGTAACGATATTCTAACTCCTATTGAAGATAAAACAATAACTGCAATTGAATTATCGGAAGATCCAGTACATTTTAAAACTGTTTTTAATAATATTGATGGGGGAAAAGTTGGTTACTTGGTTTATAATTCATTTAGATCTTCTTACAACGATGAATTGAATGCCGCTTTTTCATATTTTCAAAGCGAAGGTATTGATGAGTTAATTTTAGATTTAAGATTAAACGGTGGTGGTGCTGTTTTAACAGCCACATATTTGGCAAGTATGATTTATAATAATGCTAATGAAAATGTTTTTGCGGAATTAAAATTTAATAGTAAGCATTCAAATGAAGATGGCTTTTATTATTTTGACAATACGCTAGATGTTTATAATTCAAATGGTGATAATATTGGTCAGGAGTCTATCAATAGGTTAACTTCAATTAATCAGTTGTATGTTTTAACATCATCTAGCACTGCATCAGCAAGTGAAATGATTATTAATGGTTTAAAACCTTTTATTCCTGTAAAAGTAGTCGGTACAACAACGTATGGTAAAAATGTTGGTTCTATTACACTTTATGATTCTCCATCTTCAAAATACACTAGTATTTCAAGCGCAAACCCAAATCATTTAAAAGCAATGCAACCCATTGTATTTCAAATATATAATAAAATAGGTCAAAGTGATTATGCAGAAGGATTTGCACCGGATATTGAAGTGAAAGAATATAATTTTTGGAATGCTATTTTACCTTTTGGTGATGAAAATGAAGTTGTTTTAAAAGCTGCGTTAGATGATATTCGTGGACTTAGTGGTAAAAGTGAAAGCACTTTGAAATATAAAAATAGCAAGGCTTTTAATGTGATTGTACTTGAAGATAAATTTGAAAAAGAAATGTATATTGATAGTGATTTTTTTAATCAATAATCAGATCAAATTTTATTATAAATTAGGTCTAAATTCATTCGTAAATTCATTATATTTAAGTTGTGCATGCTTATACCCTTGCACCCACCATTTAGTCATTAATTTTTTATCAAAAACTAAAGAGTTTGTTGTTAAAACTGTTGGTGTGTAATATAAATTAAGCTTTACATTATAATCACTCGCTGATAATTTTCCAATAGTAATATTATGTCGCTCTACATGCTCTAACATAAAATCAAAAATGTCAAATAATATAGAAAAAGGATTCTTAGATTGAATTCTATTAATTTGAGTTACTTTGGTTTCTAAAATAATAGCATCAATTTCTGTAGCTCCACGTAAAATAGCTTCCTTAATAGGAACAATGCACCCAAACCCTCCATCTGCATATTGGCAGCCATCTTTAACTAATACACTCATAAATGGAGCATAATTGCATGAAGCCCAAATCCAGTCACAAAAATCATTATACGTACAATCATTAATTGATTTGTATTCAACTTTATTAGTAGATAAATTAGATACAGTAACTACAGACTCAATATTATTGTATTTTATTTGTTGATACATTTCTTCTGTAATATTCCTTTTTATAAGTTTTCGTAAATTTTTACTTTCTCCAAATGTTTTTCTGCCATTTATAAAATTCCAAAACGTATTAAGATGATTTATGCTTATAACTTTTTCTCCATGAATTTTTCTTATTAAAAAAGGATTATTACTAAATATTGTTTTTTGATCAACATTTGTGTATAAATGTTTTAACTCATCAATCATTCCTAATGCCAAATGTGAAACCATTAAACTACCTGTAGAAGAACCTAAGAATAAATCATATTTTCTCTTTTTTTCTTCCATTAAAAACTGTGCAACACCTCCCGCGAAAGCGCCCTTGCTTCCGCCTCCAGAAATAACTAATGCTCTTTTCATAAAGCTATGATTGTTTTATGTATTTTAGTACTTTAAAAATATTAAAATGAAAAGAATTCTACAATGCTTAGTAATCTTATTTTCCATCATTTCTTGCAAAGAAACATATAAATCAAGAGCTAGCATAAAAATTTCAATTGAAAAATTTAAAATGGATGGCACAAGTATTCGTGCTATTGCAATTTTAAATGATTCATCTGCTGTGTATGTGGGTTCAATTGGTGATATTGGAGTTGTTTCAGAAACCGGTAAAATTACTGAAATTCAAAATATTTCAACGGATACAATTGTGCCTCATTTTAGATCTTTAGCACTAAACAAAAATGCTGTTTTTGCTTTAAGTATTGGTAATCCAGCACTACTCTACAAGGTTGAAAATAATAAAATTACTATAGTTTATAAGGAATTTGATAAAAAAGTTTTTTACGATTCGATGCGATTTTTTGACAAACTAAATGGAATTGCAATGGGTGATCCTACTGATAATTGTTTATCTATAATAATAACAAATGATGGAGGAAATACTTGGGAAAAAGTAACTTGTAAAAATTTACCTAAAATTGAAAAAGGTGAAGCAGCTTTTGCAGCGAGTAATACGAATATTGCTATTGTGGGTAAAAATGCCTGGATTGCTACTGGTGGATTAAAATCGAGAGTTTTCCACACTGCAGATATGGGGTTAACATGGAATGTGTATGAAACACCTATAATTCAAGGAAAAAGCACCACTGGAATATACACTATAGATTTTTATAATGAAACTCAAGGAATTATTTGTGGTGGAGATTATACAGATAAATTTGGGGAAACAGCAAATAAAGCATTAACATTTGATGGAGGAAAAACTTGGAAACTTGTTTCGGAGGGTACTTTACCAAACTATGTGAGTTGTGTTCAATATATACCAAAAACTAAAGGAAAAGAGATAATGGCTGTTTCTACAAATGGTATTTTTTATTCAAAAAACTCAGGTAGAAATTGGGAAAAAGTGAGTGATGAAGGATTTTATTCAATTAGATTTGCATCTTCAGCCATTGCTTGGCTTTCTGGTAATGAAGTAATCGCAAAAATGATACTTAAATAAGTATGAAAAAAACTATTATTTTAATAGCTTCTATACTATTTCTATGGGGTTGTAATAAACAATATAAGCTAAGTAAATCATTTAATTGTAATCCAATTAAAACAGTAAATAAAATAGAAATTAAAGATTTTAATAATAACTTCATATTAACTATTCCAAATAATTGGAAATCAAAGCTATACTTTAGTAAATATGAATCTGAAATATTTGTGGCTGATACTTTAAAACAACTCACAGAATCATTCATTTTATCAACTTCATTTAATTTAGGAAAAGTAACTTTAAATAAAAATTTCTATCAAAAAACAGATTCTATTTTAGTAGCTAATAATTTAGAACTCTTAAAATCAGGAATTGATACATATCAATCTAAACAAGCTTATTGGTATGTTGCAAAAGGTTTCAAAAATAAATTTACTTTTCATCAATTTAATTTAACTTCAAAAAGAACTGAAAACTCTTATTTTAATGCTTCTGTAGAGATTTACGGAGATAAGAATGTAAATGAACGAATTTGTGAAGCAATTTCAATACTTCAAAAAGTAAAATTTTTGCAATAATTTATGATAATTTGATTGTAAAACCTTTATCAAAATCTTACTTTTGAAAAAAATATAATAATATGCAAAAAATAATAGATCGCTTTGTAAAGTATATCACTGTAGATACACAATCAGACCCAAATAATCCAGATTTCCCAAGTACAGAAAAACAATGGAATTTGGCACATATTTTAGTGAAAGAATTAAATGAAATAGGCTTAGAAGATGTAACATTAGATGATCATTGTTACATAATGGCTACATTACCTTCAAACGTAGAATTTAAAGTACCAACAATTGGCTTTATTGCTCATATTGATACAAGCCCTGATTATACAGGAACTAACGTAAAACCACAATTTTATCCTAATTATAATGGAGAAGATATTATTTTAAATAAAGAAGAAAATATTGTTTTGTCACCAAGTTATTTTGATGATTTGTTGTTGTATAAAGGTCAAACTTTAATTACTACTGATGGTTCTACCCTTTTAGGTGCTGATGATAAAGCTGGAATTACAGAAATAGTTTCGGCAATGGAATATTTAATGGAGCATCCAGAAATTAAACACGGTAAAATTAGAATTGGCTTTACACCTGATGAAGAAGTTGGGAAAGGCGCACACATGTTTGATGTTGAAAAATTTGGTGCAGATTGGGCTTATACAATGGATGGTAGTCAAGTTGGTGAGTTAGAATATGAGAATTTTAATGCGGCTGGTGCTGTTGTAACCATAAATGGAAAAATTGTACATCCTGGTTATGCAAAAGGCAAAATGATAAATTCAATGACTATTGCAAGTGAATTTATCGCTTCTTTACCAGAAAATGAAGTTCCTGAAAAAACCGAAGGCTATGAAGGTTTTTTTCATCTTCATAATATGAAAGGAGAAGTTGAGAAAACTGAATTACAATATATTATTAGAGATCACGATCTTAAATTATTTAAAGAAAGAAAGGTTTTATTTCAAAAATTAGTAAATGATTTAAACAAAAAATTAGGTGCTAACCTTGTTGAAGTTGAAATAAAAGATCAATATTTTAATATGAGAAAAAAAATTGAGCCTGTAATGCACGTTGTTGATATTGCTGAAGAAGCAATGAAACAATTAGGCATTAAACCTTTAATTAGTGCAATTCGTGGTGGAACTGACGGGTCTCAACTTTCGTATAAAGGATTGCCTTGTCCTAATATTTTTGCTGGCGGACATAATTTTCACGGTCGTTACGAGTATGTTGCAGCAGAATCTATTCAAAAAGCGACAGATGTTGTAGTTAAAATTGCTGAATTAACAGCAGAAAGAGCTAAAAAATAATTTTATTATTATAATTTAAAGCTGGTTAAAAAAGAATATTCTTGCAAGTTTTGCTCTAAAATTATCCTTAATTTGAATATTTCTATTAATTAACAACTTGTCTGCTTTCTCTGGTTTAATATTCTCATTAAATTTATTTATGAGTTTTTTACTGATAATTGTATCAAAAAAAACAGCAACCAATTCACCCTCATAATAATAAGATCTTGGTTGGAAGTTAAAACTTCCAACCATTGCTATTTTATCATCTACCACCAAATATTTAGAATGTAGGGATGCTCCTTTCTTTAAATAAACTTCCACCCCTAACTTAGCTGCTTCTAAAGAGGACGTAAGTATTGGGTTAGATAATACTACCTCATTTAAACTTGCTTCTGAATTAGTTAAAAGTCTTATTTTAACACCCTTGTGAATCGCTTTTTTAATTGCACTTTTAAATGGAGTTGTCATAATAAAATAGGCGTTCTCAATAACTATAGATTTTTTTGCTTCAGAAATTAATTTTACAATTCCAGTTGTAATATTTTGATCCGCTTTCCTGTTTTTTGTTCCAGGATTATGGTTGTTGATAACTACTGGGATAGTTTTTAATAAATTAGGAGCTCTATTTACTTTAGAAACCTTTGGTATTAAATCAAAATATTTTGCAAGTTTATTATTTTTAACTTGTTCATTCCAAATTTCGGCAAAAATATTGTACGTATCCATTGCAGCGCTTCCGTCAATAAAAACATCAACATCTTGCCAAAAAACAGCACCAGAAATATGAGAATACATATTTCCATAATTCATACCTCCTAACACACATTTTAAACCATCTACAATAAATAATTTTCTATGATTTCCATTAGCCCGATAAGGTTTAGTACGCCAACGAATTATTTTAATTAGCCCTTCACTTTCTATTTCAAGATTATCCAATATTTTATTATGTAGCTTTCTTTCAGATACTTGCCCATCTACAATAATGCGAATGTCAATCAATTTATTCGTTCTTACTTTTTCTAATAATTTCTCTTTTAATAAAAAGCCTGTTTCATCATCATAAATTGCCCAAGTAGATATATAAATACTTTTTTTAGCTTCTTTAATTAATTTTAATCGCTTATTAAAACCATCAATACCACTATATATAATATAAGTATTGTAGGAATAAGAAATATTTGAATTTGTGCTTTTTGCATAATCATGTACATAATTACTGCAATCTGTAGATTTACAAGAATCATTTTCAACAATAGTTAAAATTTTCTTATTTAGTCTTTTCCAACTTAAATGATTTTTCTTAAACCCACTTCTAAATGATAAGCCTTTTTGATCAATCCCCCCAAACAGAACAGAATTTAACATATGAAGTTTCGTGTTAAATTTCTCGTTTTTGAATTTCTTATATCCTTCATTGTTTTGAGGGAAAACTTGTGAAAAATTCAATACAAAAAGTATAATTAAACTTATCTTTTTCATATTTAAAAGCATTAGTACTTAAAATTAGAATATTAATTTTTAAAAAAGTATTACAAAACTCACATTTCAAATTTATTAAGTTTTTTGCTGAAAATTTAACAACTCATTAAATAATGTAATTTAAACAAATTATATTTTAAAAATTAAATACATTTGATACATTTGATACTTCAAAAAAAAAAGAATGGATAATCAATTACTAGTGTCTCTTACAGAAAAATACGGAAGCCCCTTATATGTTTATGATTCCGAAAAAATAAGTTCTCAATACAATCGTATTACGAATGCTTTCTCAAGTGTTAAAAATTTAAAATTAAATTATGCTGTAAAAGCGAATTCAAATATTAGTATTTTAAAGTTATTTAAAAAGTTAAATTCTGGAATTGATACGGTTTCCGTTCAGGAAGTTAGATTAGCTTTAGAGGCTGGTTTTAATCCAAAAGATATCATTTTCACACCCAATGGAGTTTCACTAGAAGAAATTGAACAAGCAGCTAAATTAGGTGTTCAAATAAATATTGATAATATTTCAATTTTAGAACAATTTGGTAGTTTATATCCTACTATTCCAGTATGCGTACGTATAAATCCTCATATTATGGCTGGAGGAAATAGAAAAATTTCAGTTGGACATATAGATTCTAAATTTGGAATTTCTGTTCATCAAGTACCTCATATTAAACGTGTTGTAGAAAATACAGGAATGACTATTAATGGAATTCATATGCATACAGGTTCTGATATTTTAGATATTGATGTTTTTTTAGCGGCAACAGAAATTCTTTTTAATACGGCTACTGAATTTAAAAATCTTGACTTTATTGATTTTGGAAGTGGATTTAAAGTTCCCTATAAAGAAGATGATATTTCTACAAATATTGAAGAATTAGGAGAAAAGTTAACGGAAAGATTTAATTTATTTTGTAAAGATTATGGGAAAGAATTAACCTTAATGTTTGAACCTGGCAAATTTTTAGTAAGTGAAGCGGGTAAATTTTTAGTAAATGTAAATGTTGTTAAACAAACCACATCTACTGTTTTTGCAAGTATTGATTCAGGTTTTAATCATTTAGTTCGCCCAATGATGTATGACTCATATCACCATATTCAAAATATTTCTAGTCCAAATGGAAGAGAGCGCTACTACTCTGTTGTGGGTTATATTTGTGAAACTGATACGTTTGGATCTAACCGCAGAATTAGTGAAATTAAAGAGGGAGATGTTTTGTGTTTTAATAATGCTGGCGCTTATTGTTTTTCAATGGCATCTAATTACAACTCACGCTATAGACCAGCAGAAGTGCTTTTACATGAAGGAAACGACTATTTAATTAGAAAACAAGAAACATTTGATGATTTGTTAAAAAATCAAGTTATCATAGATTTTGATTAAGAAAAATCAAAAAATTTGATTTGGAATTTTTAAGTATTCATAAAAAACATATTAAAATTCCGTTTTATATGAAGTTATTTTGTAAATAAATTAAAATAGTATCAAAATTTAACGAAAAGCTTTGTAGATTTGAAAAAATAATTAATTTTGCTATATGCAAGCTAAAGAATTACATCATCTAACAATTAACGCAATTACTATGCGTGGCTTTGCTGTTACAACTACTACAATTACTATTACCCTTTAGGGTTTATTTCTATTCATATTAACTGTACCCATATTCGTTTTCATAAGAAATGAAACAAGGAATATTTAGAAATCAAAAATTAATTTTAGTAAAAATAAGAACTCATGAAAGTATTAAAATTTGGAGGTTCATCAGTTGCTTCTTCAGAAAACATAAATAAAGTTATAACTATTGTTAAAGAAAGTGCTAATAGTACAAATGTAGCCGTAGTTGTTTCAGCTTTAGGAGGCGTTACAGATTTATTATTAGAAGCTGGAAATTTAGCTTGTAAAAGTAACGAATTGTACAAAAACCGCTTAAAAACTATTGAAGAGCGTCATTTGCAAGTTGTAAGAGAATTAATACCTGTAAATAATCAAAGTAGTGTTTTAGGATCTATAAAAAAGAAATTAAATAAATTAGAGAGTACACTTGAAGGAGTCTTTTTAATTAATGAATTATCACATAAGACATCTGATAAAATAGTGAGTTTTGGAGAATTGTTATCTTCGTTTATTGTTGCTGAAGCTATGAAATACAGTAATTTAGATGTTATATTAAAAAATTCCCAAGAATTAATTGTTACAAATGAAAATTTCTCAAATGCTTCTGTAAAGTTTGAAAAAACGTCTTCAAATATTAAAGATTTTTTCAGTCAAAACAAACATCAAGTTGTTGTGTTACCTGGTTTTGTAGCTTTAACTGAAAAAGGTGAAGTTTCAACTTTAGGGCGTGGAGGTTCAGATTATACAGCAGCTATTATAACTTCAGCAACAAATTCATCTATTTTAGAAATTTGGACAGATGTAAGTGGAATGTACACTGCAAATCCAAAATTTGTTCGTCAAGCATTTCCCATAAAAAATATTTCGTACCAAGAAGCTATGGAATTGTCGCATTTTGGAGCAAAAGTATTGTACCCGCCAACAATTCAACCAGTATTAGAAAAAGAAATTCCAATTGTTATAAAAAACACCTTCAATTCAAAAGCTGAAGGAACTTTAATAACCAAAGTTTCATCTAACAAAAATCCAATTAAAGGAATTAGTCATATCGAGAATATGGCTTTAATTACTTTAGAAGGAAGTGGAATGGTAGGTATTCCAGGTTTTTCTAAACGTTTGTTTGAATCGTTATCTCAGCAAAGAATTAATGTTTCGTTAATAACACAGGCATCTTCAGAACATTCAATTTGTATTGCCATTGATACTTCTGATGCGGAAAAAGCAACATTAGTAATTAATACCGAGTTTAGTTACGAAATTGAGCAACACAAAGTGGAACCTTTATTGGTTGAAAAAAACAATGCAATTATTGCACTGGTTGGTGATAATATGAAAAGTCATCAAGGAATTAGTGGTAAAATGTTTAGTACATTGGGTAAAAACAATGTAAATATTAGGGCGATTGCCCAAGGTGCTTCAGAAAAAAATATTTCAGCGGTAATTGCGCATAAAGATATAAAAAAAGCATTAAACACCTTACATTCAGCCTTTTTTGAAGATCAGACAAAACAGTTAAATTTGTTTGTTGTTGGAGTTGGAAACGTTGGAAGTAAATTAGTGCAGCAAATTAAAAATCAGCAACAGTATTTGCTAGAAAACTTGAAAATTCAAGTGAGAGTAATCGCTTTAACAAATTCTAAAAAAATGTTGTTTAATGAAGATGGCATTGATTTAGAAAATTGGAATGTACCGTTAGAGAATGCAGAAAACTTAAATATGGATTTATTTCACGCTAAGGTTACTGAATTAAACTATAGAAATAGCATTTTTGTTGATAACACTGCAAATGAAAGAATTTCAGGCTTGTATGCCAATTATTTAAAAGAAAGTGTGGCAGTTGTAACGTGTAATAAAATTGCATGTTCATCAAACTATTCAAATTATTTAAACTTAAAAAGTTTAGCTCGCGAGTACAACGCTCCGTTTTTATTTGAAACCAATGTTGGAGCAGGATTACCAATAATAGATACTTTAAAAAATTTAATTGCATCTGGAGATAAAGTAACTAAAATACAGTCAGTTCTATCAGGGAGCTTAAACTTTATCTTTAATAATTTTAATGAAAATAATTCTTTTCATGAAGTTGTTCAAAAAGCAGGTATTGAAGGGTATACAGAACCCGATCCAAGAATTGATTTAAGTGGTGTAGATGTGATGCGAAAAATTTTAATATTAGCTCGAGAAAGTGGAACAAAATTAGAATTAGATGCTATTGAAAATGATTCTTTTTTACCGCAATCAAGTTTAGAAGCAGTTTCTTTAGCCGATTTTATGGAAACATTAAATGTTGAAGCAACTCATTTTAATAAAATATATCAGAATGCTTCAATGAATAATTGTAGATTGAAATATGTTGCTGAATTTGATAACGGAAAAGCAAAAGTTGGTTTGAAAGAAATTACTTCAGACCACCCTTTTTATAATTTAGAAGGAAGTGACAATATTGTACTTTTTTTTACAGAAAGATATAGTCAGCAACCTTTAATAATTAAAGGAGCTGGAGCTGGAGCTGATGTTACTGCTTCTGGTTTATTTGCTGACATTATTAGAATTGGAAATAATTAAAATTATGAATGAATTAACAATATTTTCTCCGGCAACCATTGCTAATATATCTTGCGGTTTTGATGTGCTAGGTTTAGCACTTGATACTGTAGGCGATGAAATGACAATTCGTAAAGTTTCACAAAAAGGTGTGAGAATTACTAAAATTATTGGTCAAAATTTACCGAAAGAAACTCACAAAAATGTTGCGGGAGTTGCTGCTCTAGCTTTATTAGCTGAAATAGAAAGTAATTTTGGATTTGAAATTGAAATAGATAAACGTATAAAACCTGGAAGTGGTATTGGAAGCAGCGCTGCAAGTTCAGCGGGTGCAGTTTGGGCAATTAATGAATTATTAGGAAAACCATTTAACCCTTTAGATTTAGTTCGTTTTGCAATGGAAGGTGAACGTTTAGCAAGTGGAGTTGCTCATGCAGACAATGTGGCTCCTGCCCTTTTTGGTGGATTTACATTGGTTAGAAGTTATGAACCTTTAGATATTATTAAAATAAATACACCAAGTGAATTGTTTGCAACAGTAATTCATCCACAAATTGAAATTAAAACTTCTGATGCTAGAAATATATTAAAAACTACAGTTCCTTTGAAAGATGCTATTAAACAATGGGGTAATGTTGGGGGTTTGATAAGTGGCTTATACACTAATGATTATGAATTAATAGGTCGTTCTTTAGAAGATTATATAATTGAGCCAATTCGATCTATTTTAATACCAGCTTTTGATAAAGTTAAAGAGGAATCCATAAATACCGGTGCTTTAGGTTGTGGAATTTCAGGTTCAGGACCTTCTATTTTTGCATTAAGTAAAGGAAAGGAAATAGCTACAAAAGTCGCTGAAACAATGAAATTAGTGTATGATAAGGTTGGAATTGAATATGATATCCATGTTTCAAAAGTAAATACAAAAGGAATAAAAATTTTAGAAATTAAGTAATATGAATTTTTATAGTTTAAATAAAATAGCACCAAGTGTATCGTTTAAAGATGCTGTAGTTAAAGGTTTAGCACCCGATAAAGGATTATATTTTCCTGAGAAAATTAAACCCTTAGTAAAAGGCTTTTTTAATAATCTCAGTTACTTTTCAAATGAAGAAATTGCTTACGAAGTAATTAAACAATTTATTGCTGATGAAATTCCTGAAGCTGATTTAAAAGAAATAATTAAAGAGACACTTAGTTTTGATTTTCCAGTAGTACCAATTGAAGAAAATATTTCAACATTAGAACTGTTTCACGGACCAACAATGGCTTTTAAAGATGTTGGTGCACGATTTATGGCTCGTTGTTTAGGCTATTTTAATAAACAAGAAAACACAACTAAAATTACTGTTTTAGTTGCAACATCAGGTGATACTGGTGGCGCGGTAGCAAGTGGTTTTTTAGGTGTTGAAGGTGTTGAAGTTGTAATTTTATATCCAAGTGGAAAAGTAAGTAATGTTCAAGAAAAGCAATTAACAACATTAGGGAAAAACATTACAGCTTTGGAAGTAAGTGGTACTTTTGATGATTGCCAAACGATGGTTAAAAACGTTTTTTCGGATAAAGAGTTAACTTCAAATAAAAATTTAACATCTGCGAATTCTATCAATGTTGCACGTTGGTTGCCACAAATGTTTTACTTCTTTTTTGCTTATAAACAATTAAAAAACAAGAAAAAGGACGTTATTTTTTCTATTCCAAGTGGGAATTTTGGAAATATTTGTGCAGGAATGATGGCGCAGCAATTAGGTTTACCAGTAAAGCAATTTATTGCTTCAACAAATGTAAATGATATTGTTCCTAATTATTTAAAAACTGGAATATATACTCCAAAACCTTCAATACAAACCATTTCTAATGCTATGGATGTTGGGGATCCAAGTAATTTTGTACGAATTTTAGAAATCTATAAAAATAACGATGCAGAATTAAAAAACCATCTTACCTCCTATTCTTTTACAGATGATGAGACACGTGAGGCATTGAAATTCATAAAGGATAATTCAAATTATATTGCTGATCCACATGGAGCAGTTGGTTATTTAGGGTTGAAAAAATACTTATCAGACAACGATGCCCAAGGTATATTTTTAGAAACTGCACATCCAGTTAAATTTTTAGATGTTGTTGAACCTGTAATCAATGAAACTATTGAATTTCCTACACAAATAAAGGAAGTAATTGATAGAGAAAAAGTTTCAATACCTATTTCTACTTATGAGGAATTAAAACAATTTTTGCTAAATTCATAGAAAAGTGTAAATTAGTTATAATGAAATCTAAACCAAAATTTGAAACCTTAGCCATAAAAAGTATAGAAAATAAATTTATGGATTCAAAGCCTGTTAGCACACCAATATATTTATCGAGTACTTATGAAAGAAATGAAGATGGAACTTATAATAACAATTTCATTTACGCACGCCTTAATAACCCAAACCGTATGATATTAGAGCAAAGCATTGCTCAATTAGAGCAAGGTAAACATGCCTATGCTTTTTCTTCAGGTATGGCAGCAATTAGTGCTGTTTTTCAAAGTTTAAAAACGGGTGACCATATTATTTTACCTGATGACATTTATTATGCAATAAATAAATTAGTAGATGAAGTTTTTATACGTTGGAATTTAACCTACGATTTGGTAGATATGTGCGATTTAAAAGCTATTAAAAATGCTATAAAACCGGCTACTTCTTTAATTTGGATTGAAACACCTTCTAACCCACAATTAAAGATTAGTGATATTTCTGAAATTGCTAAAATGGCTCATAAAAATAATATAATTTGTGCTGTGGATAATACATGGGCCACACCTGTTTTACAAAATCCATTAAAGCTTGGAGCCGATATTGTAATGCATTCAACTACTAAATATTTTGGAGGTCATAGTGATGTGATTGGTGGTTGCATTGTTGTAAATAATAATAAAATAGCTAAAAAAATTAAAGCAATTCAATTATTATCTGGTGCAGTTCCTTCTCCTTTTGATTGTTGGTTAATTACAAGGGGTATTCAAACATTACATTTACGAGTTACAAAACAGTCTGAAAACGCTATTAAATTAGCCACATATTTAGAAAAACATCCAAAAATTGAAAAAGTGCATTATCCCGGTTTGGAAAGTCACTCTCAATATTCAATCGCAAGAAAACAACTAAAAAATGGTTTTGGGGCTATGATTTCAGTTTTAATTAAAGGGAATGAAGCTGCAGCTATTAAAATATCAACCAACTTAAATTATTTTACAACAGCAACTAGTTTGGGAGGTGTTGAAAGTTTAGTTGAACATAGGAAATCTGTTGAAGGTGAAAACAGTTCTACTCCATTCAATCTTTTAAGAATATCTGTGGGGATTGAACATATTGAAGACTTGATTGAAGACTGGGAACAAGCACTTCAGAAATAAAATTTTAAAACCATTTTTTACACTAAAAAAATAATTTTATCATTGTAAAATTAGTTGATAAAAAGGTAAAATACTACCAATCGAATTCTCGAATATTTAGTATTTTAGCAATACAAAACTTTATTAAATGAAAAATACTGCATTAACTCATATTCACCAAGCACTAGGTGCGAAAATGGTGCCATTCGCAGGCTATATTATGCCTGTTCAATACGAAGGTATAAATATTGAACACAAAACTGTTAGAAATAACGTAGGAGTTTTTGATGTTTCACATATGGGAGAATTTTATTTGAAAGGTAAAAATGCATTGGCATTAATTCAAAAAGTTACTTCAAATGATGCTGCTGTTTTAATAGATGGTAAAGTACAATATAGTTGTTTGCCAAATGCTGATGGTGGAATTGTAGATGATTTATTAGTGTATCGAATTAATAATGAAGAATATTTATTAGTTGTAAATGCTTCAAATATTGAAAAAGATTGGAATTGGATTTCACAACATAATGACTTAGGTGTTGAAATGATTAATAGTTCTGATGAATTTTCACTATTGGCCGTGCAAGGACCATTAGCAGCTAAGGCGTTACAATCTTTAACTGAGATTGATTTGACTGAAATGAAATATTACACTTTTAAAATAGGTAATTTTGCTGGAATGGATGATGTCATAGTTTCTGCTACAGGTTATACAGGTTCAGGTGGATTTGAATTATACATTAAAAATAAAGATGCTGAGCAAGTTTGGAATGCGGTTTTTAAAGCCGGAGCCGAATATGGCATTAAACCAATTGGTTTGGCTGCACGCGATACGCTACGATTAGAAATGGGATTCTGTTTATATGGAAATGACATTAATGATACTACTTCACCTATTGAAGCAGGTTTAGGATGGATTACAAAATTCACCAAAGACTTTGTAAATGCTGAAGAAATTAAAAAGCATAAAGAAGAAGGTGTTACAAAAAAATTAGTTGCTTTTGAATTAACTGAAAAAGGAATTCCACGTCACGGTTATGAAATAGTGAATGAAAATGGTACTATTATTGGTGAAGTTACTTCAGGAACTATGAGTCCTTCGCTTAAAAAAGGAATTGGCTTAGGTTATGTTGAAAAAGCATACGCTAAGCGAGATACTCAAATTTTTATACAGGTTCGTAAAAAAACATTAGCTGCAGTTGTTGTTAGGTTACCATTTTATAAGGCTTAGCAATTTTCGGGTATTTTACCTATAACATCTTTATAATATTCATGAAAGAAGTTAAAGTCTTTTTCCTTGTTATCAGTAAGATAATATGGTTTTGAGACTTTAACTTCTTTATCTTTAAAATTAAATGTTATCATCACAATTGGTACATTTGCTCCTTTTGCAATATAATAAAATCCTGTTTTCCATTTTTCTACTTTCTTTCTAGTTCCTTCGGGTGAAAGCGCTAAAATAAATTTTTCATTATTGTTAAACACTTCTACAATAGCATCAACTTTGTTGGTACTTGTATTTCTGTCAATTGGAGTTCCTCCTAACCATCTAAAAATAAAACCAAAAGGAGGCTTAAATAATGCTGCTTTACCAATATAGTTTGCTGGTACTTCCTCTGCAAATTTAATAGCAATTCCAAGAGGGAAATCAAGCCAGTGCGTATGTGGAGCGCCAATAATAACACATTTTTTTAAATCTTTTTGGAATTCTCCAACAGTTTTCCAACCTAAAATTGTGTATAATATAAATCGAGAAAAATATTTCATATCATTGTTAATAACTCCGTTTTTATTTTTAAACTTGAAGTTATTTCAACAAAGATAAAAATCTTACTTTTATAAACTAATATTTAAATTATTACGGTTGTGAAAAATATAATACTTTTACTCTTTTTGGTTAATTTCACTTCAATTATTGGTCAAGAAGCCGAAATTATTAAAGGTTACGGGAAAGTTTATTCTATTAAAAACCCTGATTTATTATTGAAAACTAATACAGAGTATAAAATAATTTTTGATATTTTTACTGATAAATCTAAAAAAAATGGTGTAAATCCTTTGCTTAATACTGTTGCACGTTATTTAAATATGCATGCACAACAAGGAGTATTATTAGAAAACATGAAGATAGTTATTATTTTACATGGGGCAGCAACAAAATACACTATAAACGATATTGCTTTTGAAAATCAATTTGAAATAAAAAATCCAAACAGTAAATTACTACAAGAACTTAAGAAATCGAATGTTGAGTTGTTTGTGTGTGGACAATCTTATGTTGCAAATGGATTTAAAATTGAAAATAAATCGTCGAATATTAAATTGGCTCTTTCAGCTTTAACTGCATTAGTTCATTTTCAAACTGAAGGATATCAAATTATTAATTTTAATTAAATTATGGAACAGTATTATATTGGTATTTTCATTTTTATTATAGCTTCAATTATTGGTGTTGTAATTGGTAGATTGATAACTAAAAATAGACTTGAAAAGTTAACTTCTGAATTAGAAATTAGAAATAAACTATTACTTGAAGATAAAGACTCTAACGAATTAATTATAAGTAAATTAAATAATGAAAAAAGTTCTTTAAGTGAGGAGAAACATGAAATAGATTTGAGATATACTCAAAAGGTTTCTGAACTAAACAATTTGGAAGAAAAACTTTCAGAAAATAAAGCAGAAGTTGAAAAATTACAAGAAAAATTCACCAAAGATTTTGAAATTTTAGCAAATAGAATATTAGAAGAAAAATCAACAACATTTACAAAACAAAATAAAGACAATTTAAAAGTTATTTTAGATCCGCTTCAGCAGAGAATTAAAACTTTTGAAGAGAAAGTAGAAAATACCCAAAAAGATAGCATTAGAATGCACTCCGCACTTGAACAGCAATTAAACAATCTTAAAGCTTCGAATTCAGAAATGAGTAAAGAAGCGATTAATTTAACGAAAGCATTAAAAGGCGACAGTAAAATACAAGGAAATTGGGGGGAATTAGTTTTAGAACGTGTTTTAGAAAAATCGGGTTTAGAGAAAGAACGAGAATATTTTGTACAACAAAGTTTTACCAATGAAGATGGAAAACGTGTATTACCTGATGTAATTATTCAGTTACCCGATCATAAAAAAATGATTATTGATTCAAAGGTTACTTTAACTGCTTATGAACAATATGTAAGTGCTGAAAATGAATCTGAAAAACAACACTTTTTAAAGGAACATGTAAATTCGCTTAAAAGACATATAGAGCAATTAAGTGCCAAAAAATATGAGGACCTTTATACCATGGAATCACCTGATTTTGTGTTGTTATTTATACCTATTGAACCGGCATTTGCTATCGCTTTAAATATTGATAATCAGTTATATAATAAAGCATTTGAAAAAAATATTGTAATTGTTACTCCTACTACTCTTTTAGCAACACTTAAAACTATTGACAGTATGTGGAATAACGAAAAACAACAACAAAATGCCATTGAAATTGCCACCCAAGCAGGTAGATTGTATGATCAATTTGTAAATTTAACAGATGATTTAATTAAAGTTGGAAATCAGCTAAAAACGGTACAAGGAACTTATGATACGTCTATGAAAAAGCTTACAGGAAAAGGTAATTTAATTAAAAAAGTAGAAAATATTAAAAAGTTAGGCGTTAAAACCAGTAAAATAATTAATGATAAGTTATTAGAAAGAGCATCCGAAGATTAAAAGTAAAATCCCGCTAATTAGCGGGATTTTTTTATTTAATAGAGTTCTATTATTTTTTTAAAATTTTACCTAAAACTTCTTCTTTACCTAGCTTTTTAGTACAGAAATACCAATCTTTACAATCCATTTCTTCTTTACCTTCCATTCTATCTTGGGCAGTTCCACAAGAACCTGCAGGACCAATAATAACATCATCCCCAGGATACCAATCTGCAGGAGTTGCAACTCCAAATTCATCAGCTGCTTGTAAAGCTACTACAACTCTATATAATTCATCAAAATTTCTACCTAAACTTAATGGATAATAAATGACTGCTCTAATAATTCCTTTTGGATCAATAAAGAATACAGCTCTTACAGCTTGTGTTGTAGCTTCATTTGGTTGAATCATTCCGTATTTGTTAGCAACATTCATAGTAATGTCTTCAATTAAAGGGAATTTTACTTCAACATTTTTCATTCCTTTGTATTCAATTTTTTCTTTAATTGAGCGTAACCAAGCGATATGACTATATAAACCGTCAATTGATAAACCAACTAATTTACAATTTGCATTTGCAAATTTATCTTCCATAGTTGCAAAAGTCATAAATTCTGAAGTACACACAGGTGTAAAATCTGCTGGATGACTAAATAATATCACCCAATCTCCTTTATAATCTGATGGAAAATTGATATTCCCTTGAGTTGTTACCGCTTGAAATTCAGGAGCTTTATCTCCTATTCTTGGCATTGATGTAATTTCTTGATTTGATTCCATATCTTTATATTTTATATGTTTAAATTATTTCTAAAACAAAATTATACGATTTAAATCAATTATATTTATAAATATAATTGATATTAATAATATTAGAATAGTTAATATCTATGTGTGTAATTATTTAACAATTAATATACAAAATACTCAAGTAAATTATGGAACTAATATAACAGTAGAATTAAAATTTATCATAAAAAAACCCACATAAAGTGGGATTTTTTAATTGTAATTATACTTTTACCAAGTAAATAAAGGTCTGTGAGCCATTAAAGCATTTACTTTTTCAGCAACGCGCTCTAAAATAGCTTCATCTTCATAATTATTAATAACTTCATCTAATAAATCAACAATAATTCTCATATCATCTTCAGTGACTCCTCTAGTTGTAACTGCGGCAGAACCAACTCTTATTCCTGACGTTACAAATGGTGATTTATCATCAAAAGGCACCATATTTTTGTTAACAGTAATATCAGCTTTCACCAATGCTTTTTCAGCATCTTTTCCACTAATATTTTTATTACGCAAGTCTATTAGCATGCTATGATTATCTGTTCCTCCTGAAATAATTTTGTAACCTTTACTCACTAATGCCTCAGCCATTGCTGCAGCATTTTTCTTTACTTTTATTTGATAATGTAAAAAATTATCGGTTAATGCTTCTCCAAATGCAATAGCTTTAGCAGCAATAACATGTTCTAATGGTCCACCTTGATTTCCAGGGAAAACGGCAGAATTTATTAGGCTTGACATTTTTTTAAGATTCCCATTCTTTAATTTTAATCCAAATGGATTCTCAAAATCTTTTCCAATCATGATAATACCACCACGAGGTCCTCTTAAAGTTTTATGAGTTGTTGTAGTTACAAAATGACAATGTGGTATTGGATCATTTAAAATGCCTTTTGCAATTAAACCCGCAGGATGAGAAATATCAGCCATTAGTAAAGCTCCAACTGAATCAGCAATTGCTCTAAAACGCTTAAAGTCCATATCTCTTGAATATGCTGATGCACCTGCAATTATTAATTTAGGTTTCTCAATATTAGCTATTTCTTGAATTTTATCATAATTTAAAACGCCTGTTTCTTCATCAACACCATAAAAAGAAGTTTTATATAATTTTCCAGAAAAATTAACTGGAGATCCATGTGTTAAATGTCCACCGTGTGATAAATCAAACCCTAAAATTTTATCACCTGGGTTTAACACCGCTTGATAAACTGCTGCGTTTGCTTGTGAACCAGAATGTGGTTGCACATTTACATATTCAGCACCAAAAAGCTCTTTTGCTCTATCAATAGCAATCTGCTCTATAATATCAACCACTTCACAACCGCCATAATAACGCTTGTTAGGATAACCTTCAGCATATTTATTTGTAAGTATAGAACCTGTAGCTTCCATCACTTGATTGCTCACATAATTTTCTGAAGCAATTAATTCTATTCCGTTAGTTTGCCTTTCTTTTTCATCTTGAATTAAATCAAAAATAAGTTGGTCACGTTGCATTATTTATTTTTTTAAAAAATTAATAGCAAAAGTACTAATTTCATTTTTCTTTTAACAATTATCTTATATATTTGGTATAAATATTTAGTAACTAGTTAAAATAATTTATATAGATGTTAATAACTGCTAATAATCCAACAAGAAGATCTTGGTTGAAAGTTGAAAAAGAAAGTGATTTCCCAATCCAAAACATTCCTTTCGGGGTGTTTTTCACCAAAGATGACATTATCACTATTGGAACAAGAATTGGTGAGTATGCAATTGACTTAGGTGCATTTCATCAATTAGGTTATTTTGATGGAATTCCACTTACAGATGATATGTTTATGCAAGATTCATTAAATGACTTTATTTCTGATGGTAGAAAGACTTGGCGTTTGGTTAGAAATAGAATTGCTGAAATTTTTGATGAAAAAAATTCAAGTTTAAGAGATAATGTTAAACACAAAGAAATAATAATTTTTGATGTAAATGAAGTTGAAATGTTACTCCCAATTAATGTAGGTGATTACACCGATTTTTACTCAAGTAAGGAGCACGCTACCAATGTTGGCGTTATGTTTAGAGGAAAAGAAAATGCCTTGATGCCAAATTGGTTACATATGCCTATCGGTTATCACGGCCGTTCATCATCTATAATTGTTTCTGGAACACCAATTCATAGACCTTATGGGCAATCTCTCCCAAAAGGCGAAACAACACCTGTTTTTGGACCTTCAAAAAGTTTAGATATGGAAGTAGAAACTGCTTTTATAACTACTGACGCTAATAATTTAGGAGAACCAATTTCAATTGACGAAGCAGGAGAATATATTTTTGGAATGGTATTACTAAATGATTGGAGCGCTAGAGATATCCAAAAATGGGAATATGTTCCTCTTGGTCCATTTTTAGGTAAAAACTTTGCTTCAACAATTTCACCTTGGATAGTTACAATGGACGCTTTAGAACCTTTTAGATGTGAAAGTCCAAAACAAGATCTTTCTCCACTTACATATTTAAAGCAAAAAACTACAAATAATAGTTTTGATATCAAGTTAAAAGCTTCAATAGAAACTCAAAATGGTGAACTTACCGAGATTTGCAACACCAATTTTAAATATTTATACTGGACTATGGAACAGCAACTTGCACACCATACAATAAATGGTTGTAATGTACGATCTGGTGATTTAATGGGTAGTGGAACAATTTCAGGTTCAGAAAAAAATAGTTACGGATCTATGTTGGAGCTCTCGTGGGGTGGTAAAGAAGCAATCACCTTAAAAGATGGTACTAAACGTGTTTTCTTTAATGATGGCGATAATGTAATTTTACGAGGATTTTGTAAAAATAATGAAGTTAGTATTGGTTTTGGAAAATGCACAGGTAAAATTTTGCCACCAATAAATTTGTAAAAAACATAATTTAAGTTTAAATCATAATTAACCCTAGAATTAATTTTTTAGGGTTTTTTAATTACTTTTGGTAAGGAAATTGTAATTATCAAATTTTAATTTTTAAAACAATCCCCAAAATGAAAAAAACACTACTCTTATTAAGTGTCATAGCTGTTTTTACCAATTGCAGCAGCATAAAAAAAACACAAGAAGCCATAAATTATGGTAATTATGATAAAGCTATTGAAATAGCAGTAAAACATTTAAGAAATAATAAAACAAAGAAAGGCAATCAAACTTATGTAATTATGCTTGAAGAAGCTTTTGAAAAAGCAGCTGCTAAAAATTTAGAAAAAATAGCTTTTCTCAATAAAGAAGGAAATCTAGCAAATTTAGAATTGCTATTTAATAATTATCACGCTTTAAATAACAGACAAGAGCTTATAAAGCCACTACTTCCTTTGCAAATTATTAAAAAAAGAAGAAATGCCATATTTCAATTTAATGATTATACAAATGACATACTAAGTACAAAAGAAAAATTATCTGAGTATTTATATAGCAATGCAAAGCAATTATTAAACAATTCTATTAAGAAAAATGATTTTAGAGGTATATTTAATGATTTAAAATATTTAAACGATATAAATCCAGCATATAAGGATACACATGCGTTGCTAGATGAAGCACATTATAAAGGAACCGATTTTGTGTTTGTATCTATGCAAAACAAAACTAATATGGTAATTCCAATGCGTTTAGAAGAAGATTTATTGAATTTTGACACTTATAATTTAGACGATTTTTGGACAGTTTATCATAGTAATAAGCAGCAACAAAAGAAGTACGATTTTGAATTGGAATTAAATTTCAGAGAAATTAATATTTCCCCAGAGCAAGTTAGAGAAAAAGTTATAGTTCAAGAAAAACAAGTAAAAGATGGCTGGGAATACTTAATGGATGAAAATGGAAATGAAGTAAAAGATAGCTTAGGTAACACAATTAAAGTTGATAAATTTAAAACAATTAAAAGCAGCATAAAAAAAATCACTCAATTTAAGTCTGTTCAAATAGTTGGGCAAGTAAAATATTTCGATTTAAAAACCAATCAATTAATTGAAGTATTTCCTATTGCCAGTGAATTTATATTTGAACATCATTATGCAACCTATTCGGGCAATAGAAATGCTATAAACAAAGAAAATTTAGGATTTTTAAACTTCAAATATGTTCCTTTTCCTAGTAATGAGCAAATGATTTATGACAGCGGAGAAGATTTAAAAAAGAAGATAAAAGCAATACTAACAAGAAATAGATTTAGATAAAATTACTTTAAATCTAAAACCTTTTTAATTTTCTGAAGACTAATTTGATAGTGAGAATCATGATAAACTAGTTGTCCATTTTTTACAACTAAAACTTGTGGGGATTGATGATGTACATTTAATTGAGATGAAATTTCATTTGAAATATTTCTGTAAGTCAATAAATCCAAAAAATACATTTCTAAATCCGAATCATTTAAATCATACGATTTCTCAAAACTTTTAAGCGCCATTCTACTCACTCCGCACCTTGTGCTATGTTTAAATATTAAAATAGGCTTTATACTTGATTGAGAAATTAATGTTGTTAACTGACTTATTTCTGTTAATGGAACCCAATTTATTCTTAAATTGTTGTCTCTTTCATTCCTTTCATTAAATAAGCTATTTAAAAACCCCATTCTTGTTTTTTTATATTTTGTCGACAAATGTAATTATAACTTTCTTAAAAGACAAAATGTCGTTAATCCCTTTAAAAACAAGACATAATGACTTATTTGTACTGTTTTAATTAATTGGAATACTCTTTGAAAGCACAATTATAAACAATAAAACTAAAACGTTATGAATTTTAACAATTATACCATAAAATCACAAGAGGCCATACAACAAGCACAACAAATTGCACAAAGTTATGGACATCAACAAATAGAAAATTCACATATTTTAAAAGGAATTTTTGAAAAAGATGAGAATGTAATTCCCTTCATTTTTAAAAAATTAGGGTTACAATTAGATTTGATAAAAAATTTAGTTGATAAAACTATTGAAAGTTACTCAAAGGTTACTGGAGATGTCACATTATCTAGAAATGCGTCTAAAATGTTAAGTATAGCTTCTGATGAAGCTAAAAAAATGAACGATGAATATGTGTCTATTGAGCATTTATTAATTGCTATTTTAAAAACGAAAGATACTACCTCTCAAATTTTAAAAGATCAAGGTATTTCAGAGAAAAATTTAAAATTAGCTATTAAAGAGTTACGAAAAGGTAGTAAAGTAACTTCACAAAGTGCTGAAGATACTTACAATTCATTAAATAAATTTGCTCGTAATTTAAACCAATTAGCAAAAGAAGGAAAATTAGATCCTGTAATTGGGAGAGATGAAGAAATACGAAGAATTCTTCAAATTTTATCTCGAAGAACAAAAAACAATCCAATGTTAGTTGGAGAACCAGGAACTGGAAAAACTGCTATTGCTGAAGGTTTAGCGCATAGAATTATAAAAGGTGATATTCCTGAAAATTTAAAAGACAAACAAATTTATTCTTTAGATATGGGAGCACTTATTGCCGGTGCAAAATATAAAGGAGAATTTGAAGAACGTCTTAAATCAGTTATAAAAGAAGTCACTTCATCAAACGGAGAAATAGTATTATTTATTGATGAAATTCACACATTGGTAGGTGCAGGTGGCGGACAAGGGGCTATGGATGCTGCTAATATATTAAAACCAGCATTAGCAAGAGGTGAATTAAGAGCAATTGGAGCTACTACCCTAGATGAATATCAAAAATATTTTGAAAAAGACAAAGCTTTAGAGCGTAGATTTCAAAAAGTTTATGTTGATGAACCAGATACTGAAAGTGCTATTTCAATTTTAAGAGGAATTAAAGAAAAGTATGAGAATCATCACAAAGTACAAATTAAAGATGATGCAATTATTGCTGCAGTAGAACTTTCTCAAAGGTATATTTCAAACAGATTTTTACCAGATAAGGCAATTGATTTGATGGATGAAGCTGCTGCAAAATTACGAATGGAAATTAATTCAAAACCTGAAGAATTAGATGTGTTGGATCGTAAAATTATGCAACTAGAGATTGAAATTGAAGCAATTAAACGCGAAAAAGACGAAAAAAAAGTAGCTGTATTAACTAAAGAAGTTGCTAATCTTAAAGAAGAACGTAATGAAATTAATGCAAAATGGGTTAGTGAAAAAGAGTTGGTTGATGCTGTTCAATCAAATAAAATAGCTATTGAAGATTATAAATTGGAAGCTGAACGTGCTGAACGTGAGGGAGATTACGGTAAAGTAGCCGAAATTAGATATGGAAAAATAAAAGAGGCACAAGAAAAACTAGAACTACTACAAAAAGAATTATCCGAAAACCAAGATTCTGCATTAATTAAAGAAGAAGTAACTCGTGATGATATTGCTGAAGTTGTTGCTAAATGGACAGGAATACCAGTAACTAAGATGTTACAAAGTGAACGTGAGAAATTACTTGATTTAGAAGACGAATTGCATCTTAGAGTAATCGGTCAAGATGAAGCAATACAAGCTGTTTCTGATGCTGTAAGACGCTCTAGAGCGGGTTTGCAGGATGAGAAGAAACCAATTGGAACTTTTTTGTTTTTGGGAACAACTGGTGTTGGTAAAACTGAATTGGCAAAGGCACTTGCTGAATATTTATTTGATGATGAAAATTCTATGACTCGTATTGATATGAGTGAATACCAAGAACGTCATGCAGTAAGTAGACTGGTTGGTGCGCCTCCAGGTTATGTTGGCTATGAAGAAGGTGGACAACTAACAGAAGCTGTACGAAGAAAACCATATTCAGTAATTTTATTGGATGAAATTGAAAAAGCACATCCAGATACGTTTAATATTTTATTGCAAGTATTAGATGAAGGTAGATTAACTGACAATAAAGGAAGAATTGCCGATTTTAAAAATACAATTATTATAATGACATCAAATATGGGGGCTCATATTATTCAAGAAAAATTTAAAAAAATGGATATGGAAAAACGAGAGGAAATTACTGAAGCCACCAAAGTTGAAGTAATTGATTTATTGAGACAAACTATACGTCCAGAGTTTTTAAACAGAATTGATGAAATTATAATGTTTACACCATTAAATATAGCCGAAATTCATCAAATTGTAAAACTTCAGTTAGAAAGTTTGTTAAAGTTATTAGCAACAAAAGACATTCACATAAAATATACTGAAGATTTAATTGAAACGCTTGCAAATAAAGGATTTGATCCTCAATTTGGAGCGCGACCTGTAAAAAGAGTGATTCAAAGAGATATTTTAAATGCACTCTCTAAAGAAATATTAGCTGGTAAAATAACTTCCGAAAGTCATATTTTACTGGATGCATTTAATGATGAAATAATATTTAGGAATAAATAATACCTAAAACAAATAATCCGAAACTCCTTATATTTTATAAGGAGTTTTTTTATGTACATTCGCTTTATTATTATAATTTATTAATTATGAAAAATGACGTTATCTTTTTACTTATTATTTTAAGTTCATTAAATATCAAAGCACAAGAAAGTGAAATAACTACGTATTATTTTATTAGACATGCTGAAAAAGTGCGAACAGATTCAACTAATACTAATCCTAATTTAGCAGAAAAAGGTTTAAGTAGAGCTAAAAATTGGGCTACTGTGTTTAAAAATGTAAATTTAAATCTAGTTTATTCAACAAATTATAATAGAACTCTTCAAACTGCTTCTCCAACTGCTAAGAGTAAAAATTTAGAAATTCAATTTTACAATCCTAAAGATTTATTTAGTGAAGATTTTAAGTTAAAAACGACAGGGAAGACTGTACTTGTGGTTGGGCATAGCGATACAACTCCTCTATTTGTAAATAAAATTTTAGGTGAGGAAAAGTACTCCGCTATTGATGATTCAAATAATTCAAGTTTATACATTGTTACAATTTTAAATACTGAAATTTCTGATATTTTGTTAAAAATTGAACACTAAGAAAAGTTCAAATTGTAGTACATTTGTAGCCATATGCAGAAGAAAATAAACATCCAAAATAAAAAAGCACGGTTTGAATACGAAATTATTGATAAATATACAGCTGGGATTCAACTTACTGGTACCGAAATTAAATCGGTTAGAGAGAGTAAAGCACGTATAACTGAAAGTTTTTGTGAGTTTAATGATCAAGGTGAATTATTTGTTATTAATATGTTTATTGAAGAATATTTATACGGTCATTCATACAATCACAAACCAAAAAGTGAACGAAAATTATTGTTAAATAAAGGCGAACTAAAAAAATTACAAAAAGAAGTTCAAAATGTTGGTTTAACAATTATTCCTTTAAAATTATTTTTAACAGATAAAGGTTGGGCTAAATTAGATATTGCACTTTGTAAAGGGAAAAAGAACTACGATAAACGTGAAACAATTAAAGATCGTGAGAATAAAATAAGTTTAGATAGAATCAAAAAGGATTTCAACTAACTATAAATGAAGATATTAGCATTTTTAAAATTAATTCGTTGGCAAAATTTACTACTCATACTTTATATTCAATTAGTACTTAAATTATTGGTTTTTTCTTCATTTGAAGTAGCAACAGAACTTTCATTATTTCAATTTATAATTTTATCGAGCGCCATTTTATTAATTACTGCTGCAGGCTATATAATTAATGATATGTTAGATTTAAAAACCGATTTAGTTAATAAACCTGAAAAAGTGATTGTTTCAAAACAGTTTTCAATAGAAAAATCTAAGCAATTATATTTATGGGTGAATTCTGTTGGATTAATTCTAGGAATTGGTTTGAGTTTACAAATAGAAAAACCACAGTTTTCTTTTATATTTATTGGTGTGTCAATTCTACTCTATTACTATTCAAAAAAGTTTAAAGCAATGCCTTTAGTTGGTAATTTTATCGTATCGTTTTTAATTGCATTTAGTATATTTGTTATTTGGGTTATGGACATGGATAGAACAATTCAAACAGGTGCACAACAACTTGTTGAAAAACTAATTTTTGGACTAACTCTATTTGCTTTTTTATTAAATTTGATTAGAGAATTAGTTAAAGACATTGAAGATGTGAATGGAGATTACAGTCTAAACATGAATACATTACCTATTCTTATTGGTAAAAAAAGAGTACGAATATTAGCTTCATTTATTTGTATATTAACAATTGGCTTATTAGTTTTTTTAATTATTTCAATGGCTTTAATTTATAAGTTTACAGCTATTTATTTAATAATTTTCACAGTAATACCTTTAAGCTATATAGCTATAAAATTAAGATCCATAAATTCATTAAAAGGATTAAAAAAAATAAGTTTATTCTTAAAAATAATAATGTTTTTAGGTATAAATTCAATCATTTTATTTTCATTACATATTTAGTTTCATGCTTTCAAAAAAATTTAAAGATAAAAATATCATATTGGCATCAGGATCGCCAAGAAGACAAGAATTATTTAAAGAATTAGGTTTAAAATTTTCTATCAAAGTAAAATCTATTGAAGAAAATTATTCTTCAGACTTAAAAGAAGAAGAAATAACTAATTATTTGGCGGAGTTAAAAGCCAAAGCTTTTGAAAATGAGTTAAATGAAAATGATATTGTAATAACTTCTGACACTATTGTTTGGCATCAACAAAAACCTTTAGAAAAACCTAAAAATAGACGAGAAGCTATAGCAATGTTAGAAACTATATCTGGAACATCTCACAAAGTAATTACTTCTATTTGTATTAAAACAAGTACGACTCAAAAGGTGTTTTTCGATACTACAGTAGTTCACTTTAAGAATTTAAGTGATGAGGAAATTGAATTTTATATTGAAAATAATAACCCTTATGATAAGGCAGGTGGTTATGGAATACAAGAATGGATAGGTTTTATAGGAGTTACAAAGCTTGAAGGAAGTTACTTTAACGTAATGGGATTACCTGTGCATAAATTATATGAAGAATTATTAAAAATGTAGTTTCTTATCACTAAATATCCTTATTTTTGAACGATTTTTATAAATAACAACATGAAAAAATACACATTTACAGAAAAGAAAGATACCAGATCAGGTTTTGGTGCAGGGCTCGCTGAATTGGGTGATACAAATGAGAATGTAGTGGCACTTTGTGCCGATTTAGTAGGTTCTTTAAAAATGGAAAAATTTATCGAAAATCATCCTGAGCGATTTTTTCAAATAGGAATTGCTGAAGCAAATATGATAGGAATTGCTGCAGGTTTAACAATTGGCGGTAAAATTCCATTTACAGGAACATTTGCTAACTTTTCTACGGCAAGAGTTTACGACCAAGTTCGTCAAGCAATTGCATATTCAGGGAAAAATGTAAAAATATGTGCATCACACGCTGGTTTAACATTGGGTGAAGATGGTGCAACACACCAAACTTTAGAAGATATTGGTTTAATGAAAATGTTACCAGGAATGGTTGTTATTAATCCTTGTGATTATAACCAAACAAAAGCAGCTACTATTGCAATAGCTGAGTATGTTGGACCCGTTTATTTGCGTTTTGGTCGTCCTGCTGTTCCAATTTTTATGCCTGAAGATCAGGAATTTATTATTGGAAAAGCAATTCAACTTACAGAAGGAACGGATATTACTATTGTAGCAACTGGACATTTAGTTTGGGAGGCTTTACAAGCTTCAGAAAAATTAGAAGCTATGGGAATTAGCGCTGAAGTTATAAATATTCACACCATTAAACCTTTAGATGATGAAGCAATTCTAAAATCTGTTGCAAAAACGGGTTGTATTGTTTCTGCTGAGGAACATAATATTTTAGGAGGTTTAGGAGAAAGCATTTCACGTGTTTTAGTTCAAAACAACCCAGTCCCTCAGGAATTTGTAGCTGTTAATGATAGTTTTGGAGAATCTGCAACTCCAGCACAGTTAATGGAGAAATATGGTTTAACAGATAATGATATTGTTACTGCAGCTAAAAAAGTAATTTCAAGGAAATAACTGTATAATTATTGCGTTTAATAGCATATTATAAATTTTAAATTCAAATTTTATGAAGAAAAAAAGTGTATTATTCTCAATTTTGTTTATCAGTTCCTTATTTGCTATAAATGCTCAAAGTGGTTTTGGTATTAAAGCAGGTTTAAGTTATAATTCAAACGGAGACCTTAAAGAATTTACATCAGAAGTAACAGAAATTTACAAGAATGATGGAAAGGGAAAATCAGGTTTTAACATTGGATTTTATGGTAAATTGGATTTAGGACCTATTTATTTACGTCCAGAATTGGTGTATACAAAAACTACAAGTGAATATATATTAAATACTGGAAGTACTGAAGATTATAAAATTTCTAAATTAGATATGCCAGTTTTAGTTGGTTTTAAATTAATTGGCCCTTTAAATGTATTTGCTGGTCCTGCATTTCAATATTATTTAGATAACGATTTAAAAGGGTTAAGTTTTAATACTATTGAAAATGAATTTTCAGTTGGTTTAAATATTGGTGCTTCAATTGAATTAGGTCGATTAGGCTTAGATGTTAGATATGAAAGAGGTTTAAGTAAAAATGAATCTAATTGGTCAAATGCAGGAGAAATATTTACATTAGATTCTAGACCAGAACAAATTATTTTTAGCTTATCATATAGATTATCTAAGAAAAAAGAGTCATAATATAAACTAGTTTTAAAAAAAAAGCTTCTCAAAATTGAGAAGCTTTTTTTTTAAATTATAAGTACTACTAATTGTCGGTGTCTAAATAGTCAGGTATTCCATCACCATCTGTATCATCATTTCTTGGGTCACCATCATTATTAGCATCTTCATCTTTTGTTAAAATTCCATCATTATCATCATCAGGATCTAAATAATTTGGAATAAAATCACCATCAGTATCATCGTTTTTAACATTTCCATCATGGTCAAGATCTTCATTTTTAGATAAAATACCATCATTATCGTCATCAGATTCTTTTACATCATTTAATGTAATTTGAAAAACTAATGGCTCATTTGGAGCAATAAACCCATTACCTAAACTACCATAACCTAAACCTGAAGGGATAAATAAAATTCCTTTTCCTGAATTTTCATAATAAAAAGATTCATCATCATTCACAATTTTAGTACCTCCTTTAAAATTGGTAAAACCATAACTCCAACCTTCAATTAAAGTCGTTAGAGAAAACCAAACCAATGTTGATCTAGAATCAAAAACAGTGCTATCTAATAACATACCAGTATAGGTAGTTAATACAGAATCGGCTCTTGATGGAGACATTTCTGTTTCAACCCCAGGTTCTTGCATTAAATAATATAATTTATAGTCAATTTCGTCTTTTATAATATTTTGAGTTTCAAGTCTTCCATCAATCATTAAAGAGGGCTCATTATTGGTAATGGTCCAAATTCCACCGTCTTCTTCATTTAAATAATGAGTTTGTAAATATTCAATTAAAGCTTCATCATCAATTAATGATTGAGAAGCAGCATCTGTGTTCACATCAACAACATCATCATTTTTACAAGAAAAAATAACAATACTAACCGCTAGTATTAAAAATAATTTTTTAAATTTCATTCATTCTAAATTTTAGGTACGCAAGATACTATTTTCATATCTTTGGCGAAAGAGAAAAGCTAAAATTTAACGTTATATTATGCGAATTGATAAATATTTATGGTGTGTACGTTATTATAAAACTAGAAATAATGCTACTGAAGCTTGTAGAAAAGGCCACGTTAAAATGAATGGAGATACAATTAAACCTTCAAAAACAGTTTTTAATAATGAAAAAGTTACAGTTCGAAAAAATCAAGTAAACTATGAATTACAAATTTTAGACATACCTTCAAATCGTGTTGGAGCTAAACTTGTTGATTTGTATAGAAAAGATATTACTCCGATTGAAGAGTCAAAAAAATTAGAATTATTAAAATATGCTAAAGATTATTATAGAAAAAAAGGTGCTGGAAGACCAACAAAAAAAGATAGAAGAGATTTAAATGAGTTACAAGAAGAATAAAAATGATTTGGATAAATGCTATTGGGAAACTAAATATGCTAAAAATTCTATAGGTTGGGACATAGGTTATCTCTCTACTCCTCTTGAATCATATTTTAAACAGTTAACAAACAAGAGTTTAAAGATTTTAATTCCAGGTGCTGGAAACAGTTATGAAGCAGAATATTTACATAAACTAAAATTTTCAAATGTTCATGTTATGGATATAGCATTGCAACCAATTTTAAACTTAAAAAGCAGAGTCCCAACTTTTCCAGACGATAATTTAATACAAACTGATTTTTTTAGTCATAATGATACATACGATTTAATAGTTGAGCAAACTTTTTTTTGTTCATTTCATCCTAGAAAAAGAGTTGAGTATGTAAAAAAAATGGCTGATTTATTAGGAGATAAAGGAAAATTAATTGGCGTATTTTTTGATTTTAAATTAATCGAAGAAGGGCCACCGTTTGGAGGTAGTTTAAATGAATATTTACAATTATTTTCGACATTATTTAATATAAAAACTTTAGAAAGATGCCATAATTCTATAAAGCCAAGACTTGGTAATGAATTGTTTTTTATCTTTGAAAAAAAATAACTCTTAATGGAAAGTTCTATTATTTTAACCAATGAGCAAATTCTAAATAAAACGAAGCGAATTGCTTACCAGATTTACGAAGACAATTGTAAAGAAAAAGATATTATAATTGCTGGAATTAATGGGAATGGTTATGTTTTTGCTCAAAAAATATACAACGAATTATGTAAAATATCAGACTTAAATGTTGTTTTGTGTGAGGTTATTATAGATAAAAAAAATCCATTAAATAAGGTTTCAACAACTCTTAAACCCTCTGATTATAAAAACAAACCACTTATATTAGTTGATGATGTGTTAAATTCAGGAAGCACGTTAATTTATGGTATTAAACATTTTCTAGAAGTTCCTCTTAAACGATTTAATACAGCAGTACTTGTCAACAGAAATCATAAAAAATACCCCGTAAAAGCTGATTATAAGGGGATTTCTTTATCTACTTCTCTAAGAGAACATGTTACCGTTGTATTTGAAAATGAAAATTCTTTCGCAATTCTAGAGTAATTCTATTATTTCATCAATTATTATAAAAATATTTTTTTCACCAACTGAAATTGTATAATCAGACTTTTCATAAAATAGAATACGTTCAAATAAATGCTTAGCAATATATTCTTTTAAGTTTTCTTCACCAATATCACTAACTAAAGGTCTTTGTGCAGTTTCATTTTTTAATCTTTCAAAAAGTGTAGTTATAGATGCTTTTAAATAAAATGAAGCGGCATTATTTTTAATAAGATTCATATTATTTCCATAACAAGGTGTACCCCCACCTAAAGAAATTATACAGTCCTTTTTTAAATTTAACAGTTCATGTAAATATTCACCTTCTTTTTTTCGAAAATAAATTTCTCCTTTTTTAGTAAAAATTTCAGAAATAGTTAATTGTTCATGTTCTTCAATATAACTATCTAAATCTATAAATTTAATGTTTAATTTATTAGCTAATACAGCGCCTACAGCTGATTTACCACTAGCCATATACCCGAGTAAAACAATTTTCATATTTGAATTTTATGTGTTTTAAAACTTAAAAACAAATATCGTTTAAAAAACAACATAAAAAAACTTGTTTTCTTAAGTTTAGGTAGTATATTTGCACTCGCAATTGCGGAAAGTAAAAAGAAGACCTGGTAGCTCAGTTGGTAGAGCACCTCCCTTTTAAGGAGGTGGTCCTGGGTTCGAGCCCCAGCCAGGTCACAAAAAGTTGAGCTAAAAGCTTGGCTTTTTTTGTTTAAATTTACTTCTAAAAGCACATATGGCGGAATTGGTAGACGCGCGGGCTTGAGGGGCTCGTAAACGTAAGTTTGTGCAGGTTCAACTCCTGTTATGTGCACTATTATAGAATATAAAACAATGTAACTCAGCTTTTTAATGAATTTGTAATTTCAAAAAAAAACTGTTTCACATTCCACTACTCTCCTATCGTCATTTTGTATAATAAGTGTTCTATAACAATAGTAAAAATGGACTACTAATCTACATATTGGATGCTGAACAAAATGAATCTTATATTATAAACAATACTTATAACTTGGTTGCAATTAATAAATGATTCTGGTCTCAGGAAAAACATTGATCCACGCGAACCAAAAAGCCTCATGTGAAGGAATCCGGGAGAGGCGCTGTCTTTCCGGACCTATCAAA
>NZ_JASFZF010000095.1:0-22299 GCF_046055765.1 Lutibacter sp. | reverse complement strand
TTGAATAGCATTGATAAAGTATTTTCCTGACTTTGGATCACAATCTCTTCCATCTGTAAATGCATGTAAGTAAATATTTTCTACATTTTTTTCAGAAGCAACGTTTAATAACCCTTTTAAATGATTGATGTGTGAGTGAATTCCACCATCAGAAACCAACCCTAATAAATGAATATTCTTGTTATTTTTTTTAGCATAAGAAAATGCATCTAATAGAACTTTTTCTTTCCCTAAGGTTTTATTTTTAACAGCCATATTGATACGAACCAAGTTTTGGTAAACAATTCTTCCAGCACCTAAATTCATGTGGCCAACTTCACTGTTTCCCATTTGACCTATAGGTAAGCCAACATGTTCACCATCAGTTCGTAAACTTGCGTTTGCATATTTGTGATATAAGTTATCTATATAAGAAGTATTTGCATTGAAAACTGCAGAAACTTTTGGGTCTTGCGTAATTCCCCAACCATCTAAAATCATTAAAATCACTTTCTTATTCATTCTAAGTTGTATTTATTTTAGATGCCAAATATACGAAGTATTCAACTTAAGAGCTTTATAAAGAGGTCTTAAATTGTTGTGAAAATTACTAAAACGATTGCGGAAACAACTACGAATTACTTATTTGATGCTATGTGCTGTATTTTTTAATTATCTTTTCAAGAACTGGGGGAGCGCTTATTTTTTTAATTATAATATTGTAAATATAAAAAGTTAAATTTTTGTGTTATTTTCACTAAATTTTAAAAGTGTAAATTCAGTTCATAATATTATATAAATGAAGAAAACAATAAAATTTAATAGTGTTACAAAACGTTTGCCAAAGCACCTACATCAATTTATTGTTAAGCAGCCTTATAAAGAATACACTGCACAAAATCAGGCAGTTTGGCGATATGTAATGCGAATGAATATTGATTATTTAAGTAAAGTTGCACACAAATCATATATAAAAGGTATAGAAAAAACGGGTATTTCTAAAGATTATATCCCGAAAATGGAAGGTATGAACCGTATTTTAAAAGATATTGGTTGGGCTGCAGTTTCAGTTGATGGTTTTATTCCACCCAACGCTTTTATGGAATTTCAAGCTTATAATGTGTTAGTAATTGCTTCAGATATTAGAACTTTAGAGCATATTGAATACACACCTGCACCTGATATTATTCATGAAGCAGCAGGTCATGCGCCAATAATTGCAAATCCAGAATATGCAGAATATTTAAGAAGGTTTGGGGAAATTGGATGTAAAGCAATTTCTTCAGCAAAAGATTTTGAAATGTATGAAGCAATTCGATTGCTTTCTATTTTAAAAGAGAACCCAAACTCTTCAGTAGATGAAATTAGAAATGTCCAATTAGAAGTGGAAAATTTGCAACATAATATGGGGGAACTTTCTGAAATGGCTCAGATACGAAATTTACATTGGTGGACTGTTGAATATGGTCTTATAGGAACATTAGAACAACCAAAAATTTATGGTGCTGGGTTATTATCTTCTATTGGGGAAAGCAAGTGGTGTTTAACCGATAAAGTAAAAAAAATGCCCTATACTATTAATGCTGCAACTCAAAATTTTGATATTACAAAACAACAACCACAACTATTTGTAACGCCTAATTTTGCACATTTAAGTTTTGTTTTAGAAGAATTTGCCAATAAAATGGCTATTAGAAAAGGAGGTTTAAGAGGGGTTCAAAAATTAATTAATTCTAAAAATTTAGGAACGATAGAATTAAGTACAGGAATACAAATTTCAGGAATTTTTTCAAATGTTATTACTGATGAAAATGACAAACCGGTTTATATTCAAACAGTAGGAAAAACAGCTTTAGCAACTAGAAATAAAGAATTAGTTGGGCACGGAATTGAGTATCATTCAGAAGGTTTTGGAAGTCCAATAGGAAAACTAAAAGGCATTAATTTAGCGATTGAAGATATGTCTCCCAAAGATTTAGAAGTGTATGGTATTTATGAAGGTAAAAAAACAACGTTGCTTTTTGAAGGAGATATTAAAGTTGAAGGTGAAGTAATTACAGGGAAAAGAGATTTACAAGGTAAAATTGTATTGATTTCTTTTAAGAATTGTACTGTAACTAATAACAATACGATATTGTTTCAGCCAGAATGGGGAATTTATGATATGGCAGTTGGAAAAGATATAATTTCAGCCTTTGCAGGGGCAGCTTCCGTAAAATCATTTAAAAAATTAGGTAAAATTTCTAAAAATAAAACTCATAAAATAAAGTACTCTAAAGAAGAAATTCAACTTCATAAATTGTATAATAATGTTGCTAAATTAAGAGAAAGTAACAATGTAGAAATAATTAAATTAACTTCAATTCTAACAAAATTAAAAGAATCTTACCCAAACGATTGGCTTTTACCACTTGAAATGTATGAATTGGTTTATAGTACAAATTCACCATTTGAAGCTGAGTTATTAGGTTACTTGGGTATTTTAAAACAACTTAAAAAGTATCATTTTTTGATTGAAAACGGCTTGAAACTATTAACTAAATAGAAATAGTAATTAGTGTTACTTTTTTTTTGAATTAAAAAGCTATATTTGCGCCAAAATTAAAATATAAAAAGATGAGTTTTTTTGGTTTATTTGGAGGTGGAAATGATAGTGGATCTATTGAAGAGTATATAAAAGATGGAGCTATTGTTATAGATGTTAGAACATCGCAAGAGTTTAGCGGAGGACACGTAAATGGTTCTAAAAACATAGTTTTAAATTCTATTCCAATGAATGTTGAAGAAATTAAAGCACTCAATAAAAAAATTATTGCTGTTTGTAGAAGTGGAGCCAGAAGTGGGCAAGCTACATCGTTTTTAAGTAAACATGGAGTTGATGTTATTAATGGTGGTCCTTGGCAAAATGTCGCAAAGTTTGTAAACTAAAGGGTTCATAAATTAACAAAAAAAAGGAGAAGCAATGCTTCTCCTTTTTTTTTATATTAGTTTGTGTTTTTTTGCTTTGGTAATAGCTTCTACTTTATTATGTACCTGCAATTTTTTATAAATATTTTCAATATGTTTTCTAACCGTTGAAGGAGAAATTATTAAATTTTTAGCAATTTTATTATAATTTAAACCTTTACTAAGGTGTTCCAAAATATCAATTTCTCGATTTGTTAATTTAAGCTCTTTAATATTTTTTTTCTTTTCAATATTCGTTGGATTTCGTAAAAGGTTTAGTGTTTTAAGTGCAATACTTGGTGTCATAGGTGCTCCACCATTTACAACTTCTAAAATACATTTATGTAAATTTTCAGCGTCTATTTCTTTTAATAAATAGCCATTTGCCCCAGCTTTTATAGCGTTGAATATATTTTCATCATCATCAAAAACAGTAAGCATAATAATTTTTATATGAGGATATTTGTTTTTAATTAACTCTGTGGCTGTTACACCATCCATTTCAGGCATTTGAATATCCATTAAAATAACATCAATATTATGATTAGCTTCTAGTTTCCCAATTAGTTCAGCACCATTTGCACCTTTAAATTTGAAATTAAAATTATTAAAAAAGGCTAATTTCTCTATTATTGCTTTGGCTAAAAAGCTATTATCTTCGGCGATGGCTATTTTAAGGTTCATACTATATTTTTTAGTTTAGATAGATAAATTTAAAAATTATTACAAGGTAAACCTATACGTCATTTGACTTATTTTTTAAGCATTTAATTTGAATATTTGTACCTTTATTAATTTCAGAATTTATAGATAACACACCATTAATTTCTTGAATCCTTTTTTGCATATTTTCTAAACCGTTTCCAAGTTTTACGGTATTTATATCAAAACCATTTCCGTTATCTGTACTATTAAAAAGTAGTTCATTTTTAGTCTCAGAAAAAGCAATTGAAATTTCAGTAGCTTTAGCATATTTTAAACTATTATTTATAGACTCTTGTAAAACTCTAAATATATTCATTCCTTTCATTGAAGAAAACACAACTGAACTTTTCACAGTTGAACTAAATTTAAAATGAATAGTTGGGGCAACTATCTTTGCTTTTTCAATAAATGTTAAAACACGACTTTGTAAATCTTCAAAGTTAATTTCATTTTTGTTCATAGCCCAAATAGTATCTCTAAGTTGAGAAATGGTTGAATTTGTAAATTCGTTTATTTCAGAAAGTTTAGTTTTTAGGTTTTTATTAGATTTTTTTGTGATAAATTTTAAATTATCTATTGATGAGATTATAAATGTAAGTTGAGATCCAATATTATCATGTAAATCTCTGGAAATTCGTAATCGTTGATTTTGTAATTTGTTATAAATTTGCGCTTCTTTAAGAAGTAATTTATTTTTAAATTCTCTTTTTTTATGTTGTTGCCTTTTATATAAACCAAAAGAAATTACAACTAGCAATAATAGTAGAGAACTTAACATGATAGATATTAAATTTTTACTTTTAATTTCGAGTTTGTTTTTTAATAATTGTTCTTTTTGTTGTGCTATTTCTTTTTCTTTTTTTTCGGTTTCAAATTCTATTTGAAGTTCAGCAACTGTAGTATTTGTTTGAGTATTTATGGTGCTATCTTTTAAACTTTGAAATATACTATTGTAGGTAAATGCATTTTTATAGTCCTCTTGTTTAAGGTAAGATTTTGTTAAATAATTAGCGCAATATTTTTGTAAGGATAAAAAGTTGTTTTTAATAGATAAATCGAATCCTTTTTTATAATTTTCAAGAGCTAACGTATAATTTTCTTTTGAGAAATAAAGGTCGCCATAATATACATAGTTATCTGTAATTCCATAAATATCTGAACGTTTTACACGAATAACATGAGCGCTATCAATATATTGTTTAGCTTTTTTGTAGTTTTTCAAATTAATATTTACCGTAGCTAAATGAACATAACTATAAGGAATTCCAATACTATCATTATTTAATTTTTTTAGTTGTAATGATTTATTATGGTAATAAATAGCACTGTCATAATTTTTAATCATTCTTTGTAAAATTCCATAATTATCTAGTGTTGCATCTGGGGTTTTAAGATTGTTAATTTTATTAATAATTTTTAACCCTTTACGCATATAAAATAGCGCACTTTTAAGATCTTCTCTTTTTATTGAAAATCCTAATTCACCGTAGGCATAACCAGCTTCTTCAAGTTTTCCAATTTCTTCATAAATTCGGATGGCATTTAAATTGTAGATTATTTTTTTTTCACGTTTATCCTGATAATTATAAATTTGTGCTAAAAGTATATTTGCTTCAGCTAATGAAATGCTATCGTTTAATTCTATAGCAATTTTAATAGCTTTTTGCGCAAGAGATTTAGAAGAAGAAATATTCCCCATAAATTTATCGTATGGAATTTCTAATAGCTGTTTTAATTTTTCTTTTTTTTGGAGGCCTTCAATTTTTTTCTGAATGCTATCAACAAAAAAACTATTTTGAGAAATAGTTATATTAAAAATTAAAATGAATATAAAAAGTAGTTTTATTTTCATTGAAAAATTTGATTTTTAGCAATTTAAAAAAAAATAACCAATTCAATAAATTAACATTGAATTGGTTAGAAAATTATTTCATTAGTGTAGGCTTTTGAAATAGTCTTATATCGAGAGTTCGACATAAGGAAAATAATACAAATTGTTGAATTAGTGCGTTTTATAGTTGTTTTGTCATTCCTGCGAAGGCAGGAATCCATATAAATAGGATGCGTTTAGATTCCTGCCTTCGCAGGAATGACACCCGTTTTTACTATAGAATTTATAAATGACTAATAATTAGAAGTCTTTATGTTTAACTCAGGTTTATAATTAAATGATTTTTAAATAATAATTAAACTTGGTTTATTTAATATTTACTAAAAATGGGTCTAATGATTTATTAAGATAAGCTAGACCAGCCTGAAACACACCATTCTTATATTTTTCTGAATCACAAGAAACGGCTTGCATTTTCTTTAAAACTTGATCGTTTACATTAAATACTCTTAAAGCTCCAACACTAGTTCCCCATAAATCTTGTGAAGCACTTTTTATTGCTTTGTATTTTTTACTTTCAAAAACACCATTAATTAAAATTTTCTTTTTAGGTACTATAATTAAGGATGCTTGGTTTTTCAATCCTTCTTTATAAGCAAATAAGCTTGAAGAATTTAAAATAAGAACTTTACCCCACGCCCCTTTTTTAGTGACAGAAGTCGATTTTGTAATGCTAAGCTCTGTTTTTGCAACTATTTTAGCTACACCTCCAAAGGTTTTTGTTAATGCTTTACTACCTTGAGATTCGGCATCTTTAATAAAAGGTATGACAATATTAACCCTTGCTACAACTGTACCTCCTAAATCTTTAGATGTTCCCATTCCATTATCAAAAATACTTTTCTTTTTAATTTTACCTTTTGAATTCATTTTCCTAACTAAGAATAACACATCTGTTGGTGCAGTAGAAACATACCCTGGAAATTGTGCTTTACTTGGAGCTCCTCCCTTAACGAGTTTCCAATCTTTAAATCTGTCTATTTTTGAAGCTTCATCTGCTGTAATAATTTGAAACCCTTTTGCTTTTAATTTTGAAATATACTCAGCATACAGTTTATCTGTTATTTCTTGTAAGTCTGTTTCACTTACACCTTGTACACCTAACACTAATTGAGCTTTTGCTTTACCTCTATGACCTCCACCAATTTCTCTTCCTCCTTTTGCTATTTCTACTTGGTCGTATAGCATTTGATAATTTACAAAGAAGTCTTGAATGAAGATTTTTTTTGGAGCATCTGCAAATTTTTTCATTGCAAAACCCGACTCTTTTTTAATTTCTACTTTCCCTATTTGTTGTGCGTATGTATTTGCTATAAATAGCAAAGAAATAAATAACATTATTTTTTTCATTTTAATTAATTTATGAATTAGTTACTTCAAAAATCTAATAAATTGAAAGAGAAATCAATACGGCATTTGACGTATATTTTAAAAAGTAATGTTGTAAATATTTTTTAAAGAAGTAATTTTTTTATCTAAATCCTTTAAAAATTGTTGATGTTGTTCAGAAGTTGGATTAAAAGGTTTGTGAGCTAATCCTTTTTGAATAGTATCAACTTCCTTCATCATAGAAGTTGATTTTTCATGTATCCAAACTTGTTGAAATTGTTCCCAAATATAATTGATGGCTGTTTCGTTTGGATGAACCATATCGCTATTGTAAAAGCGATAATCTCGTAAATCATCTAGCATTATTTCATAAGAAGGAAAGTAAAATAACTGATTTCTACGATTTGTTATTTGATGAATTGCAGCTAATAAATGAGCTTTACTTTGTGAATTTTCAACAAATCCATCTTTTAAATGACGAACAGGACTTACTGTAAAAATGATATTAATTGTTGGATTTACACTTTTTATTAATGCAATAATATTCTCTAAACTAGCAATTATTTTTTTGATAGAAAGTAACTCTTTTAAAAACTTTTTTTGTGGAACTTTATGGCAATTACCAACAATAGTATCTGTTTCAATAAATCGATAGACCCAAGCTGAACCTAAAGTTATTATAATATGAGTTGTATTCTCAATTTGTTTATTTGTTACTGTAATAGCAGTGTTTAAATTAGTTAATAATTCATTCTTTTCAGCACTGCTTAAATCGGAATGTGCATCAAAACAATGCCAACGTTCATTTAAATTAAAAATATCTTTTTCGGTATATTTTTTTTTATTAATGGCATTGGTAATTAAGTTTTCAATAGCAATTGGATTGAACAAAATACCAAATGAATTACTAAAAGCATGAAACTTAAAGTAGTTTAATTTAGTATATATATTTCCTGAAAAACATGAACCAATTAACAATAATTTTGAAGCATAATCTATTTGATTACGTTCTTGCTGTAATTGTATATTAGTTCTGAAATTCAATATTATGAGATATAATTTTTTCCTTTTTCTAAAGCTTGTTCAATTCCTTCAGGGTTTCTACCACCAGCAGTAGCAAAAAATGCTTGTCCGCCGCCGCCGCCGTGAATTAATTTTCCAAGTTCACGAACTACTTTACTGGCATTTAATTGTTTTTCCTCTACCAAATTTTTAGCAATATAACAGGTTAAAAAAGCTTTTCCTTCTGATTCTGAACCAACTAATAAAAATAAATTATCTATTTGATTCCCTAAATCAAAGGCTAAATCTTTGATGCTATTTTGATTTAAATCTATTTTTTTGGCTAAAAAGTTAACGCCATTAATAGCTTCAACATCATTAATTAAATTGCCTTTTAAACTTTTTGTTTTATCTTTTAATAAACCCTCAATTTGTTTTTTTAATGAAGTATTTTCCTCTTGTAAATCAACAATTGCTTTTTTAGGATTTTTAGAGTTTTTCAGCAAGGTTTTTATTTCTGAATATACGCTATTGTTTTCAAAATAAAACTCTTTGGCTGCATCATTAGTAATAGCTTCAATACGTCTAATTCCTGCAGCAATTGCACTTTCTGAAGTTATTTTAAAATGCCAAATATCACTTGTGTTTTGCACATGAATTCCTCCACATAATTCTATTGAGTTTCCAAACTGAATTGTTCGAACAGTATCTCCATATTTTTCACCAAATAAAGCCATTGCACCTTTTTTTAGTGCAGTTTCCATAGGAATGTTCCTAAATTCTTGTAAAGGCAATTTATTGTTGATTCGTGCATTTACAAAATCTTCAACTGCTCGAAGCTCATCTACAGTAAGTTTTGCATAATGAGAAAAATCGAAACGTAAATTTTTAGAATGCACAAATGAACCTTTTTGTTCTACATGGGTTCCTAAAACTTCACGTAAAGCTTGTTGTAATAAGTGTGTTGCAGAATGATTACAAGCGGTTCTAAAGCGCTGTGTTTCATCTACAACAACTTTAAATTTTTGCGTAGGATCTTTAGGTAAACTTTTAGCAAAATGAATAATTAAATTATTTTCTTTTTTGGTATCAACAATATAAATAATATTTCCATTCGTAACTTCAAGATATCCTTTATCACCAACTTGCCCACCACCTTCAGCATAAAATGGTGTCATATTAAAAACTAACTGATATATATCACCCTCTTTTTTTGATGATACTTTTCTGTAACGTGTAATTTTAATAGTGGCTTCAAGCGTGTCGTAGCCAATAAATTCCTCTTCATCGTCATCATATAAAATAACCCAATCATCTGTTTCAACAACAGCAGCAGCTCTAGATCTATTTTTTTGTTTTTCTAATTCAGAATTGAAATCAACTTCATTAAGTGTCATTCCTTTTTCAGAAAGAATTAAAGCTGTTAAATCTATTGGGAATCCATAAGTATCAAATAATTCGAATGCTTTTTTACCTGAAACTTCTTTTCCTTGTGTGTTATTAATAATTCCATCTAATAAAACCAGCCCTTGATCTAAAGTTCGTAAAAAAGATATTTCTTCTTCTTTAATAACGTTTGTAATTAATTGATGTTGAGCTTTTAATTCTGGGAAATAGTCTCCCATTTGTTTGGTTAAGGTTAGAACTAATTTGTAGATAAAAGGTTCTTTAATAGTTAAAAAAGTAAAACCGTAACGTATAGCTCTTCTTAAAATTCGTCTAATTACATAGCCAGCACCAGTATTTGAAGGTAATTGTCCATCTGCAATAGCAAAAGCAACCGCTCTAACGTGATCAGAAATTACGCGAATGGCAATATCAATTTCTTCATTTTTACCATAATTGTTATTTGTAATTGCTTCAACTTCCCTAATTAAAGGAGTAAATACATCAGTATCGTAATTAGATTGTTTGTTTTGTAAAACCATACATAAACGTTCAAACCCCATTCCTGTATCAACGTGTTGCTGGGGTAGTTTTTCTAAGGAACCATTAGCTTTACGGTTAAATTCCATAAATACTAAATTCCAAATTTCCACTACTTGTGGATGATCCATATTTACCAAACTTTTTCCAGAAATTTTGGCTTTTTCTTCATCAGATCTAATATCAACATGAATTTCAGAACAAGGTCCACAAGGTCCTTGAGTACCCATTTCCCAAAAGTTATCTTTTTTATTTCCGTTAATAATACGATCTTCACTAATATGTTCTTTCCAATAATCGTAAGCTTCTTGGTCATAACTTAAACCATCTTCTTTTGCACCTTCAAAAACAGTCACATATAAACAATTTTTGTCAATTTTTAAAACATCAACAAGTAATTCCCAAGCCCATGAAATTGCTTCTTTTTTAAAGTAATCACCAAAACTCCAGTTTCCTAACATTTCAAACATGGTATGGTGGTAAGTATCTTTTCCTACTTCTTCTAAATCGTTATGTTTTCCTGAAACACGTAAGCACTTTTGCGTATCAGCAATTCGTTTGTCTATAATATTTTTTTGACCTAAAAAATACTCTTTAAAAGGCACCATACCGGCATTGGCAAACATAAGTGTTGGATCATTCTTTAGTACAATTGGTGAAGAAGGAACTATAGCGTGTTTTTTTGATTCAAAGAAGTTTAAAAATTCTTTACGGACTTGTTGTGATTTCATTTGTTAATTATATACTAAATACAGTGTGCTTTACAGCTTTTGTAAAACATTTTGTAAATTTGTTAATTATGCGTCACAATATTAATAAATATTGTGGCGTTTTATGATGCAAAAATAACATAATTTATATTTATGGCGAAGGTAAAATATTATTACGATTCTGATACATTATCATATCAAAAGATACGCGTAAAAAAAAGAGATAAATTTAAAAGGTTTATGCTAACAATTGTTGCAGCTATTATATTTATGTTTTTGGGATTTGTAATTTTTTCTCCTGTTTTTGAATCTCCTAAAGAAAAGGAAATTAAAAGAGAATTAGAGTTTGTTAAATTAAATGAAGAATTACATAGTAAAAAAATTGTTCAGCTAGAAAAAATATTAGAAGAAATTCAAGATAGGGATAATAATATTTATCGATTATATTTTGAAGTAAATCCAATTCCTAAGGAACAAAGAAAAGCAGGCTTTGGAGGTGTAAATAGGTATAAAGCTTTAGAAGGTTTTGAAAATTCTGAAATGGTTACTGATGTAACAAAAAACATGGATATATTATCAAAACAATTATATGTACAATCGAAATCTTTAGATGAAATTGTAAAATTGGCTGAAAATAAAGAAAAATTATTAGCGGCAATACCAGCTATTCAACCAGTTAAAAAAGAAGATTTAACACGTATGGCTTCTGGTTATGGTTGGCGTTCAGACCCTTTTACCAAGGCAAGAAAAAAGCATTATGGCATGGATTTTTCAGCACCTACAGGAACGCCCGTTTATGCAACCGGTGATGGTATTGTAAAAAGAGCAGATCAACGTGCTTCAGGTTTTGGTAAACATATTGAAATAAACCACGGGTTTGGTTATATAACGCTTTATGCACATTTAAGTAAATACAATGTAAAAAAGGGGAAACACGTAAAACGAGGAGATTTAATTGGCTTTGTAGGTACTACAGGGCGCTCACTAGGTCCTCATTTACATTATGAAGTTCATAAAAACGGAAAAAAAATAAATCCAATTAATTTTTATTATGGAAATTTATCTCCTAAAGAATTTGAAGCAATGCAAAGAGCTGCTCAAATTGAAGGACAATCATTAGACTAAATTAAATGTATATAGATTTACCAGAAAAAAGATATTATAAAATAGGAGAAGTTGCTAAAGCTTTCGGTCTAAACACTTCACATATTCGTTTTTGGGAAAAAGAATTTGATATTTTAAAACCAAAAAAAAATAAAAAGGGGAATAGGTTATTCACACAGGAAGATCTTAAAAATTTAAAATTAATTTATTACTTAGTTAAGGAAAAAGGTTTTACTTTAGAGGGCGCTAAAAGCAAAATGAAAGAGAATCCTAAAAATGTGAAAAATAATCATGAAATTATCTCTCGTTTAGAAGTGATAAAACAAGAACTAATAAAAATTAAAAGTCAAATTGATTAAGAATTTGAGGATATTTTGTAACAAAACATATCCATTTACAACTAATAAATAGAACTATAAATAATTTAAAACGATACAAATGAAAAAGTGGTTAATACCTTTAATAATTGTAGCTGTAATTGTGTTTGCAATTTATAGAACAGCTGTTGGATTTTATAATACATCAGTTGAACTAGAAGAAAATGCAAAAACATCTTGGTCTAACGTTGAAAGTGCTTATCAAAGAAGAGCAGATTTAATTCCTAATTTAGTTTCTACGGTAAAAGGATATGCAGCACACGAAAAAGAAACTTTAGAAGGTGTAATAAAAGCTAGGGCAGCAGCTACACAGACAACTATTGACCCAACGAATATAACACCAGATAAAATGGCTGCTTTTCAAAAAGCACAAGATGGGTTAAGTGGAGCATTGTCAAGGTTATTAGTTACCGTTGAAAAATATCCAGATTTAAAAGCAAATCAAAACTTTTTAGAATTACAAAGTCAATTAGAAGGAACAGAAAATAGGATAAACGTAGAACGTAATCGTTTCAATAAAGTTGTAAACCTATTTAATAAACACATCAAAAAATTTCCAAATAATATTTTAAATAATTTTATTGGTAATTTTAATGAAATGGCTCGTTTTCAGGCTGCTAAAGGTAGTGATGTTGCTCCTAAAGTTGAATTTTAATTAAGAATATGTCAAAAATTGAAAATTTTTTAACTGCACCTCAAGAACAACAAATTATTGAAGCAATTAAAACTGCGGAAAAAAACACTTCAGGAGAAATAAGAGTTCATATTGAAAAAAGTACTGAAAAACCTCCAATGGAAAGAGCTTTGGAGGTTTTTCATCTTTTAAAGATGGAAACTACTAAATTAAGAAATGGAGTGTTGTTTTATATTGCTGTTGAAAGTAGAAAATTTGTTATTTTAGGTGATGAAGGTATTAATAATAAGGTTCCGGAAGATTTTTGGGAATCAGAAAAAGAATTGGTGCTTTCTCATTTTTCTAGTGGTGAATTCTCTAAAGGTATTGAATTAGCTATTATTAAAGTTGGAGAAAAATTAAAAAACTTTTTTCCTTATGAATCAAATGACACAAACGAATTATCAGATGAAATTTCAAAAGGGTAGCACAAAATTCTTATATATATTACTGTTTTTATTATTTATAACTGGAAATATATTTTCACAAAATATACCAAATAAACCAAGTTTTATTCCAGCTTTAATAGATAGTACTAACACTTTAAGTGCCAATGAAAAATCATCTTTAGAAACAAAGTTAATTCGTTATAGCGATTCTACTTCAACAGAGATGTTTTTACTAATTATGCCAACAACTTTTGGAGAAGATATTAATTTTTACACTACACAACTTGCTCACAAATGGGAAATTGGCCAAAAAGGGAAAGATAACGGAATTGTTATTTTATTGGCAAAAGATGATAGAAAAATTTCAATTCAAACTGGTTATGGAGTAGAGCATTTGTTAACAGATGCACTATCCAGAAGGATTATAGAAAATATTATTATTCCTGAATTTAAAAAAGGAGATTATTATACAGGTTTAGATAAAGGTATTGATGTTATAATTGAAGTTTTAAAAGGCGAATATAAAAATGATGCTCCAATTAAAAATAGTAAGATAGGTTTTTCAAACATTATATTTATTATTACCATAATTATATTTTTAATAATTGTTTTTTCGAAGAAAAATAGAGGAGGAGGTAGTAATAGAGGCAATAGGAATAATACAGCTGCTAATATTTTAACCGCAATTTTATTGAGTGGAGCAGGTAGAGGTTCTAGCGGTGGTTTTGGAAGTGGAGGTTTTGGAGGTGGTTCTAGTGGTGGTTTTGGTGGTTTCGGCGGAGGTGGAGGCTTCGGCGGAGGTGGCGCAAGCGGTGGCTGGTAAACTTTCTTTTTTAGTTAAATAATATTAAATTTTTACTTTCTAGGAATAGAAAATATGAACTCATACATTGAATTAGTAAAAGAATATCCAATTTATAGCGCTATGATTCAGTTTGCTATATTAGGAACTTTAGGTGATGTTTTCTCAAAATGGATGCAAAAAGGTGCAATATACGCACCTTATAAGATTTCAATTGTTTTATTAAAAATGCTAGAATGGGTAATAATTGCTGTTACAATTAAATATGCATTTGTAGGTTTTCAAGGATTTGTAGATAATTTGGTTTCTCATAATTTACTTCCTGAACTTGGATTGTTTGGTAGAGCTTTTACAGTTTCAGCAACTATGAATTTGCAATACGGGCTGTTTCTTGTAATTTTTCATCGATTTTTAGATAATTTAATTGCTAAACAAAATAACTGGAAAAATATTGATAAAGGAATATTTTCTCTTATTTGGTTTTGGATTCCTGCACACACAATTACTTTTATGTTAGATAAGCCTTATCAAATTGGTTTAGCAGCTATTTGGTCGGTTGTGTTAGGTTTTATTTTAGGATATTACAACCGGGAAAGTAAGTGATAGAATATATAAAAAAGCACTTAATTTTTTGAATACTTTTTCACAAGTATTTATTAATTTATACTTTTTAGGTAATCCTCTAAGATTTTAGAAATAGCATCAATTTTAACCAATTGATAATTTATGCTCCCGTTTTTTAAAGTTTTTCTCATATACTTTCCAACAGCCCTTACAAATAAAATATCAATGCCGTCTAATAAAACCAAAAGCTCATCATGATTCTGTTTACCATGTTCATGATTGTGTCCGTTATGGCTGTGGTTTTCATTTTCACCGTGGTGGTGACCTTCATTCTTGTCATGGTCGTCTTGGTTATGTGTATTTTTTTCGTATTTAACAGATTTAATTTCTCCACTATCAATTGTATATATAGCAAATTCAGCAGCTCTCCCTGTTCGTTTAGCTATTAAATTTCTATCGTTTGTTGGTATCGCTATTTTCATGATTCTTTTTTATCACTATTCATTATTTTTTTTAATTTTTTCGCCAATATTACTGCTGTAATTCCTCCAAATAAAGACACTATTATGTTAAGTGTAAATAATTTAAAATCAATATTACCTAATTTAATAATGGACATAGGATCAAATCCTAATCGACCAAAGGATTTGATAAAAAAAATACTTCCAAATACACCAGCAATTGTATTTCCTACAATACCAAAAGAATATTTTTTTAAAATAAATGCAGCTGAATTTGCTCCAATTATTCCAATCAAAATGCTAATTAATGAAATTAAAGTAGCGGTCATAACTTTTTAATTAATGTCCGTAATCCATAGTGTCTATTTTTCCTCCTAATAATCGTTTTTGTATCACAAAATATATTATAATTAATATAATACCCACAATTCCCCAATTAAAAGCAACAGATAAACCATATTCATTTGTTGCAGTATTAAATATAGTTAACGATTCATTTATTGAATTTGTTGAAGGTAGTATTACAGGAAATAAAGATGCTAAGGATGAAGTTATTCCACCAAGAATTACCATTGTTGAAAAGATAAAATTATATATATCTTTTTTTACTTTTTTCACAAAAAATAAACCAGTTAAACCAGAAAAATAAATAATTGGGAAAATAATTAAATAAGGCTTTTCAATAAAATTATTTAATGAATTTGGATTTATAATTTGCCAAATAATTAGTGAAAATATAGTTAGAACTAGTAAAATAATATTAAAATTAAAAATAATAGATTTAAGTTTGTTATTTATAGATGAATTTGTTTTTAAGATGATCCAAGTTGCACCATGTATTGCTAAAGTTACTACAGAAATTATTCCAATAACAATTGTAAACCAATCAATTACGCCGGGTGTTTCACTTAACGGACTAAAACTACTATCCCACAATGGTAAAAAAAAGTAATGTCCTTCATAAACAGATATACCATTTTCAACTCCGCCTAAATTTACACCTCTAACTATATTTCCTAAGGCAATACCAAAAAACAATGCTAATAATAAGCTTGAAATTCCAAATGCTTTGTCCCAAATTGTTTTCCACATTTGATAGTTAAATTGATTTCTAAACTCTAGTCCAATAGCTCTAAATATAATGAGCCATAACACTATAATTAGAGGAAGATAAAAGCCACTAAAAACTGAAGCGTAAAAAGTGGGGAAAGCCATAAAAAGCATTCCGCCACCTGCAACTAGCCAAACTTCATTTGAGTCCCAAAATAATCCTGCAGATTTTGCAATAACTTCTTTATCTTTTTCTTTTTTTGCAAAAAACAAATGAATAATACCTGTACCAAAATCATAACCATCTAACACAAAAAACATAGCTAAAACAGCTGCAATAATAATAAACCAAAATACTTCCATAATTTAATGTTTTAAATGTTTAGGGCCTTGATGAATAGTTTTTCCTACTAATACTAAAAATAATAAACCAAGCAACATATATAAGCCTACAAACCCTAATAATGTAAATAATGTGTTTCCAGATGAGACTGTTGGAGATATACCTTCACTTGTTTTTAATAAACCATATACTAAATATGGTTGTCGCCCTAATTCAGCAACATACCAGCCTGTGATATTGGCGATATAAGGGAAAGGTACTAAGAACATAATTATCCAAAGTAGTGGTTTAATTGAATACAATTTTCTTTTCCATAAAAAGAAAACCGCTATACCCATGATTGCAATAAAAATAGTTCCTAAACCAACCATAATATGATATGAATAATAGAGTGCAGGAATATTACCTGGTAATTCTTCTTTTTTAAATTGATCCATACCAGGAATTTGTTTATTCCAATCTTGGTACGTTAAAAAACTTAAAATATTAGGAACTGCAATTTTGTTGTCTAGTTTTTTTTCAACCATATTTGGTTGCCCAATTAGAACAATTTCAGCACCAGCTTCTTCAGTTTTAAAAATACCTTCCATTGCAGCAAAAGAAGCAGGTTGATATTTCGCTACATTTTTAGCATTCCAGTCACCTGTAGGGAATGCAAGAAGTAAACTTGAGATTAATCCGAAAATAATTCCTGTTTTTAAAAATAATTTTCCATGTTCTACACTTTTATTTCTTAAAATATAAAATGCACCAATACTTGCTACAACAAATGAAGAAGTTACAACTGAAGCTATTTGATTGTGTAAGAAAGCAGGAATTAACCAAGGATTACCAAATAATGCTGAAAAATTTTGAAGAACATATTTGCCATTTTCTAAAATTTCATAACCTACAGGATGCTGCATCCAGGCATTTGTTGCTAATATAAACCATCCACTTGCCCAAGAACCTAAAAAGACTAGAAAACCCGTTAAGAAATGTAATTTTTGTCCCATTAATTTTTCACCAAAAATAAATAGCACTAAAAATGAAGATTCCAAAAAGAAGGAAAACAAACCTTCCATAGCCAACGTTTGACCAATTATTCCTCCTGTTAATTCAGAGAATTTAGCCCAATTTGTACCAAATTGAAATTCCATTGGAATTCCAGTAACAACACCCATAGTAAAATTTACTGCAAATATTTTCATAAAAAATTTAGCAGCATCGTTATATTTTTCAATGTTTGTTCTTAAAAATTTCCATTTAAAAAAAACTATCAATAATGATAATCCCATTGTTAACTGAGGAAATATATAGTGAAATGTGATAGTAAATGCAAACTGCAATCTATCGTAGAAAATCATATCTTCCATACTTATTTTTTAAAATTATTTTAAAATTACATTCCTGGAATTCGGAACATGCGTTTCATTTTACTTTGTTTATAGTACCAACCCCATCCTTTTTTAAGCCAATGACCAACAATTGGCAAGGGAATCATAATTTCTTTTTTTGAGGTTCGCATTACAAAAGCGGCTCCATCTCCACTATCCATTACACAAATAATATGTAGTTTTTCCCAATAACTTTTCCGTTTTCCGGTTTGTTTTATGGTATGGTGGAAATTATAAGTACTCACATCAGCCATTACTTCAGCAATGTGACCTTGTTTTGCTGCCCACGGATGATTTATAATAGCTGCGGCATCTCCTATTGCATAGATATTATCTTCATTTTCTACTCTGCACAATTCATTAATTTTTAAAAAACCAGTTTCATTTTTGAGTAGGCTTGTGTTTTTAATTAAATCCATTCCATCTCCACCAGATATGAACAAGGTTAAATCGGAATTTAATTGTGTATTATTTGCAAAAACAATTGCATCTTTAGTAAATTCTTTAATTTTTATCCCGAAGTGAGTGTTTACATGATAACGCTCAAAAAAAGCACCCATACTTTTAAAGGCCCTATCTCCCATACGTTTTCCAGGCTCAGCCATTGGTGCAAAGAAGGTAAGTTTAAATTTTTCTCTTAATCCTTTTTTATTTAGAAAATTACTTATGTTAAATAATAATTCAAAAGCAGGACCTCCTCTAACTGTTGTAGAAGTTGGATCTTTTGGATTTCCACCAAAACCTACATTTATGGTTCCGCTACCTTTAGCAACTAATTTTTCTAACTTATCTTTGATGGTGTTAGCTTCCTGAGGTTTACCGCAAATAGAATGTGTAAATTCTAAGCCTTTTATATAAACTTTACTCATTCCAAGACCAATAAAAAGATAGTCGTATGAATGAATTGATTTATCAGTAATTATTTGCTGATTTTCATTGTCAATTTTTGTTATTTTTTCAATAATAAGATTAAATCCATGTTTTTTTTGTAGTTCATAGAGATTTAATTTTGTGTCTTCAAAACTAATTCCGCCAACTGGAATCCATATAGATATTGGATAGATGAACATATAATCTCTGTCGGAAATTAAAGTTACTTCATATCCATATTTTCTAAGTTTAATAGCTGCTTCAACTCCTGCAAAACCACCACCTAATACTAAAATTTTCATATAGTTATTTCTAGTTTAATGTTATTTTAATTTAGTCTAGATTAAAAATAAGTTCAAAATTACAATGTTAGGAAATTATACTATGTAAAAATAGGTACATAAAGATGTAATTTTAATTACATAAGATAATAAAAATAATGATAAGAGTAAATAATAATTCTCAAATCGTTTAAACTAAATGATTTATAGAAGTAATTTATTCAAAACAATTTGATTTGAAGAATACCTATTTTTTTCTGAAGTAAATAACTATTGGAACACCGTTGAAATTAAATAATTCACGTAGCTTGTTTTCAACAAAACGTTTATATGGATCTCTAATATATTGTGGTAAATTACAGAAAAACACAAACTGAGGTGTTGGTGTTGGGAGTTGCATACAATATTTTATTTTAACAAATTTCCCTTTATATGCTGGTGGAGAATGATGCTTAAGAATATCTAGCATTGTATCATTTAATTTGCTTGTAGCAATTCTATTTTTTCTATTTTCAAAAACTTCAACAGCAGTTTCAATAGCTTTAAAAATACGTTGTTTAGTTAAAGCACTTATAAATAGAATTGGCACATCAGTAAATGGTGCAATTTCTTTTCTAATTTTAGCTTCAAAGTCGCGCATGGTATTGGTTTCTTTTTCAATTAAATCCCACTTATTTACTAAAATAACAATACCTTTTTTATTTTTTTCGGCTAGCCAAAATATATTTTCGTCTTGTCCTTCAAAATTACGAGTTGCATCAATTACAACAATGGCAACATCGCAATATTCAATGGCTCTAACTGCTCTCATTACGGTGTAAAATTCTAAATCTTCTTTTACTTTAGATTTTTTTCGAATACCAGCAGTGTCTACTAAATTAAAATCAAACCCAAAACGATTGTATTTAGTATCAATTGAATCACGAGTTGTACCAGCAATATCTGTTACAACAAATCTATCTTCACCAATTAGCGCATTTATAAAAGAAGATTTCCCTGCATTTGGACGACCAACTACTGCAAAACGAGGAAGAAGATTTTCTTCTATAACTTCATCTTTTAATTTTTTTGCTAAATCATCTAATAACTCACCTGTTCCACTTCCATTAATTGATGAAATTGTATAATAATCACCTAAGCCAAGATTGTAGAATTCAACAGCATCAGCGTCACGCATGGCGTTATCAACTTTATTAACTGCCATAAAAATTGGTTTTTTTACTTTACGTAAAATATTTGCAACTTCAGTGTCCATTGGTGTAATACCATCTTCAACATTAACAACAAACACAATTATATCTGCTTCATCAATAGCTAATTGTACTTGTTTTCTAATTTCACTTTCAAAAACATCTTCAGAGCCAATAGCGTAACCACCGGTATCAATTAAAGAAAATTCTTTACCATTCCAATCACTTTTTCCATAATTTCTGTCACGCGTAACACCACTTACTGAATCAACAATTGCTTCTCTTCGTTGAATTAAACGATTAAACAACGTAGATTTTCCAACATTTGGCCTTCCTACAATAGCTACAATATTACTCATTGGGTTTTTTTTAATTTTTTGCGAAATTACATAATTTTAATTTGAAAAGAAACCGATTACAACTTCTAAAAAAGATATTTAATAAAAAACAGTATATTTCAAATCTAAAAAAATTAAAAAATGAGTGAGTATAGGAATAGCAATATACATTTACGCCCTAGATTTAAAATGAATTTTGATGATGATCAATTAAATTTAATTAAAAAATTTAAGGATAACTTAGAAGATGGTAACTGTAAATATTGTAGTAAAATAGTTGACGGACATATTGTAATTGATGTTCCTATTAATGAAAATCATTTTTGGTCTCCACAATTAAATATTGAAATTGAAAAGGTGAAAGAAAAAACAACAATTGTTAAAGGGTTGTTTGGTCCAAAACCACAAGTTTGGACTTTATTTATGTTTTTTCATTTTGCTGTGGCTGTCTTTTTTATTGGGTTTTCTGTGATGGCTTATGTGCAAAGGACTTTAAAAAGTGATAATTTCTTTGCATTAAGTATGGTGTTTGCTTTACCAATTGTATGGATTGTGATGTATTTTTTAGGTAGAATTGGAAAAAAAAGAGGGCATAAACAGATGGATGAACTTTATGTGTTTATGATGAAAACATTATATAAATAATAAATTTAATAGACTAATCGTTATATCCAAAACGCCTTAATTGTCGTTTGTCATTCCTCCAGTTTTTATTTACTTTAACGTATAATTCTAGATGTATTTTTTTATCAAAAAATTTCTGTAAATCTTTGCGTGCTTCAACGCCTACACGTTTTAAAGCAGCTCCTTTATGACCAATAATAATTCCTTTTTGAGTTTCGCGTTCTACCATAATTATAGAACGAATTTTAATAATTTTTTCACTCTCAAAAAACTCTTCAGTTTCTATTTCAACTGCATACGGAATTTCTTTTTTGTAATGCATTAATATTTTTTCTCGAATAGCTTCATTCACAAAAAATCGTTCAGGCTTATCTGTTAATTGATCTTTTGGATAAAAAGCTGGTGATTCTGGTAATATTTCTAATATTCTATTAAAAACACCTTCAACATTAAAGTTTTCTAAAGCTGAAATTAACATCACTTCAGCATTAGGAACTTTTTCTTGCCAGTATTGTAATTTTTCTTCAACTTCTTCTTGAGAAGATTTGTCAATTTTATTAATTAATAGAAGAACTGGAATTTTAGAATTTTGAATTTTATTAAAAAATTGTTCATCTTTCAATTCTTTTTCACCAATTTCAACCATATAAATAAGTACATCGGCATCTTCAAACGCAGATTTTACAAAATCCATCATTGATGCTTGTAATTCATAAGCTGGTTTTATAATTCCAGGGGTATCAGAAAATAAAATTTGAAAATCATCACCATTCACAATTCCTAAAATACGATGACGAGTAGTTTGAGCTTTTGAGGTGATAATTGATAATCGCTCCCCTACAAATGCATTCATTAATGTTGATTTTCCAACGTTTGGATTACCAATAATATTTACAAAACCTGCTTTATGCTTCATTTTCAATGTTTAAGGCGGCAAAGGTACTCTTTAATATTTTTAATTTTTAAAAAGTTGTTGGTTTTTTAAAAAAACGTTGTATCTTTGCCATCCAAATCGCGGGATAGAGCAGTAGGTAGCTCGTCGGGCTCATAACCCGAAGGTCGCTGGTTCGAGTCCAGTTCCCGCTACTAAAAAAACCTTTAACTAATTTAGTTAAAGGTTTTTTCTTTATATAATAAGTTGTTATTTTTTTGAATAACGAGCAGTTGAACAATATGGAGTTACCTATTTAAAATAAAAATTTCAGCTATTTTATTGTTTTAACCTGTAGTTTTTATTCTTGTGTGTTAATACAGCAAGTAAACGCTCAATTTTTTAGAACTTCTACCTTTATTGGATAATAGGAGGAGGTAAATTAAAAAGTGCTTTTATTAAAATTATAATCTTATAATTGAAATATTAATTAAAAAT
>NZ_JASFZF010000094.1:0-15804 GCF_046055765.1 Lutibacter sp. | reverse complement strand
TGGTACTTTTAGTATTATTTCCTAAGTGAATCATTTTGGTACCTGTATCTGCCTGTTGATGGTTATTTGTAACAGCAATAGAGTAAAATTCACCTACTGAATTATCACCTTTTAAAATACAACTTGGATATTTCCAAGTAATGGCGCTTCCAGTTTCTACCTGAGTCCAAGAAATTTTGGCATTTTTTTCACAAAGAGCTCTTTTTGTTACAAAATTGTAAACCCCACCTTTACCTTCTTTATCACCTGGGTACCAGTTTTGAACCGTTGAATATTTTATTTCAGCATCCTCTAAAACAATTAATTCAACAACAGCAGCGTGTAATTGATTTTCATCTCTAGCAGGAGCTGTACATCCTTCTAAATAACTCACATAGCTTCCTTCATCAGCAATTAGCAATGTGCGTTCAAATTGACCAGTTCCACCTTCGTTAATTCTAAAATAAGTTGATAATTCCATAGGGCAAGTAACGCCTTTTGGAATGTAACAAAACGAACCGTCAGAAAATACTGCTGAATTTAAAGCAGCATAAAAATTATCTGTTTTTGGAACAATTGTTCCTAAATATTTTTTAACTAAATCAGGATGTTTTTCTATTGCTTCAGAAATAGGCATAAAAATAATACCTTTTTCATTCAATGTTTTTTTGAAGGATGTAGCAACCGAAACTGAATCTATCACAATATCAACGGCAACATTCGACAGTCGTTTTTGCTCATCAATAGAAATTCCTAATTTTTCGAAGGTTTTTAATAATTCGGGATCAACTTCATCTAAACTATCCAATTTTGGTTTTTGAATAGGTGCAGAATAATAGCTAATTTCTTGAAATTTCGGTTTTTCATAGTTCACATTTGCCCATTCTGGCTCTTCCATTTCTTTCCAAATTTTGAATGCGTCTAAACGCCATTCAGTCATCCAAGCGGGTTCATTTTTCTTTTTAGAAATGGCAATAACAACATCTTCATTTAAACCAACAGGAAATTTATCAGCTTTAATATCTGTATAAAAACCGTATTCGTACTCTTTAGTTTCGAGTTCTTTTTTTAAATCGTCTTCGGTAAATTTATTCATCTTAATATTTTAAAGTGAAAAACTTTCTCCACAACCACAAGTGCGCTGTGCGTTTGGGTTGTTAAAAACAAATCCCGTTCCATTTAACCCTCCAGAGTATTCTAAAGTTGTACCAACAAGGTATAAAAAGCTTTTTTTGTCTACAATAATTTTTACATCATTGTCTTCAAAAATTGTATCACCCTCTTTTTGTTCCTTATCAAAAGTTAATTCGTATGAAAGTCCTGAACAACCACCGCTTTTTACACCAACTCTAACATAATGGTTGGTAGGATGGAAGCCATCTTCACTCATAAGTTCTACAACTTTCTTTTTTGCTATGTCTGAAACTTTAATCATATTGCTTAAGTAGATTAATTCTAAATAAGTGCAAATATAGCTACAATAATTTGTTTTTTACAAAGTTTTAAGATGAATATAATCAATAGTGCTATAGTTGTTACTTATAAACTTAATATCTTTGCAAAATGATAGAAGACAAAAACCAAACACGTACCAGTTTATCTGAATTAGGGGAATTCGGGTTGATAAATCATTTAACACAAAATTTTAAAATTCAGAATAATTCTACCATTAAAGGTGTTGGTGATGATGCTGCAGTTTTAGATTTGAAAGAAAAACAAGTTTTAATAACTACCGATTTATTAATTGAAGGTGTTCATTTTGATTTAAGTTATATGCCTTTAAAACATTTAGGGTATAAAGCGGTGATGGTAAATTTGTCGGATGTATATGCAATGAATGGTAATGCAACACAAATTACGGTTTCTATTGCTGTATCAAATCGTTTTCCGTTAGAAGCATTGGAAGAATTATATGAAGGTATTCATTTAGCTTGTAAAACATATAATATTGATTTAATAGGCGGAGATACCACATCTTCAACCAAAGGATTGTTAATTAGCGTTACTGCAATTGGTGAAATTGAAAAAGAAGATATTGTATATAGAAATACAGCAAAACAAAACGATTTATTAGTAGTTACAGGAGATTTAGGAGCTTCTTATTTGGGATTGCAAGTACTAGAGCGTGAAAAACAAGTTTTTGAAGTAAACCCAAACTCTCAACCAGATTTAACGGATTATAATTATTTAATTGAGCGCCAATTAAAGCCCGAAGCGAGGAAAGATATTGTAAAATTATTAAAAGATTTAGACGTAAAACCGACTTCAATGATTGATATTTCTGATGGTCTTTCTTCTGAGATATTACATATTTGTACACAATCTAAAGTTGGATGTAATTTATATGAAGAAAAACTTCCTCTAGATCCTCAAGTAATTGCTACTTGTGAAGAATTTGAATTAAATAGTACAACAATTGCTTTAAGCGGAGGTGAAGATTATGAGTTGTTATTTACCATTTCACAAGAAGATTTTCCTAAAATAAAAGCAAACCCACATTTAACAGTTATTGGACATATTACACATGAAAGCGAAGGTGTTAATTTGGTAACTAGAGCAAATCAACAAATACAATTAACGGCTCAAGGTTGGAATTCTTTAACTAAAAAGGATTAAAAATTATTGATTACAACTTTTTATAAATGAAGTTAGTGTACTGGTAAGTTCATCTTTATTTTCAATATGACTCATATGTCCGTCGGGAAATTCAACAACTTGTACTTTTGTGTTTTTAGTTTGAGTTATTAATGATGTATAGTCTAACGCGGGGTCTTGTTTTCCAATTATTAATTGAATTGGAAATTTTGCATTTTTATAAATTGAAGTTTGGTCTTTTCTAATTTTCATTCCTTCTAGTGCTGCAATAATTCCTTGAGGTAATATTCGTAAAGCTTCAATAGTAATTTCTTTAATTTCAGAAGTAAATATTTTCCTATTTCCTTCAGAAAAAAGCATTGGAATAGCAATTCTTATAAATATTTTTGGGTTTTGTTTTACGGCTTTAATGGCTCTATTTCTATTTAATTTCTTCTCTTCAGAATCTGCTAACGCAGTAGAGTTCATTAAACATAATCCTTTCATGTTTGAAGGAAATAATTTTGAAAAGGCTAAAGCAACATAACCTCCCATACTGTGACCAATTAGTATATATTTTCGTAAACGTAAGTAATTTAAAACAGCTTTAACCATTTCAGCCTGATTTTCCATCGTATGAACATACCCATGGTTTTCAGTTTTTCCGTGTCCTAATAAATCAATACAAATAACCCGATATTTTTTGGAGAGATTTTTAGAAATAATAGTCCACATGGTACTATTTTCTAAAAATCCATGTAGTAAAACAACAGCAGTTCCTTTTCCAATTGAAGAAAAATGAACCATAGTATTTTTATGCAGAATGTACATCTTATTTCTAATTTTTTAAACTTTTTATTGCTGAAAATGCTTTATCAACATTATCATCTTCAACTAAAATAGTGAACTCATTTGTGGTTGAAACCACTTCGTATAATGAAATTCCTTCCCAAGCTAAACGCTTAAAAAACTGATAGTATAATCCGGCAATTTTGGTATTTTCTTTAGGTAAACCAATGGTAATAGCCGATAAATGATCTTGAACAGTTGTACAAACTTCATTTTTGTAACTTTCTTCTATTTGATTTTTTAAAGTTGTAGTAACTAACACATTACTTTCATGAACACCACGAGTAAATGTGTAAAAAACATAGGGATCTTGTTTAAGAACTTCCAACATTTTTAAATGTCCTTTAATTAAGCTATTTGAGTTTTTAAACGTATAATCTGAAAGATCTGATCGAACAGTAATATCACCCAAATTTTGTAGTGCTTTATTTAGCTTTATTTTATTTGCCATTTCTTTAGGTGGGCAATATCTTCTCAACGCCATCATGATTGCTCCTGCTTTTACAGGTTTTCGTAGCATTTTAGAAATTTCATCTCTTAATTCTTCAGCTAAAGCGCTGTAATTTAAAATATTACGAGTTAAAGCATCTTCTAAAAAAGGTTGTGAAATTAAGATTTCTTCAACACATGTTGCAATGGTTTTCATTTGTTAAATATTTAACAGTTTGTGCAAAATTAGTATATAATTTTTAAATAAACGTATAAAGAAAGAATTCATTTTAATTTTACTGAATTAAATATAAAAGAATGAAAGTTTTAAAATTTGGAGGTACATCAGTCGGTTCAATTAAAAATATAAAGCGCGTAAAAGAAATTATAACGGATGGCGAAGAAAAAATAGTAGTGCTTTCAGCAATGTCTGGTACTACTAATGCATTGGTTGAAATTTCAGAGTTTATAAAAAATAATAATAGTTCAGAAGCAATTCAAAGAATTAAAATTTTAGAACAAAAATATCAGGAAGTTTTATATGAATTATTTGAAAGTAGTAACATAAAACAGGAAGTTGAAAATTATATTTATCTAGTTTTTGAGTTTTTAAAAGAAGGTGTTTTTGAAAAGTATTCGGAATTATTGTATAATAAAATAGTTTCAAGAGGTGAATTATTATCAACCTATATTTTTACAAAATATTTGAATCAGGAAGGAGTGAATGCTCAATTATTACCTGCTTTAGAATTTATGAGAATAGATAAAACGAATGATCCTGATGATTTTTATATTAAACAAAACTTACAACGATTAATTCAAGATTCATTACCAGCCGATATTTATATTACCCAAGGTTTTATTTGCTTAAATGCTTATGGAGAAATTGCAAATTTACAACGTGGAGGAAGTGATTATACAGCAACTATAATTGGAGGTATTGTAAAAGCTGAAGAAGTTCAAATTTGGACAGATATTGATGGAATGCATAATAATGATCCACGATTTGTAGAAAATACGCATGCAATTTCAAACTTATCGTTTGATGAGGCGGCAGAGTTAGCCTATTTTGGTGCTAAAATTTTACATCCACAAACGGTAATGCCAGCACGTAAAGCTAATATTCCTGTGCGTTTGAAAAATACCTTGCTTCCGGAATCTTATGGAACATTAATTTCAAAAGAATTTAAAGGAGAGGGAATTAAAGCTATTGCAGCTAAAGATACTATTACTGCGATTAAAATTAAATCGGCTAGAATGTTGTTAGCCTATGGCTTTTTGAAAAAAGTTTTTGAAATTTTTGAAAAACACGAAACATCAATTGATATGATTACTACTTCTGAAATTGCGGTTTCATTAACCATAGATGATGCTAAAAATTTAGTTTCAATAGTAGAGGAGTTAGAAAAATTTTCAATGGTTGAGGTTGATAACCATCAAAGTATTATTTGTTTGGTAGGGCACTCTGTAGTTAGACACCACGAAACACACAGGCTTTTTAAAGTATTACAAGATATTCCTATTCGTATGATTTCTTATGGAGGAAGTAACAATAATATTTCATTATTAGTAAATACAAATGATAAAATAACAGCGTTAAAAAGCTTGAATTCTTACATTTTTGATTTTGAAGTTGTTTAAATTTCTATGAAAATTTTATAGGTTAACTAAAAAACTCGAAGTAATTACTTCGAGTTTTTTATGTATTCTTAATAACACTTCGACAAGCTCAGTGTGACTTATTAGTTTCCATTTTGTCAGTCAGAGCTTGTCGAAAGACTTTTGGTATTTAAGCGTTCATTAAATCTTCAATTTCTTCAACTTCAATAGGAATATTTTTCATTAAATTAATTGGGAATCCGTTTTCTTGGACAACCACATCATCTTCAATTCTAATCCCCATATTTTCTTCAGGAATGTAAATTCCAGGTTCAACAGTAAAAACCATATTTGCTTTCATGGGTAATTTAAGTTGTCCATAATCATGCGTATCTAATCCCATATGATGAGATGTTCCGTGCATAAAGTATTTTTTGTAAGCTGGCCAATTTGGATCTTCATTTTGCACGTCAACTTTGTTAATTAATCCTAAATCTAATAATTCTGAAGACATGAATTTACCTACTTCTTTTTGATATTCGGCCCATAAAACTCCAGGAGATAACATTTTTGTGGCTTCATTTTTAACTCTTAAAACGGCATTGTAAACTGCTTTTTGCCTGTCAGTAAAACGTCCATTTACAGGAATTGTTCGTGTCATATCACTTGAATAATTTGCATACTCAGAGCCAACATCCATCAACAACATATCACCATCTTTACATTCTTTATTGTTTTCAATATAATGTAAAACACAAGCGCTATAACCAGAAGCAATAATTGGTGTGTAAGCCATACCATCAGAACGATTTCTTAAAAATTCATGCATATATTCTGCTTCAATTTCATACTCCATAATGCCAGGTTTTACAAAAGGTAAAACTCTTCTAAAACCTTTATTTGTTATATCACATGCAGTTTGTATAATTTCTAACTCTTCAGGTTCTTTTGCACCACGAATATTTTGCAAAATTTGATTGCTTTTTTCCCATTTATGTGCAGGGAAATCTGCTTTACATTTTTTTATAAATCGATCTTCTCTAGATTCTAGTTCTTCAGCTTGACGGTAATGTTCATTAGTGTTAAAATAGATAGTGTCAGCTTCGGTCATTAAATCAAAAAACACTTTATTAAATTCAGATAGCCAATAAACAGTTTTAATTCCTGAAACATTTTTAGCTTCTTCTTTAGAATATTTTGCACCATACCAAATTTCAATATGTTTATTGGTTTCGGTTAAAAATAATATTTCACGATGATTTTCATCAATCGCATCGGGAAAAAGTAATAAAATACTTTCTTCCTGATCAGCACCACTTAAATAAAAAATATCACTGTGTTGTTCAAAAGGTAGTGTGCTATCTGCACCAGTTGTAAAAGTATCATTAGAATTAAATATAGCGATAGATTTACGTTTCATTTGAGCAGTAAACTTCGCTCTATTTTTAATAAAAAGTTGATTATTAATTGGTTGATATTTCATTATTTAAAGTTTTTAAATTATTAGAATAGGATATAAAATGCCTAAAATAGCAGGTTCACACACTAAATTTAGGGTGGCTAAATTCATTATTGTTAAATTTAGCACTAATTTCAACAACAAAGTTATAAATTTGCTGAAATCAAACTCTTAAAAAATCAATATTATTTATGCGAAAATTAATAGTATCTCTCCTTTTTGTGTCATTTTCAACAATATTGTTGTCACAAAATAAACCAGCATATAAATTATACAATACAAAAGGAGCTAAAGTTTCTTATAAAAGTATGCTTAAAAAAATGAGTAAAGCCGATATCGTTTTATTTGGAGAACACCATAATAATCCTATTGTTCATTGGCTTCAATATGAAACTACGGTAGATTTAAATAAACAAAGAAAATTAATGCTTGGTGCTGAAATGATTGAGGCTGATAACCAAAAACAACTAAATCAATATTTGGCAGATGAAATTGATCAAAAAGCATTTGATACCGTTGCAAGATTATGGCAAAATCACGGAACGGATTATAAACCTTTAGTCGATTTTGCTAAAAAAAACAACTTAAAATTTATAGCTGCAAATATTCCTAGACGGTATGCAAGTGAAGTTTATAAAGGTGGTTTTGAAGCCTTAGAAAAACTTTCTAGTGAAGAAAAATCTTGGATAGCTCCACTGCCAATTAAGTACGATGCTTCGTTACCAGGATATGTAAAAATGAAAGCGATGATGGGTGGCCATGGTGGGGATAATTTACCAAAAGCACAAGCAGCGAAAGACGCTACAATGGCTCATTTTATTTTAGAAAACAGGAAAAATAACAACCTTTTTATACATTATAATGGTTCGTATCATTCAGATGATTTTGAAGGAATTTATTGGTATTTAAAACAAGCTCAACCTAATTTAAAAATAATTACGGTAAGTGTTGTTGAACAAGAAAATTTAAAAAAACTAAATAAAGAAAATAAATTAAAAGCCAATTTTATTATTGTTGTTTCACCAACAATGACAAAAACTTATTAACAACCATAAGAGGTAATTAAATTTTTACTATTTTCGGTATTACTAATAACTAAAAAAAATACCATTGCCTAACTTATTTCATGAAAACGAATTTGTTTTCAATGTTTTATTTGAAGCAGTTTCTGAAGGAGTAATTGTTGTTGATGAAAATCAAGCAATAGTTGCTACCAACGTTGCTGCTGAACAAATGTTTGGATACACCAAAGGCGAATTGCAAGAGCAACATTTAAATATTTTAATTCCTACCAACCATCATGTTGCTCATTCAGTAAAAGGAGGGCATTATGAAACCTTTTACAAACAGTCTTCAGCAAGACAAATGGGAGAAAATAAAGATTTGCGAGGACTTCATAAAAATGGGGCTAAATTCCCTGTAGAAGTTGGTTTAAATCCATTTGTAATAGGTGAAAAGAAGTATGTAATGTCAATTTTAATCGATATTACTAATCGTAAAAACTCTGAAGCTAAAATAATAGAGCTAAATGCTTTATTAGAAGAAAAAATATCTACAAGAACAACTGAACTTCATAAAACAGTTTTAGATTTAAAAGATGAAATTGAAAAAAGAGTAAAAGTTGAATCTAAATTAAAGAAAGCACTTAAAAAAGAAAAAGAACTTAATGAATTAAAAACCAAATTTTTATCACTTGTATCTCATGAATTTAAAACGCCTTTAAGCGGTATTTTAAATGCTGCTATATTAATTGGAAAATATACAAAAACCGAGATGCAAGCTAAAAGGGATAAACATTTGCTTACAATTAAAAATAAAGTATATTACTTAAATGGAATTTTAAATGATTTTTTGTCTATTGAACGACTTGAATCTGGAAAAGTAAAGTACAAACTCACCAATTTTAAGTTAAGTAAAGTAGTAAATGAGGTAATTTATAATGCGAATATGATGTTAAAAAGTGGTCAACGTATTAATTATCCACTAAATATTGATGATTTAAATATTTATCAAGATGAAAAAATAGTTGAATTAGTGTTGTCAAATTTATTGAATAATGCAATAAAATATTCACCAGAAAAGACAACAATAGACTTTAAAATAAAGTTTAAATCAAATGCGTTTATTTTTGAAATAAAAGATGAAGGTATTGGAATTCCTTATGAAGATCAAAAACACATATTTGAGCGCTACTTTAGAGCTGAAAATGCCTTAACAAATGAAGGGACAGGCATTGGATTAAATATTGTAAAAGGGCATTTAGAAAGTTTAGGAGGGAATATTAAATTTATAAGTACTAGAGATATAGGAACCACTTTTATTGTGAAATTGCCATTAATTAAAGAAAAATGAAAACAATATTAATTATTGAAGACGACATAGTTTTAAGAGAAACTACGGCAGAAATATTAGAATTAGAAAATTACAAAGTGGTAACCGCTGCAAATGGAAAACGTGGAGCAGAACAAGCTAAAATAATGCTCCCAGATTTAATATTATGTGATATAATGATGCCAGAAATGGATGGGTATCAATTATTAGAAATTCTTTCAAAAGATGAACAAACAAAAAAAATTCCATTCATTTTTATGTCTGCTAAAACAGAAATTAAAGACGTAAGAAAAGGGATGGATTTAGGAGCAGATGATTATTTAACAAAACCAGTTAGTGAAGAATTATTATTAAGTGCAATTAGTAGTAGATTAGCAAAATTTGCACTATTAAGAGAGAAAGAAATTATTAATAATGATGAAGTAATTAAAGAAGAAAATTCTTTAAATAATTTAGAAAATATTGAAGATCTTAAAAATTATTTTTGTGATTATGGTATTTCAAAAGAGCATAAAAAAGGTGAGGTTATTTATAAGGAAGGAGAGTATTCAAACAATATTTATTTAATATACAAAGGGAAAATTAAAAGCTTTAAAATTGATGAATTTGGGAAGGAACTAATCCTAAATATTCATAAAGGTGATGATTTTTTAGGATTATCAGCAATACTTGAAAACACCCATTATTATGAATCAATTATGGCAATGGATAACGTTGAAATTATACACGTTCCTAAAAAGATTTTACAAGAAATTTTAGAAAACAATCATAAACTCTCTTTAGATATATTTCAGCTAATAAATGAAAACTTAACAGAAGTTAAAGAACAATTATTACAAATGGCTTATGGATCTATGCGTAGAAAAACAGCCAAAACTATCCTTAAATTTGCAAATTTAATGGGCAATAATCCTTCAAATAGTATAAATATATCTCGTAGAGATTTAGCTGGAGTTGCCGGAATTGCTACAGAAAGTTTAATTAGAACACTAACCAATTTTAAAAAACAAGGTATTCTTGAAATTGAAGGTAGAAATATTCGCATTCTAGACCTTGAAAAGTTAGAAGCTATTAATTAAATTATTGCTAATTTTCATATAAAAAAACAATCGATATCGTGAAAAATCACTGACTTATGTCATTTATTCTTAAAGCTACAAGGTTTAAGTTTGCATGAATAATAATGGCAATGAAGAATATATTAATCTTAACAGATTTTTCAGATAATTCTTGGAATTCAATAACATACACGCTTGCACTTTTTAAAAATAAAAGTTGTAATTTTTACTTGTTGAATGGTGTGAACAAACACGAAGAATATTTTGTTAAAAATTCTAGGAGTTTAGTAAAAATTAAAGAAAAAAAAGATGCTAAAACAGCATTTGATAAATTAGCAATAAAAGTTGCAAACTCACCTTTAAAAGGTGCTCATAGATTTTTCCCTATAATAGCAGAAATCGATATAATTGAAGCTGCTAGAGCACAAATTAAAGAGAAAAATATCGACCTAGTTGTTATTGGAACTAATGGATTGTCTTATACAGGAAGGCAAAATAATATAAGCCCTATTTCTGAAGATATTATTACAAAGTTAAAATCCTCTATTTTAGTTGTACCATTTGAAGCTCATTTTAGTGGACTTAAAGAGATTGCTTTTCCAACAGATTATACAAACTTTAAAGAAGCTAAATTGTTGCAAAAAATTTCAGATTTAATAAAATCTCACAAAGCTTCAACTAGTTTTGTTTATATGACGAAGAAGATAAACAAATTGGATAAAGAGCAACAATGGAATAAAGAAACATTACATGATTATTTTTTAAATCAACCACATAGTTTTCATGTGGAAGTTAATGAAGATTTTGAATTAACTATTGAAAATTTTATTGATACAAATGGTGTAGATTTAATTGTTATGGCAGCCAAAAATTTAAACTTGTTTGAGCAAATATTATTTAGGCCTAAAATAAAAAATATTAAGTATTATTTTAAAACGCCTTTTTTAGTTATTCACTAACCTTAATATCAAGGGGAAACTCCAAAAAATTACTTATTTAAGAAAAATTTATGAAGCTATTTACAGCATAACAAAGGATAATATAATAAATTTGAGTCAATTGATTGTTTTTAAAAAAATATTCAATTCAACTAAACTCAAACTTTATCTCATGAAAAAACGCTCCTTACTTTTAGGTTTATTAGTCCTTTCATTCGTAATAAATGCACAAAATTCAATAGTCAAAAATGTTCCTTTTACCAATATTGGACCTTCAATTATGAGTGGTCGAATTGTTGATATTGATGTAAATCCAAACAATCCAATCGAATTTTATGCTGCTTATGCTTCAGGGGGTTTGTGGTATACCAATAATAATGGAACTTCATTTACTCCAATTGCCGAGAATGCTCCAACACAAAATATGGGAGATATTGCAGTTGACTGGAAAACGAGTACAATTTGGGTGGGTACAGGTGAAAGTAATTCATCGCGTTCATCGTATGCAGGAATTGGAATTTTAAAAAGTACTGATAAAGGGAAAACTTGGGAACAAGTTGGCTTAACAGATTCACACCACATTGGTAAAATTATAATTAATAAAAACAACCCAAATGAAGTTATTGTTGGTGTAGTTGGTCATTTATACACACCAAATGTTGAGCGTGGTATTTTTAAAACTACAGATGGTGGTAAAACATGGGAAAATGTATTATTTATTAATGAAAACACAGGTGTAATTGATATTAGTGTGTCGCCAACAAATTCAAATATTTTATATGCAGCTTCATGGGAACGAAATAGAAAAGCTTGGAATTTTGATGGTGATGGTGAAAATTCTGCAATTTATAAGAGTGAAGACGCAGGCACAACTTGGACTAAAATTACTTCCAAAGAAAATGGATTTCCAGTAGGGAATGGTATTGGTAGAATTGGCTTAACAGCTTTTAATGATAATGTGGTATATGCTTTATTAGATAACCAATTTAGAAGACCAGAAGAAAAAAAGAAAAAAGTAATTGGCTTAATAAAAGATGACTTTAGAACTATGAATGAAGCCAAATTTTTAAAGTTGAAGGATAAAAAACTAAACACTTTTTTAAAAGATAATAATTTTCCTAAAAAATATACTGCTTCAACTATAAAATTATCGGTTAAAAAAGGGAAAATTAAACCCAATGATTTGGTAACTTATTTAGAAGATGCAAATTATGTGTTGTTAACTTCTGAAGTTATTGGAGCTGAGGTTTATAAATCTGAAGATGGTGGAAAAACATGGCATAAAACCCATACAGATTATTTAGACGGAATGTACAGTTCTTATGGTTATTATTTCGGAATGATTGCAGTAAATACTTTAAACCAACAGAAAATTTATATTGGTGGAGTCCCACTATTAAAATCTGATGATGGAGGAAAAACATTTACATCAATAGGTAAAGAAAATGTTCATTCAGACCATCATGTGTTATGGGTAAATTCAACATTAGATGGACATCTAATAAATGGCAATGATGGGGGCTTAAATATTACGTACGATAATGGTGAACATTGGATAAAAAATAATGCTCCTTCAGTTGGTCAATTCTATTCAGTAAATGTAGATCATCAAAAACCATATAATGTGTATGGAGGTTTGCAAGATAATGGAGTTTGGTTTGGACCTAGTAATTACAAAGCATCAAAAGATTGGGAAAGTAATGGAGATTATCCGTATAAAATGATTGGTAGTGGAGATGGAATGCAAGTTCAAATTGATAATAGAGATCATAATATTGTATATTCAGGGTCTCAATTTGGTTATTATTACCGCGTAAATTTAAAAACCGAAGAACGTATAAATATTCACCCAACTCATGAATTAGGAGATTCACCTTATCGTTATAATTGGCAAACTCCAATACTATTATCACCTCATAATCAAGATATTTTGTATATGGGTGCAAATAAATTGTTACGCTCTATGGATAAAGGGGCAACTTTTGAGGTGATTTCAACAGATTTAACCACAGGAGGTAAAAAAGGAAATGTACCCTACGGTACTTTAACTGCAATTTCTGAAAGCCCTTTCCAATTTGGATTAATTTATGTTGGAAGTGATGATGGTTATATAAACATTACTACAAATAGTGGTGAAAGCTGGATAAGAATTTCAGATAATTTACCTCAAAAATTATGGGTTTCAAGAGTGGTAGCTTCACAGCATGAAAAAGAACGAGTATATGTTACATTTAATGGCTATAGAAATGATGACTTTAAACCATATATTTTTGTAAGTGAAAATAAAGGTAAAACTTGGAAAAACATTCAAAGTAATTTACCAAATTCACCAATAAATGTTGTTATTGAAGACCCTGTGGATGAAGATATTTTATACATAGGAACAGATAACGAAGTGTATACAACTTTTAATAAAGGTGAAAACTGGCATGTATTTTCTAATGGTTTACCTAAAGTTGCAGTGCATGATTTAGTAATTCAAAAGGAAGCAAAAGATTTAGTTGTTGGTACTCACGGACGGTCTATTTACAAGGCTAATATTGCACCGTTGCAAAAAATTAAAACCTTAAAAAATAAAGGAATAGTAATTTTTGATATACCTTCTATCAATCATTCTTCAAGTTGGGGAAGTACTTGGAATAAATGGTTAAAGCCAAACACTCCAAAAATAACGATTCCTTTTTATGTTGATAAAGAAGGAATTTATAGGGTTGAAATTTTATCGAATAACAAAACAGTTTTTAAAAAATACTCCACGGTTGCAACACAAGGATTCAATTATACTGATTATGATTTAAGCATTTCTGAAAAAATAGTGGATTCTTATTTTTCAAAAAAGGATATTGAAGTTAAAAAGGCTAAAAATGGCAACTATTATTTACCAAAAGGAAGTTATATAATTAAAATTTTTGACAACATAAAAAGCGTTGAAAAACCTTTTGACGTAAAATAAAAGTTTTTAATAGTTTTGTTAAAATTTGGAATATTCAAGTATTTTGTTGGGTTTGGTGCAAGGTTCTTTGTACTTAAATCGGTCTTTTTCACATTTAGGATCTATAAAAATAAAACCATTATTTTTTTGTGTATATCCTAGGTTTTTTGCCAAATCGAGGAGGTTTTTATTATCAATGTTTTTTTTATTTGAACTTATATAATATTGAAGCGATATGGGTGAACTTTTATATAAAGCAAGTGATAATAAATTATCTGGTGTAACAATAAATCTATTAAATGAATACATATAAGGCCAATGAATGGCTCCAAAAACATCGTATAATAATTCTGAACATATAAGCTTGTCATTTGTTTCGACATCAAAATTAAAGTCATACTTTTTCCCTAATTGACCTAATAAATTATTAAAAAAGGTTAGCTTAAAATTTATTGGAAGTTGGTCAAAATTTGTAATTCTTAAAATGGCAACATCATCAACATTTAAAAACTGTTTAAGTTTTTTTAAGTGAGTTCCTCTTCTATTGGTTTCAATAATACAAAAACCTTCTTGAATTTGCTTTTGAAAAAGAACTATTACTGGATGATTCCATAAGTGGCTATCTTCTAATTGTTTTTTGGTACCTAAATAAATGGCGACATGACCAAAATGACCAGTAATTAATTTGTCCGTTAATAAAAAACCGGTTTTTTCAGCAATTATATCTAAGGGTTTAAGCCGTTTAAAAAGTTCATTATAAATAGAATCGTTTTTAAATAAATAGCCGTTTCTATATTTAAACAATCCAATAAAATTACCCATTAACCTACTTGAAAAGTGTGTAAAGGTTCTACCTGTATTATGAAATTTATCTTTCGTAAAAAGTTTAGAAAACTTTTTGTTATCTTTTTTTATAAAACTATTCCTATAAGATTTTGAGGATAATTCTTTAAAAAGGGTATCGGAATGGCTGAATTTAGTATGAATAATTATTTTGTTAATTTGTTGTTTAATGGCTTCAAAATTTTTCCTTTTTAATTGCTTTCGCACTATTTTTTTTAAATCATTTTTTTTAATGTTAAATGACTTATTCTTTTCATTTAAAATGCGTCTAATTCGCTGAATTTTAATTGAATTGGAATAATTTAAATAAAAATTTTGAAGTTGTAAAAGTTGAGATTCTAACATAATAGAAGACAACTTGTTTTTGTTGGTTTTTATCAACAAATTTTGAATTGATTGGTTTAGTAATGTGTATCTTTTATATAGTGAAAATGAATTGCTTATAAATAGTATTTCATTTCCCTTAATAGGAGCTCTTTTTTGGATGGAAGATTCAATTTTATACAAATATTTAGCATTAAAATTTGTAAACGAAGAAAATGATTTTTTAAAATTTATAAAAAAAGCTTGGAAGCTTGTTTCCTTAATAGTAGAAATATGGTTGTTTAATTCTAACAATTCCTTAGACAATTGGGTAATTTCTAACTCTTGGGTTTCTAGAAAATGACTCATCATTTGAGATTCACTAAAAATGTTGAATGGCGGAGTTGAATAACTTGCAATAGAATTTGTTGCATTCTTTAAATCAAGAGTGATTGTCTTGTATTTCAGTTGCCCAATAACAAGATAGCTGGTTAAAAAAAATAAAATAAG
>NZ_JASFZF010000093.1:0-27182 GCF_046055765.1 Lutibacter sp. | reverse complement strand
TTTAATAAACCAGCCCAAAATTATTATGTGCGATGAGCCTACTGGTAATTTAGATAGTAAAAATACAAGTATTGTTCTTGAAACATTTCATCAATTATCACAAGAGTTAGGGCAAACCATTATTGCCGTAACCCATGATAATGATTTTGCTGAAGCATCAAATAGAATTATTGAAATGGCTGACGGGAAACTTATCCACAATATTTGACAATATTTTTAATTGATGTTGGAGAGATAATAAATAATTACAAACCAAATTAAGGAATACTTAACAAAGTAAAAAGATATGGGTAATCAAATAATAACCATTAAAAAAAATTCTGGAGAATTAGAACCTTTTTCGTTTCAAAAACTTCAAAATTCGCTGCAAAGAAGCGGTGCTTCTACAGAAGTGACTCATAAAATTATTGAATGTATTAAACCTAAATTGTATAATGGTATTAGTACCAAAGAGATTTACAGCAATGCCTTTTCACTACTCAAAAAACACAACCGATTACACGCTTCAAAATTCAGCCTAAAAAAAGCCATTTTTGATTTGGGTCCAACAGGATACCCTTTTGAACGACTGGTTGGTGCTTTACTAAAGCAAAAGGGATTTAAAACAAAGGTTGGTATTATTTTGCCTGGTAAGTGTGTAACTCACGAAATTGATGTTTTAGCAGAAAAGGATAGTTATACTTACGCGATAGAATGTAAATTTCATTTAAAACCTAATCATGCAAACAATGTAAAAATTCCCTTATATATTAATTCTAGATTTTTAGATATCCAAGAACAATGGAATAAAAACCCTCAAAAAACTTCGTTTTTAAAACAAGGATGGATAGTAACCAATACTAAATTTACCGAAGATGCAATTAACTACGCTAAGTGTGCAGGGCTATTATTATTGAGTTGGGATTATCCTAAAAATAATGGAATTAAAAATAACATTGATGAATTTGGGTTATATCCTATCACCGTTTTAACATCATTAACCAAGCGAGAAAAAAAATTACTCATTGAGAATGACGTTATTTTAACAAAAGAACTCCTTGAAACTTCTATTATTTTAAAAAAGATTGGGTTTTCTGATGTGAAAGTTAGAAAAGTACTTTCTGAAGCACAAAATTTATGTGATTTAAATTAAAATTATGCCTTGTTTAATTTATTAACCTCCTATCCTTCTAATAAATTCATCTTTATAATTTTGACCAATAGGTATTCTAATATTGTCTATAAGTATTCTGTTTCGTTGAACAGAATTGATATACTTTAATGAAACTATATACGATCTATGTACACGTATAAATGCATCACTTGGTAATTTTTCTTCGATTTTTTTAAAATTACTTAAGGTTAAAATAGGCTTATGTGAAGTGGAAAATATTTTTATATAATCCTTTAATCCTTCAAAGTATTTAATGTCTTCAAAATTTAATTTGATGTTTTCGTAATCAGATTTGACAAAAATAAAATTTGGAGAGTTTTGAGTTTGTACAACTTGTTTAGGTTCTTCATTTTTTAACAAATAAAGCTCTTGAGCCCTATTTACAGCCTTCAAAAACCTATGAAAAGGAATAGGTTTTACTAAATAATCTACTGCATTTAAATTAAACCCTTCAACTGCATAATGCGAATAAGCCGTAGTGAAAATAAATAGTGGCTTTACATCTAATGATTTTACAAACTCAATTCCAGAAAAATCAGGCATTTCAATATCTGTAAAAATTAAATCAACTTCATTTGTTTGCAGAATTGTAGATGCTTCAATTGCATTGGAGCAAGAAGCAACTAACTTTAAAGCAGGAACTTTAGAAACAAAATCTTCTAATAATTCAACTGCTAACGGTTCATCATCTATTATTAAACATTTCATCATTTTTTAATTTTAACAATAATTCTACTTTATACAAATTCTCTAATTCTTCAATTTTTAACGTATGGGAATTAGGATATAATAAATTCAATCTACTTTCAATATTTTGTATTCCAAATCCTGAATTTGGATTGTTTTTTTCCTTTAAGGAAATATAGTTATCTACTCTCAATGTTAAATTGCTTTCTTCAACTATAATTTTAATAGTAATGTTTGTTTTTCCTGTATAGTCAGTTCCATATTTAAAAGCATTTTCAATAAATGAAATCAGCAGAAGAGGCTCAATTTTTTGATTTAAGTTTCCATAAACATTAAATTTTACACCACTAGAATCTTTTAATCGTAAATTTTGTAGAGAAATATAACTTTTAATATAATCTATTTCCTTTTGTAAAGACACAAATTCTTTATCCGTTTCATAAATCATATAGCGCATTAGTTCAGATAAGGTAATAATGGCTTCAGTGGTGGCTTCCGATTTTTTATTTGCCAATGAATAAATACTGTTTAAAGTATTGAATAAAAAATGTGGATTTAACTGAGATTTTAAAAATGACAATTCCGCATTTATCTTTTGTGTTTTAATTAAGTTTTTAATTTTTTCATTTTTGTACCATTCTATAGATAATTTAATACTTAAACTAATTCCGAATAATAAAAAAATAACTATTCCTTGAATAAAGCTTAGAAAAAATATTTTTTTTGACTCTATAGCATTGTACTCATTTTCAAACTTCAGCAATTCGTGTTGATTACCAAATCCATCCATTAAAGGTATTGAAGGTAAAATGTTTTGGTACACAAAAATAAAAAACATTATAAAAGCCAAAGACACAAATGCATATAGCCTAATTTTTTTATCTAGCAACAACTTGGGAACCAGAAAACTATAGTTTAAATAAAAAATAGCAATGTTTAAAAATAATCTGTAATAAAAAAAGTCATCAATAGGGAAATAATTAAACTTATTATAAAGAGTACTTAAAATAAGTAAGATAATTATTAACCAACACAGTATGTGGATTATTAGCGGGTTTATATTTTTTAAATTTAATTTCAATTAAACTATTCTTATTTTAAACAAATCTAGTAAAGATTACTTACAAACATGTTCATCCTTAAATTTAAAGCTCATTCCGTTTAGGGAATTTAATTTAAAGTTTAGGAGCTAAATAAAATTATATTTAGCTCCTTAAACAAAAATCAAAACTCAATCAACTACAATTAATCATTGTCTTCTACAATTTCATCAGGTCTATATTCCCAAATATCATCAAAATAATAACTTCCACTTCTTCCCATTAGAACAAAGGCCTTATCACTAAATGAAAATGCAGATGCGTCTTGACGTGCCGTTCCTTCATAATTAGGTTGTTCTTCCCATATATCGGTTATAGGGTCATACTCCCAATTTACAGTTGTTAACCCTCCAGCTTCTCCTGTCACAAAATATCCTTTTCCATTTAATGAGAATGAAACACCACTACTTAATAAGATTGAATAATCTTCATCCTCATCATCCAAATCTCTTAAACGAGTCCAAATTTCTGTTGCTCCATCAAAGGCGTGAAAGTCATTTTCATAGGCTCCATTATGAATTCCTGATCCTAAATAGGCAGTCTCTCCAATTATAAATACCGTGGCATCTTTACGCTTTTCTCCTCCAAAACCAATAGACAGTTCCCAAGTATCGCTAACATCATTATAACTCCAAAAATCTTTTAGCTCGCTACCATCGTAACCAGTACCAATATATCCCTTACCTGACACTGAAAATCCAACAGCTCCATAACGAGCAGTCCCAGCAAAATCGGCTTTTTGAGTCCATTGGTCTAATACAGGATCGTATTGCCAAAAATCCTTTAATTCATTATCTCCGTCATATCCTGTTCCAATATATCCTTTCCCATTCAATGCAAACCCAACAGCACCACTTCTTGGAATCCCTGGAAAATCGGCCTTTTGTACCCAATAATCGCCTTCCGAATTATATTCCCAAGTATCATACAAATAATCATCACCATCATATCCAGTTACTAAATATCCTTTGTCTCCAATTACAAATGCCACTGAGTTTCCTCTAGCATAACCATCAAAAGTTGAACTTTCAACCCAATTTCCATAATCATCATCATCATCTGAACAACCTATTATAGTTACCATAAAAAGCACCGCAATTATTTTTAAATACATTTTTTTTGATTTCATATTATTCTGTTTTAATTTTTCTTATTTAATAATTCAAATTTTAAATTTAAGCCTACAAACAAATTATTTTTTGTCTCAAATTCATAGACACTATCATTCCCATTTAACAAATTGTATTTTGATGAAATTTGATACCCTGCATTTATAGATATATTCCAAAAATCATCAATTTGATGTAAATAATTAAATCCTGATATAACTGTTGTGTACTTTGCTTTTTCGGCTTCTTCCGAAGAATCAAGAATTATATTGTTACTTATATTTGAATAAAATCCTCTAGGTTTTATATATAGATTCAGCTTATTATATTTTGAAAAAGTATACTCCAATTTGGTTTCTGGCATTCCTAATGTGTATGAAAAGGTATCTGAAACTTTTCTTGAATAACTTAACACAGGAATTGGGGTGTTCATACCAAATCCTGAGTTATATGCCAACCCTAATCGTAATTTACTACCATTATTTACCTTCATAAAAACCAAACTCCCATTTATAAAAACATCATTTGATGTTATATTAGAGTCAAAATTTGAAGATATTGTTGGAGCTATTCGAGCTTTAAACTTCCATGTTTTATTAATGTTATTTAAAAATCCTATAGCGTATTTTATAGTTTTAAAGTTTTCAATAGTACTTGTATTCAAACTTATTTCAGAATTATAATCTATCTTATTAGTTGAAAATGACAAGCTATTTAGAAGTACACCTTTTTTTAGTTTTACTGGGAAATTAATTTTAATAGCGGTATTTTTGAATCCAATAGAGTTCTCGTCATTTAAAGTTGAATTAAATTCAACATTTAACAACTCTAAATTTTGTGCATTCATTACATTCAAAACACTCATTAAAAAAATTACTACTACACTAAAACGCATAAATCAATTTCTAATTAGACTTCAAAAATATTTAATAAAAATGTGTGCTAAACAGTGAAATAGACAAATCAATCATTTTTATCTACATAGGTTTAAATAATCTCTATTAAATAGTAAATTGACTGATTATTAGCATTTTAACATATTATTAACTTTTTTGTAGATACAATTTAGATGCTCATCTATTTTAGTACACTTAACGTATTTCTTTAAAATACATTTACACAAAAAACAAGAATGAGAAATAGTTTTATACTACTTTTTTTAAGCTTCATCATATCTATTTCATGTGATGATGATTTAAAAACATACCCAGTTGGAGAGGATTTTGTTGATAGTGATATATCAATCAAAGTCATTGATACTTTTTCCCTAAAATGTGGAACATTTATGCTAGATTCAATTGTAACTTCAAATACAAACAGAATATTAGTAGGAAGTGTAATTGATACTAATTTAGGCCATTTAACTTCGCAAAGTTATTTAAAATTACAGGCAACCTCTTTTGATATTGATGCTTCTGCTAGATTTGATTCTATTGGTTTTGTGTTAAATTATGACACTTACTATTACGGTGATACAACGGTAACACAAAACTATAAGATACATCGTGTTACTAAAATAATTGAACCTGATGAGGGTGTTAGCTTATTCAATACCTCATCATTCCCTTTTGATAATGAAATATTGGGAGAATTAAGTTTTACTCCAAAGCCTCATAAAAATACTGATTCACTTTATATTCCAATAAAATATGACTTGGGAAAAGAAATTTTTGACAAAATAAAATATAATGAAATTAACAACTACGATGATTTTGAGCAATTTTTTAATGGAGTTACTATTATTCCAGATATGACTCTAGACAGTCATGTATTAGGGTTTCAATTTACTTCAACTGGTTTGAGCAAAAATTCTGGCATGCGTATTTATTACACTATTGAAGATGATGATAATGAAAATAACGATTATACACTCAATTTAAATGTGGAAGCTTCTCAACAATTTAATCACGTAGAAAGCGACCGTTCGAACACACAATTAGAAGGTTTATACACTTATGAAACCACAATATCAAGTTCCTTAACTAATAATTTAATATATGCACAAGGGGGAACTGGCATATCGGCACGAGTTGAAATACCTTATCTTGAAAACTTAAAAAAACTATCCGAAAATGGAACTGTTTTAGATGGGCAACTTCTATTTTATCCTTTAAAAGGAAGCTATAATGAGAATAACCAGCTAGAAGAATCTTTAAACATCTATATTGTAGATCACAAAAATAGGATTATAAGAGAACTTAATTCATGTGCTTTACTAAGCAACAAAGAGAATAATGAGTTTGATCAAAAAACTTTTTATACCGTTGATTTAAGTCTTTATATAGAAGAAATTTTAAACGCTACCTATACTTTAAACTATGCATTAATGTTTCAATTTTCTGATTACAATAAAACTGTAAATAGAATTCTAATAGAAGGTAATAATGTCGAAGAATTTAAAATGAAGTTAACGGTCAGTTATTTAACCTATTAATAAAATATAATGCTTAAAAAACTTATTATTGGTGTCCTTTTATTAATTAGTACAATTTTATGGGCACAAAATGACACTAGTTCTCCATATTCTTTATACGGGATAGGTGTTGAAAACAAAACTTCATTTGGAGGATTTACAGCTTTAGGAAATACTGGTTTGGCTCAAAAAACAACACTACAAATCAATAATTTTAATCCAGCAAATTTAGCAAACATCCCTCTAGGTTCTTTTTTATATGAAGTTGGTGTTAACGGAACCTATTCTAATATTAAAACTAATGAAATAAGCCAAACTAATAATAATTTTAATTTTTCTCATTTGGTTTTAGCGTTTCCAGTTACCAAAAACTGGGGAATGAGTGTTGGTTTAATGCCATATAGTAAAGTTGGATACGATATTGATATTGAAAACCCAATCGAAGGCTCTACCGAAACTTTCTTTACAAGTATTAATGGTTCTGGAGGACTAAACAAATTGTATTGGAGTAATGGATTTAAACTAAAAAGCAACTTGTCAATTGGTGTTGAACTTGTTGGTTTATTTGGATCAATAAATCAGGAACAATGGGTTCTTATGGGAGAGAACACAACATATTTAAACGATAAAAATGTTTACTTTAGTTTTGGTGTAAATGCTGGAATACAGTATTCTTTAAACAATTTATTAGGAACCAAAACCACGCTTGGCACAACGATTAATTTACCAACTGTTTTACGTGCTGCCGAAGCTTCTGTTGGAACAAAATCTAATGCGATAATTTCAAGTGAGTTCAACCAAAACGCAGACGACTTTAATTTACCCTTAAAAATTGGAGTTGGGATAAGTTCACAAATCAATAAAAATCTGTTGGTAAATGTAGATTACAGAAAAAATTATTGGGCTGATTCAAACCAATTTGACAATAATTCGTCGTACAAAGACCAATCGATTTATGGAATTGGCTTTGAATTTAAACCTTCCGCAAATCTAACTAGTTATTGGAACAACGTAAAATATAGAGTTGGTGCAAATTATGATTCAGGCTATTTAAACATCTCCAACCAAGATATTAACAATTACAGTTTTTCTTTAGGTATTGGGCTCCCAACCTCCAAAAATAGATTTTCATCAATCATAAATATAAACTATTCTTATGGGAGAGAAGGAACTACATCTAAGGGATTAATACAAGAAAATTTCCATAAACTCACATTAAATTTAAGTTTGGTTGGTAATTGGTTTCAAAAATTAAAAATTTATTAAAAGTGTTATGAATACCAATTGTAAATTTATCTTATTATAAAAAAACAACTTCATAATTTCTATAAAAAATACACTCATTTTTGTACTTTTGCATTTAGAATCATTCTAAAATAGATAATGATAGATATTAAAAAAGTTCGTGCCGATTTTCCAATTTTAAATGAAACAATAAACGGTAAACCATTAGTTTATTTAGATAACGCGGCTACAAGCCAAAAACCACAAGTTGTAATTGATAGCATTGTAACTTATTATTCAACTTTTAATTCTAATATTCATAGAGGAGTTCATACATTAAGTCAAAAAGCTACAACTGCTTATGAAGAAGCTAGAATAAAGTTTCAACAACATTTCAATACAAAAAAAGCCTATGAAATAATTTTTACTGCAGGTACTACACATAGCATAAATATAGTTGCAACTGGTTTTACTTCACTATTAAAAAAAGGAGATGAAATTATAGTTTCAGCTCTTGAACATCATTCAAATATTGTTCCTTGGCAAATGTTATGTGAACGTACAGGAGCAATTTTAAAAGTAATTCCTATGACCAATGAAGGAGAATTACAAATGGATGTGTATGATAAATTACTTTCAAACAAAACAAAACTAGTATTTGTAAATCACGTTTCAAATGCATTGGGAACTATAAATCCTGTAAAAGAAATTATAGACAAAGCACACAAAATTGGTGCTGCTGTTTTAATTGATGGTGCACAATCTTGTCCACATATTAAACCTGATTTACAAGAATTAGATGTAGATTTTTATGTGGCATCTGCACACAAATTATGTGGTCCTACCGGAGTTGGTATTCTATACGGAAAAGAAGAGTGGTTAAATAAACTACCGCCATATCAAGGTGGTGGAGAAATGATTAAAAAAGTGACATTTGAAAAAACTACGTATGCTGATTTACCTCATAAATTTGAAGCTGGAACACCAAATATTGCAGGTGTAATTGCGTTTGGTGTTGCAATAGATTATTTGAACAATTTAGGGTTTGATAACATTGCTACTTATGAAGAAAATTTATTAGTATACGCAACAAAAAAATTATTAGAAATTGAAGACTTAAGAATTTATGGTACTTCTAAAAATAAAACAGCCGTAATTTCATTTAATATTGGCAAAATTCATCCTTTTGATATTGGAAGTATTATAGATAAATTAGGAATTGCTGTTAGAACAGGTCACCATTGTGCACAACCAATTATGGATTTTTATAATATTCCAGGTACCATTAGGGCTTCCTTTTCTTTTTACAACACTTTTGAAGAGATTGACCTACTATATGAGGCGCTCATAAAAGCAAAGATGATGCTTAGTTAGTAAATAAAATATATATTTACAATTATTACAACATGTGCTGTTTTAAAGTTTAGGAAACTAAGTTATTAAAAATGCTCAGTAAAAAAAGCACAATGTCTAAACTACCTAAAGAATATAAATTTCTCGACCTTTCAGATTATGGGAGATTTCCAGCAAAAATTATTGCCAACTCAATAAAAAACACATCGCTTACTCCAATTCATGTCACTATTGGTTTTATTATTTCAGGATTAATTTCAGTTTATTGTATTTTATATCATCATTTTTGGACTGCTGCTTTTTTCTTAATTTTAAAATCAATTTTAGATGCTGCAGATGGTGAATTGGCTCGTATTAAAAAAATACCTTCCTACACCGGTCGCTATTTTGATTCAATTGCTGATATTATTTTAAATTTTATAATTTTTATTGCACTTTGGTACATAACGAACACTTCTTTTATTTATGCTATGATTGCTTTTTTTGGAATACAGCTTCAAGGTACTTTATACAATTATTACTATGTAATTCTTAGAAATAAATATAATGGCGATACTACAAGTCGAGTTTTTGAAGATAGCACTCCAATTGCTTTAACTGGAGAAAAACAACGAACAGTTACTATCTTTTTTTTCATTTACAAAATACTTTACGGAAGTTTCGACAAAATAATTTATGCTTTAGACAAAAAGGCATCTCAAAGTAATCCTTCACCAAATTGGTTAATGACAGCAATTTCAACTTTTGGTCTAGGCTTTCAATTGCTAATTATTGCCACTATGTTAGTTTTAGGTTGGAAAGTATATATCATTCCATTTTTTATTTATTATTCGCTTATGATATTTGTATTTATAGGGATAAGAAAACTGTTATAATTAACCTTACTGCTCTTTTTTTTTCTTTCTGATTAATAACCTAAAATTAATAGATTACAAACTTAAGATGCGCATAAAAAATAGCTTGTTTTTGATTAATAGAAAAAATTAAACTAAATTTAAACCTTAATAAAAAGCTATGAAAATTCCGACTTCAAACTCGCAACTTTTCATGCTCTAAACCGTTGTGTGTAATTCCCCACATCACGAAATCGAAATTAATTTCTCTTGCTAACGACAATGTGCGGTCAGAAAAATTAGAGAAAAAGAGTAGATTTGAGAAAAATATAAAACACTGAATATCAACAACAAAATTTGACGTTAGTCTCAATTATCGCTGAGAAATGAAAATTTAAAAATATAGTGCGACAACTCAAAAAGTTTAGGAATTTATAAGAACAAAGAGAATAATGAACTACCTCGACCCAAGGGTACGAGGTATCAAAACAACTTCAACTGTGAAGTATGTATCTTTTCATAGTTTTGATTATTTCCTTGTCCTTGTACATATTTCTTAATAACTTCCTCATTTCCATATTGACCAACTGTGTTAATATAATAACCACTTGTCCAAAGCTTTCCTCCCCATAAAAGGCTTTTTACTTCTGGGTGTAACCTGAAAATTTCTCTTGCTGTCAAACTCTTAATCGTATTTGCTATTTTTTTAGTAGACATCATAGGAATGCTTTGAATCAAAAAATGAACATGGTCGTCATCACATCCTATTTCTAAAAAATGTATTTCATAACGTGCCGATATTTCTAAACATATATTTCGTAACGTTTGAGAAACTTCTGTCGTCAAAACCTTTCTTCTATATTTTATAGGACAAACTAAATGATACAACAACAAACTTTTATTATGACTCTTATGAATATGCTCACTCATAATGCCAAAATTACATATCTTTACGCTACACCCGACGCTTGCGTCGGGGAATTCTAACGATTAAATATTTTTATTATTGGTTAATATTATGAAAACAAATTTTAGAATGAAAGAGATTAAATCCTACCTAAAAGAACTTACAATAGTTACAATTGGTGTTTTGATTGCATTAATAATAAGTAATTTTAAAGAAAATAATCAAGCAAGAGATTATTATAATTCCTCAATCGAAACAGTAAAAAATGAAGTTGAAGTAAATAACTCTATTTTGAAAAATATTATTGAAAGCCAGACCAGATTGCTAGATACAATTAACAAACATAGTGCTGACCATATTACAATAAGTGACTTGATTGTTGAAAAAGGAGGAGGATTACCAGTTGCCACGCTGAATAATTTAGGTTTGGAATTTTATAAAAACAATCAGCTTAATTCAGTTGATTTTGAGATGATGTCTAGTCTCATTAGAATGCAGTCTATTTCAAGAATTATTGATACGAAAATGGAAAAACTTATGGATTTTGTGTATCCAAACCTTTTTGTTGATTCAGAGGAAAGTAAGAAATTAGTTAGCCTTTATTTAAATAATGTATTAAACAGTGAGATTCAATTAATGCATACCTACGAGGATTTTATTAATGAATATGTTGAAAACAAAAACAATACAGAATAAAAACTACACACTTAAGATGTACATATTAGTGATTAAAAGTTTTATTTCTTTACAATAATCACAATATTTTCACATTTTTGTTTTTGTTTTTATTGTTTTTTAACTTTTATTTAATACATTCGGCCATCTTTAATTAAAGATAAATCCCTTTTATTAACCAAAAATAATCAAATTAACAATGAAAAAATTGATTCTTTCTTTTGCAATTTTAGCGCTAGCTATTGTTGCTTGTCAGCCAAGTTCTGACGAAGTAGTACCAACTCAACAAACTGCTCAAATTGACATGAGCGACTTTTACGTTTACACAGATGCTGGTGTTTCAAAAGTTTCAAGTGAAGCCAAAGAAGACAAATGTCAAAGCATGCAAGTTTTAAACAGACAATTAAAAGAAAATCCAGGGTTGGAAAACCGTATGTTTGCTATTGAAAAACACACAAGAACTTTTATCGCTGGTAAAAAACCTTCTGGAAACCCAGGTGGCGGAAATGGTGGTGGTGGTGGAACAACTCCTCCTCCAACTCCTTATACTGGTACAATAACTATTCCTGTAATAGTTAACATTTTAGAAGATTCAGCTCACCCAGTAACTCAAGCTAATATTGATTCTCAAATCGCCATTTTAAATGATGATTATAACAATAACAATGGTAATACGAGTGGTGTACCTGCAGAATTTGCAAGTTTAATTGCAAATGCAGATATTACTTTTACATTGGCTGCAGTAAATAGAAAAGCTTCTACCAAATCAACTTGGGGAACAAGTAACGCTATGAAAGATGCTAGCCAAGGTGGTTGGGATGCAACTGACCCTGCTCACAATTTAAACCTTTGGGTTTGTGAAATTGGTGGTGGAATTTTAGGATATGCACAATTTCCTGGAGGTGCTTTAGCAACTGACGGCGTTGTAATTGGTTCAGATTTTTTAGGTGAAAATACCGCTGGAGGGCAATATGGACACGGAAGAACAGCAACTCACGAAGTTGGCCACTGGTTAAACTTACGTCATATTTGGGGAGATGGAAGATGTCGTCAAGACGATTTTGTTACAGATACTCCAAGTTCTGATAGATCAAATTACGGGTGCCCATCTTATCCAACAGTTCATTGTAAATCTAATGATATGACAATGAATTATATGGATTATACAGACGATAACTGCATGTATATGTTCTCTAATGGTCAAAACGATAGAATGAGAGCTATATTTGCTTCTGGTGGATCTAGAGAAAGCTTTGTGCTTCCTTAATCCTATCATGAAAAGATATAAAAAAAGGAGCAATTCGCTCCTTTTTTTATATCTTTAAATTACTAAAATCAATTAAAATGAAATTACTCAACATTTCGTTACTATTTTTATTAGCCTTCAGTACTTCTTGTCAAAGTCAAGAAAAAAAGAATACTCTCATGTTAAATTATAAAGCTCAAACAAGAGGTTATTTATATCAAATTCAATTGGAAAACAATTCAATTGAAATTAATAACAATAACACTATAAAAACAGCTGCTTTAGCTAAAAGCCAACTAGTTAAAATTAACAGTTTGTTGAAAGTTATAAATTTTAAAGAAATTGAAAATAATATTTCAATAAATGATTTAGCCGTAGATAGGGCTATAAAAGGAGTATTTAAACTTCATTTTAATAAAATTTTATACGAATTTGAATTTAATCACAATAAGCTCCCAAAAGAGATAAAACAGCTAATACAACTACTTGAAGAATTCGCTCAATAAAATTATTTTCTACCAAAATCTGCAGGAATTTCGCCCCAAGCTTTTGTTTCCCACTTCAATATTTTAGTAGTGTAATTGTTTACTTTCAACCATTTTTCTGCTCTTTTAACCAAATCAAATAACGGTTTATTTTCAGCCGTAATTGGTAAATTAGTTCTACACTGTCCTTTTTTTACCCAGTTAATTGCAATTTTAGAGTCAGAATAAATAGGGTAAGTACTATTTTTTTGTTTCAACAACCCTAATCCATGTACAAGCGCTAAAAACTCTCCAATATTATTAGTTCCTTTCTTAAAAGGCCCTTGAATAAAAAATTGCTTTTTAGATTTAGTATCAACACCTCTATACTCCATTTTACCAGGGTTTCCGCTACAAGCAGCATCAACAGAAAGTGAGGGAATTATTGGTTGTCCTATCAATTTTAATTCTTCAGAAGAAAGCTGCATTTTTTTAGTGTCTTTCCCTATATAATCTTCATAATTTCCTTTAAAAGCAACTTCAGCATTTTTTTTTGAAGCAAAAGATTTATACTGTGCACCTTTAAAATCGGTTATATTTTTTTTACACACATTCCAAGAGGTGAACACACCTACTTTATGTCCTTTCCATATAACGTAAAACTTTTTTTTAGCCATTTTTCAATATAATATTCTCAATAATTTTAGGGAAATTCTCTTGTTCTAAGGTATAAATTTTTGCAGCAACATATTCAGCGGTATCACAAACTAACACCTCAACACTTTTTTGAAAAATAATGGCTCCTTCATCATAATTTTCATTCACAAAATGAATTGTAATACCCGACTTTCTCTCTTTATTTTCAACTACAGCCTTATGAACATTCATTCCATACATTCCTTTACCTCCAAATTTTGGCAATAATGCAGGGTGAATATTAATTATTTTATTAGGGAAAGCATCAATAATAGTTGAAGGTATTTTCCATAAAAATCCTGCTAAAATAATATAATCAGCATTTAATTTTAAGTTATTTAACACTTCATTATTCGTATAAAAGCTCTCTCTATTAAAACTAGCACAGCTCACATTTAATCGCTCAGCTCTTTCTAATACTCTAGCATTCTCCCTATTAGAAAGTACTTGAACAACAGAAATTGAATTACTATTTTTAAAATACTTTATAATATTTTCGGCATTTGTACCCGAACCTGAAGCGAGTATTATAATACGTTTCATTAGTTTCACATTTAGTTCTGTTATTAAACAAATAAACAAATTTTTAACAACTTTTACGGCTTAAATAAAAAAACTTTCTATAACTTTAAAACTCAATAACTATCTTTTATTAGGTAAAAGATTTTCATTTCAATAAAGTTTTATATTTTTGCGCAGTAATTAAATTTAAAATACAAAAAATTATGTCAGACATTGCATCAAGAGTTAAAGCCATTATCGTAGATAAATTAGGCGTTGACGAAAATGAAGTAACAATCGAAGCTAGCTTTACTAATGATTTAGGAGCAGACTCACTTGATACTGTAGAATTGATTATGGAATTCGAAAAAGAATTCGATATTCAAATTCCAGACGACCAAGCTGAAAACATAGGAACTGTTGGCCAAGCAATTAGCTATATAGAAGAAGCTAAAAAGTAATTCTAACATGAGAAAAAGACGAGTAGTAGTAACTGGACTTGGCGCATTAACTCCAATTGGTAATAATATCGAGGAGTATTGGAATGGTCTTGTTAACGGTGTTAGCGGGGCGGCTCCAATAACTAATTTTGATGCTTCCAAGTTCAAAACTCGTTTTGCTTGTGAATTAAAAAACTTTGAAATTACAGAGTTTCTTAATAGAAAAGATGCCCGTAAAATGGATAGATTCACTCAGTACGCTATGGTTGCTGCTGATGAAGCCATTATCGATTCTAAATTAGATTTAGAAAAAATAGATAAAGATAAAGCAGGTATAATTTGGGGAGCTGGAATAGGCGGACTTGAAACTTTTCAAAACGAAGTTCTAAACTTTGCAGAAGGTGATGGTACTCCAAGATTTAATCCTTTCTTTATTCCTAAAATGATTGCTGATATTGCACCTGGACAATTGTCGATAAAATACGGGTTTAGAGGCCCTAATTTTGCAACTGTTTCAGCTTGTGCATCATCATCAAATGCAATTATTGATGCCTTAAATTACATCCGTTTAGGTCACGCAGATATTATGATAACTGGAGGTTCAGAAGCTACAGTTACCATTGCTGGTATAGGTGGATTTAATGCTTTACAAGCACTTTCAACTAGAAATGACGACCCTAAAACAGCATCTAGACCTTTTGATAAAGACAGAGATGGCTTTATTTCAGGTGAAGGAGCTGGGGCTCTAATTTTAGAAGAATATGAGCACGCAAAAGCAAGAGGTGCAAAAATATATGCTGAAGTAGCTGGAGGTGGATTATCTGCAGATGCTTATCACATTACAGCTCCACATCCAGAAGGAATTGGAGCGAGAAATGTAATGCTAAACTGTTTGAGAGATGCGGGTTTAAAACCTGAAGATGTTGATGCTATTAACATGCATGGAACTTCAACTCCACTTGGTGATATTTCAGAATCTAAAGCTATTTTAGATGTTTTTGGTGAACATGCTTATACGTTGAATTTAAATTCAACCAAATCAATGACAGGTCATTTATTAGGTGCTGCTGGGGCTGTTGAAGCAATTGCTTCTATTTTAGCTATAAAACATGGAATTGTTCCACCAACAATCAATCATTTTACTGATGATGAACGCATTGATAATAAATTAAATTTCACTTTTAATAAAGCTCAAAAACGTAACGTAAAAGTTGCAATGAGCAATACTTTTGGATTTGGAGGTCACAATGCTTGTGTACTTCTTAAAAAACTTGATTAATACCATTTATTTGAATGAGCTTCATTCGTAACATTGTTAAACCTCGCTCAAAAAAAGACGAGCTTTTTTATGTTTCGTTAAAAAAATTATTGGGCTTTACTCCTAAAAATATACAATATTACCAAAAAGCATTTATTCATCGATCCGTTAAACAAGTAGATGATAAAACAGGGTTCCAAATTAATTATGAACGCTTAGAATTTCTTGGAGATGCTATATTGAGCGCAGTAATTGCTTCGCATTTATTCTTAGAAGTACCTTCAGAAAATGAAGGATATCTAACTCAAATGCGGTCTAAAATTGTAAGTAGAGAACACCTAAATGAATTGGGTAGAGACTTTAATTTATTACTTTTTGTTAAAAGTAGTGTTGCAAGGTCTAAATTTGGTAATGATATTCACGGAAATATTTTTGAGGCTTTAATTGGAGCAATATATATTGATAGAGGCTATAAATATTGTGAAAAATTTATATATAAGAGAGTGATTGTTCCTTATGTAGATGTACCTAAATTAGAAGGTAAAATAACAAGTTATAAAAGTTTATTTATTGAATGGTGCCAGAAACAAAAAAAAGAGTTTTTCTACAATGTTTATGAAGATACTGGTAATGATCCCATAAAACATTTTAGTGTTAAACTTTCTTTAAACGGTAAAATAATTGCAAAAGGAAGAGCAACTTCAAAGAAAAAAGCAGAAGAAATAGCGTCAAAGAGAGCTTACTTTGCTTTTCAAAATGAAATTTCTAATTTATAAAAAACTCGAATACGATTTCGTGATTTAATTAGTAACTGTTATTAAACAATCCTATTTTTGCAAAACTAATACTCATTTTTTATATGCAATTATTAACTTTAGATTTAGAAGATGACTATTTATTAATAGGAATTCATTCAACTGAAGAAGATTATAGATTAGCATATCTTTTAAATAAATATCTAAAAACTAAATTAATACGATTTAAGCATCATTTAGATTTTGAAAATTCAAATGCAAAATTTCCTCTCTTTGAATACAAAGACGAACAAAAACTCATTAATTATTATTTAATTAATAACAAGCACTCACAGTTTATAACTAATTTAAAAAACGTAGGCTTATTTGAAGGGAGTTATAGTACAATTTCTTATTTAATTCCTGAAAAGAAAAAAGTGGATTTCTTTTTAAAAATTGAAGGTTGCAATAAACAACTTTTTTTAAATAACTTAGTTTCTAAATTAAATAACATCCAACAAATAATTACCTCATACGCCATAGAACCTAACTCATTAAAATCAAAAGATCATCTAATATTTTAATTATGACAAAAAATAGAAAACGAACCAAAATAGTTGCAACACTTGGTCCAGCTTGTAGTACAAAAGAAACCATTAAAAAAATGATGGAATCTGGTGTAAATGTATTTAGAGTTAATTTTTCACATGCCGATTATGATGATGTAAAAACAAAAATTAAAATAATTAGAGAAATAAATCAAAATAGTGATTTTCATGTTGCTATTTTAGCCGATTTACAAGGACCGAAATTACGTGTTGGTGTAATGGCTGAAAAAGTAAAATTAAAGTTTGGAGATACCTTTACTTTTACTACTGAAAAATGTGAAGGTACACAAGAAAAAGCATTTATGACTTATCAGAATTTTCCTAAAGATGTAAAAGTTGGTGAGCATATTTTAGTTGATGATGGAAAATTATTATTTGAAGTTCTAGCTACTGATAATAAAACGAATGTAACTACCAAAGTATTACGTGGTGGAAAATTAAAGTCTAAAAAAGGCGTAAACCTTCCAAATACAAAAATATCATTACCTGCTTTAACTGAAAAAGATATTAAAGATGCATTATTTGCTATTGAAATGGAAGTTGATTGGATTGCTTTATCTTTTGTAAGAAACCCTGAAGATTTAATAGAACTTGAAGAATTAATTAAAAAACATTCTTCTTATAAAATTCCAATTATTGCTAAAATAGAAAAACCTGAAGCGATTGTAAATATTGAAAAAATTATACCTTATTGCGATGGCTTAATGGTAGCTCGAGGAGATTTAGGTGTTGAAGTTCCTATGGAAAAAGTTCCTTTACTTCAAAAACGTTTAGTTTCTATTGCTAAAAAATCTCATAAGCCCGTAATTATTGCTACTCAAATGATGGAAACTATGATTTCAAGTCAAGTTCCAACTAGGGCCGAGGTAAATGATGTTGCTAATTCAATTATGGATGGTGCTGATGCGGTAATGCTTTCGGGAGAAACTTCAGTTGGAGAATTTCCTATTGAAGTAATTCAACAAATGCGAAGAATTATTGAAAGTGTAGAAAATTCACCACTAATTTCAATTCCTGACGAAACTGTATTTTGTGTAAATGAGCGTTTTATTTCAAAAACTATTTGTCATCAAGCTGCTTTAATGGCTAATACCATAAATGCTGAAGTTATAACTACATTAACAGATTCTGGTTATACTGCTTTTCAAATTTCATCTTGGAGACCAAAGTCTAACATTTTAGTTTTCTCTTCAAATAGAAGAATTTTGGCAATGTTAAATTTATTGTGGGGTGTTAAAGGTGTTTATTATGATAAATTTGTAAGTACGGATCAAACTATTGAAGATATTAATAATTTAGCAAACCAAAAGGGTTATTTAAATAATGCTGATTATGCTATTAACATTACATCTATGCCTGTTAAGGAAAGAGGAATGGCGAATACAATGAGAATTACTGAATTTAAAAAATAGATTTAATATTAAGTTATTTAAGTAAAGAAAAAGGACTCTTAATATTTAAAGAGTCCTTTTTCTTTACTTAAAACTTTAGGTTGGTTTTTATAACCGTTGCATCATTTAACACAAAAGGTGTTGGCATCATTATTTTAGAACGTGGTACTATTTTAAATAGTGGGTTTGTAAACAAATCAAATTTTGCTTCTAAAATATTGATATCAAATTGTTGATTTTTATCTACAGTAAATTCAATATTTATAATTTCATCTTTTTGAGTTATAAAATAATTCATAACTGAACCTTCATTTACAGATAACACAAATTCATTTTTTGATTCATTCTTTAAAGCCTCATTATTTACTTTAAACGATTTAAAATGAATTGGGGTTTTAGTTAATATTTCAATTTTATTAGCATTTCTTACTGAAACAATACTTAAACATATTTTTCTATTTTCACCAACTATAGTATCTAAAGAAATTGAAATTAATGGTTTTTCAAGAGCTCTAATTGCTGTTTTTTTATGAAGTTGAATTTTAGTTTTGTATTTACTTGCAGTTGTATTGCTATCATAACTTCCTTTCGTTGGGTTTTCACCTAAAAATTGTTTTGTAAATTCATCAACCTGTAAATTATAACTGGCCCAATATGCTTCATTTTTATTAGCATCTAAAACATATAAAATACTATTTGGCTGCTTTCTATCAATACTATAAGATGAAAATATCGAAGCTGAAACTAATGCCAATACAGCAATTAATAGAAATAATTTACTTAAGTTTTTATGATTTTTATACTGCTGAAAAATTGGAACTAAAAACCCAACTAATAAAACGGTAAAAGCTGTACTAATCGCTAACATTTTTAATCCTAAACCAACAGGAAACATTTTTATTAAGGGAGCGAATATCAATAATACTGGAATTGACAAAATGGTAAAAAATAGTATTGTTTTACTTTTGTAATCTAAAAATATTAATACCGAAAGCATCATTAACAACACTAGAACAGGAATTATAAAAAATCCTGATCCTTTCAAATAAAAAGCAATACCACCGTTAATTAATAACCATAAAAATAAGGGGGCTATTAGTAAATCTTGTGGTGTTCTTTTTTTAAAAAATCCTTTATAAAACCAAAAACAAATAGCCAAAGTTATCGCTACAAATGCTGCAATATAATAATAACCATTGTAGGTAAATCCATGTAAAATATCATTATATTGTGGATATATTTTTAACAATAACTTCCATCCAAAAATAGCAATTAAAACTCCAAATATTAAAGAAAGTAAAAGCGGTACAAATCCTCTTAAAATCCCATTAATTGTTAATTTACCTTTTGAAATACCAATAAAAAGTAACACCAAAAACATGAAAGCACAAACAATAAACATTGGTAAAACCCAAGAAAAAGGGTAAAATACCAATCCAACAAAAGGGAAATTAAAATACACATAATCTTCCTGAGCTTTCAAATTTGTAATATCTGAATTTGAAAAATAATTTAGTGTTGCTGTTAAATAAGATGCTTGATGGTTTAAAGTATTTACATCCATTCGTTCAAAAGAATCTTGAGCAGTATGGTAATCGAAATGGTCTCCAATAAAAGCAAAATTAAATCCGTCAATATCACCATCTTCTCTAAAAACTGTTAAGTCGGTGTCATTCGGTAACATTTTATAAATGCTATACATTAAGGAATTTCCTACCGGATATGGAGTTTTCACCTGACTAAATGCTTCAATTAAGTTTTTATTTCCTCCATTAGTTTCTAATAATAAATAACTTGGACCTCCACTTCCACGAGCTTCAAAATTTAAGACCAAACCAACATCTTTTGCCCATTGATGATGATTTACAAAAGCATTAGCTCCTAATAAACCCAATTCTTCAGCATCAGAAATACAAATTATAATATCGTTTTTAGGTTGTTTATTAGTTGCTAAAAAAGCTCTAACTCCTTCTAAAATAACAACAACTCCACTTCCTGCATCGCTAGCACCTAAAGATGAATGAGGACTCGAATCATAATGAGAGAGTAACAATAATGCTTTTCCTTTTTCAGTACCTTTAATTTTTGAAATAATATTTTTAGTGTTTGCTGCAGCTCTCCATTTGTTATTTACTGCTATTTGTTCTTGAATTTCAACATCTAATCCTAATTTTTTTAATTCAGAAACTAAATAATTTCTAACCCGTTCATGTTCCTGTGTACCAGTAAAATGTGGTTTTTTTGTAATTTGTTTTAAATGTTTTAAAGCATTTGAAGTTGAAAATTCAGTAGCTACTATACTTTCCTTAATTTTTCCCGAAGGCATTAGTGAAGAAAAACTATAATAAACTGAAGCTACAATAATAAGTAATGAAAGAACTTGATGGTGTTTTTTTGAAATCATAAATTAATGAATTGAATTGCTTAAAATTAACTCATTTTTTAATTTAATTAAAATAAAATGTTAATGTTTCATTAAATAGTTCCATTTAGGCAATAATTAATACTTTGTAATCTTCTCAATTCTACTATATTTGAAAATATTTTTTTAAAACGTTATAATGGATAGAAGAAAATTTTTTAGAAACGGGTCTTTATTTGCTCTTGGAACTTCATTGTTAAATCCTTTTGATTTAGCTGCCGCTCCAACTGATTTTGATACTATAAAAAAGAATCATAAAGCCAAAAATATTATTGTTATTGTTAGTGACGGTATGAGTATTGGAACACTTAATATGGCAGATTTATATCTATCTAGAAAAACAGGAATTGGTAGTAACTGGCTTCAACTATATAAAGATAATAAAGTAAATAGAGCTTTAATGGACATGGCTTCTGCCAGTTCTATTGTAACTGATTCGGCAGCAGCAAGTTCATCTTGGGGTGGTGGTTTTAGAATTAACAATGGTGGATTAAATATAGGACCAAAAGGTGAACATCATTTACCAATTTGGCAAAAATTTAAAAAAGTAGGTAAAATGGCTGGTTGTGTTACAACTGTACCAATTACTCATGCAACACCAGCAGGATTTTGTGTAAACAGTAAGTCAAGAAATTCACAAGCTGAAATAGCTGAAAAATATTTAAACTTAGGGTTTGATATTATGATGGGTGGTGGTGAAAAATATTTTTCTTCAAAATATAGAAAAGATAAAAAAGATATATTTCAAGAGTTTGCTAATGGTGGTTATCAAGTAGTTAAAACTAGAAATGAAATGCTTGCTGCAGATACAAACAAACCAATTTTAGGCGTTTTTCAAAAAAATGGTTTGGCATACACCAGAGATAGAGATAGTAGTAAAGAACTTACTGAAAAAGTTCCAACACTTGCTGAAATGACTCAAAAAGCAATTGACCGAATGAAAAATAACCCTGAAGGTTTTGTATTACAAGTTGAAGCTGGAAAAGTAGATTGGGCTGCTCATGGAAATGATATTGCTGGTCTAATTTACGATCAAGTAGCGCATGATGAAGCAATAAAAGTAGCTATTGATTTTGCCGAAAAAGACAAAGAAACACTAGTAATTATTACTACAGATCACGGAAATTCAAATCCCGGAATAATTTATGGGAAAAAGGCTAATCATAATTTTGATACCGTACAAAACTATAAACATACCAACGAATGGATTTTAAATGGGTTTGGTAAAGAAACTTCTGTTTCTCAAGTTAAAGAACGAATTGAATACGCTAATAATTTTGCAACAACTGATGATGAAGCTAAAAGCCTTTTAAGTTATTATACCAATATAAAATCTGAAGATGGATTATACAATGCCAGACATTTACCTTTTAAAGTATTGGCTGACATCCAAAAACAGCACAATTCAATTGGTTGGATTAGTATGCAACATTCTGCAGATTATGTTGAATTAGCCATGTTTGGCCCTGGAAGTGATTTGCTAAAACCATTTATTAAAAATACCGACTTACATTATTTAATGTTAGAAGCTGCTGAAGTAGAAAATAAGTTTTAAATTAAATACCTCATGTTGTTTTGCTACATTCTCAATAACAAAGAGAACGTAATTATGAAGAGTTTTTCACGACAAAGTAATCTGTAAAAAGTAACAGATTGCTTCACTTCACTACGTTGCATTCGCAATGACGAAATACACAATTATTCCTTCCTAATTAATAAATAATAATCGTTTTCTAGTGCTAAATAACCTTGGTCATAAATATAATAATAGGTATTTCCTGTTTTTGTGGTATAGATAGAAGTGAAAAAGTTGAAATCAAAATTACCATCTAACAATTTTGTTCTGGTAACCTTCGTTTTTCCAGTTGCATTTAAACTAGCTAATAAATGATGGTTTTTACGAAGTCTATTATTAATATTTCTAATTAAATTTTTACTTTCCTTATTCACTTTATTGTTGAAAGAATTTCGACAATAATCTGAACAAAACTTTTTATCAATACGTCCTTGAAATGCCTCTCCACATTCTAAACAATTTTTTTTCATAGCAATTATTACTCTTTTTCAATTATATTTTATATTACTCTACACTTCCCCAATTTTCGCCAGATTTAATTCGATATAACTGCATTTCAGATATCCCAAATTGTTTAGCAATTAAACGCATTCTAGTTCTTCTATTTGGGTCATTAATTTTTCGTTTTATCATTCTAACCCTTCCTTCAGATAATTTTGAATAAGTTCTTTTACCTACTCGCTTTTTATGAACTGGATTCTTTTTATTATGTGCATTTAATTCAACTCTGTTTGCCCATTTTAAGTTTGAAGCAACATTATTAGTTTTATCAAAATCTAAATGAATTACAAACTTTTGATCTTCCCTTTTACTTACAAATAATGAGGCTACAGCTCTATGCGCATAACTTGAAGATGTTCTTTTTTTATCCTTTTTCTTAATCCAAAAAGAAACATAGCCACTCACATAAGCATATTTTGATAGTTCCCATGTATCATCATATACTTTTTTACGTTTTATTCTTCCATAATTAGATATCAACAACTCATCCTCTTCACTCCAAGAGTCAAGCCTGTAAGGTAACCATAGTTCGTTTTTAAAATCAATAATCATATTGTTGGCTTTAGAAAAGGGGTTCAACAAATATACTTAAAAATATCCATTTACAAACGACTACAACCGTTTACAATCGAAAGTAATTATATAACAACCGAATAAATTTATAAAGCTATCTAATATTTGTAATGTTGAATTGAACAAATGAGATTCAACTTAATTTAAAATCTTATCTTATGAGTACGTTAAGAAACAAAGTACAGTTAATTGGAAACTTAGGAAGTAATCCTGAAATTATTTCTTTAGAAAACGGGAAAAAGCTAGCAAAATTTTCGTTAGCAACTAATGAAAGTTATAAAAATGCCGAAGGTGAAAAAATAACAAATACCGATTGGCATAATATAGTTGCTTGGAACAAAACTGCAGAAATTGTAGAGAAATATTTAGAAAAAGGACGAGAAGTTGCTATTGAAGGGAAGCTAACTTCCAGAAGTTATGAAACTAAAGAAGGTGAAAAAAGATATATTACAGAAGTTATAGTGAGTGAATTATTAATGCTTGGTAACAAGCAGTAATGTGGAAAATTGTTTTGAAAAAGAGGAAAAACCGCCAGTTGGCGGTTTTTTTATTAAATACTATTTTGGTAGTAACCTGAGTTCGACATAAATACTTCTGATTATTAGTCATTTATAAATTCTATAGTAAAAACGGGTGTCATTCTTGCGAAGGCAGGAATCTAAACGCATCCTATTTATGGATTCCTGCCTTCGCAGGAATAACAAAACAACTATAAAACACACTAATTCAACAATTTATGTTATTTTACTTATATCGAACTCACGTTATTAATCAATTTTAGTTGGTAGTAAGTAATTCATCTTCTTTTCGACTGATTTAAAAATTCAATTAAAATGAAACCTTTCTATTTTGTGATTTTACTACTATTAATTTATAGTTGTTCAAATAGTAATTCTGAAAATACTAACTTAGAAACTATTGATACAATTAGCACTGATTTAACCGGTGCTTTAAATTTATTTCCTTTAGCCTTAAACCCAGATTTCACTTCTGTTTCAAAAGTTAATTTAGCTGATGGGGCTTTAGTTGGTATTGTTAATTTTAGTTCAGAAATTCGTGTTTATCCATATTCTTTTATCGTTCATAATGAAGTTGTTAATGATGAATTTCAAGGAGTTAAATACGCTATTAGTTATTGCCCAATTACTAAAAGCTCGTTAGCATTTAGTAGAAGTGAAACTTTTAGAGCTTCAGGTTACCTATACAAAGATAATTTAGCTCCTTGGGATGAAAAAACCGAATCTATTTGGTCTCAAATGCTTATAAAAGCAATACAAGGCGAAAAGTCTAATACACGTTTTAACACTATTCCAGTTGTAGAAACAACTTGGAAAACTGTTAAAGAATATTTCCCTAATGCAAAAGTAGTTTCATCGGAAATTTTCTCAAGTAAAGAAGAACCATCTGGTGGTGATTCTACAAATAGTGAAAATGCACCGAGTTCAAACGAACTGGTTTATGGAATTCTAGATGATTTTAATAATATTAGAATATTTAAGTATTCAAATTTTTCTAATGATTCAACTATTAATTTAACAATACAAGGGCAAAAATACATTGTGTATGGGAATAGTTCTAAACATATTATTAATGCCTTTAAAGTTGAAAATTTTGAAGATTATACCGTTATTGAAGATGAATTCCCGTTTGTTTTAAAACAAATTAATGGAATAAAATATGATGTATTAGGAAGAGGTACAAATGGAGTTTCGTTAGAAAAACCTAAATATGCTTATGTAGCAATTTGGAGTGCTTGGTTAGAATTTTACGATAATTTTACATTTCAATAAAATCAATTACTTATAATTCATAGATAACTGAATCCTTTTACAAGCAATATCAACTTCTAGTACTTTTACTATTACTTACTGATGTAAATTTACAATCTTACGAACATCGCTCACAAATTTACCTGATAAATTCGAGACATATACCAATCCACTTTCTTTAATTCCAATAGCTACAAAACACCTAAAATTAGTGTGTTTTATAGTTGTTTTGTCATTCCTGCGAAGGCAGGAATCCATATTACTCCTTTTCCCAAATACCCAAAAACTTATCGCTTAAAACAACGAACACCAAAATAAAAAAAACTAACTAACAAACAATTAAAACCCAATAGATTCCTGCCTTCGCAGGAATGACACCTATTTTTACTAAAAATTTATAAATAACTAATAATCAGAAGTATTTATATCGAAATCAGGTTACTAAATTTAGTGTATAATTCTAACATTTTTAATGCAAATACTACAATATCATCAAAAATTAGTACTATTATTCACAATACTAGGTAATAACTGACCTTCTCTTACATCATTTATAGTTTTAATTTGTTGATTGAATGTAAAAACTTTGGCTAAATTTTCTTCAGCAACAAATGAAAGCTATAGAAATACAGAAGATAAAAAAACAAATGCCAATTAGCATAATAAAGTTGCTTGACAACAAGTAGTAATGTGAAAGATTGTTTTGAAAAGGGAAAGAAACTATCAATTAGTGGTTATTTGTCTTAAATAATACCTCTATTGCTTTCTAAAAAAAATAAAAATATTACAATAAAAGCTTCAAAATTGCAAACCGTTATCAATTTAATATACTACTAACGTGAGTTCGATATAAGTAAAATAATATAAATTGTTGAATTAGTGCGTTTTATAGTTGTTTTGTCATTCCTGCGAAGGCAGGAATCCATAAATTGCGTTTAGATTCCTGCCTCCGCAGGAATGACACCCGTTTTTACTATAGAATTTATAAATAACTAATAATCAGAAGTATTTATGTCGAACTCAGGTTACTAAATTTAGTGTCTAATTCTAACATTTTTAATGCAAATACTACAATATCATCAAAAAAAAAGATAAAACGTTGAATATCAAACATCCAAATAAAAATAAACCTTTTTAAAATAAATTTTTAAACTGTTCTTTTTCAGCTTTTTATAGGTTAACTATTTGGAATTCCATAATTTTATATTTGAAAAATAGTTTTTTTTACAAATCTAGTATTGCATAATAAGAATTATATATGTAGTTTTGTTTACTAATTGTAATAATACAGTTTTATTAACCTATTTAATTTAAAAGAATATTAATTAAAAGTTTACAAAATGAGAAATTTAAAAAAATTGTCGTTAGCACTAATGCTAACTACCCTATTTAGTATTAGCTTTACTTCTTGTATTGACACAAATGTCGATCCTGCTGTAGAAGCTATCTACGCAGCTCAAGCTGATTTGATTGCAGCTCAAACTGCAGTTCAAAATGCTGAAGCTGATTATTTAACAGCTCAGGCTGCTGCAGAACAAGCGCAAGCTGA
>NZ_JASFZF010000092.1:0-12491 GCF_046055765.1 Lutibacter sp. | reverse complement strand
AGAAGCCATAGTAGCCACTAAATCTGCTATTTTACTTCCTTTTGTTATATGATTTAAAACAGATAGGTTAGAAAATCCTGGAGAACGGAATTTAACACGGTATGGGTTTTTAGTACCTGTACTGTTAATATAAACACCTAATTCTCCTCTAGCAGCTTCCACACGTTGATAATATTCTCCTTTTGGTAATTTAATTACTGCTTTTGTTGCTGCTTTAATTTCTCCTTCAGGAATATTATCAATTAACTGTTCAATTATTGACAGAGACTCCCATAATTCCATAATTCTAACCTTATATCTAGCTAATGTGTCTCCTTCAGTTAGTAATGCTTCTTTAAAATCAACTCTATCATAAGCACTATATGGATGAAGTTTTCTAACATCACTTGAAAGACCTGAACCTCTTGCTACCGGTCCCGTTACACCATAAGAAATGGCATCTTCTTTTGTTAAAATACCAACTCCTTTTGTTCTTTTTTGAAAGATAACGTTACCAGTTAATAAACGGTCATATTCTGGAATTTTAGTTTTAAAATGTTTAATAAAGTCCTTAGTTCTTTTTACAAAATTTGGATGAATATCAAACATTAATCCACCTGGAGCATTATAATTCATTGTTAAACGCGCACCACAGGTTTCTTCAAAAATATCGTTGATATATTCACGATCTCTAAACGCATAAAAATAAGTAGTTAAAGCACCTAAATCCATTCCCATTACTCCCCACCATAAACAGTGCGATGCAATACGGGTTAATTCAGAAATAATAGTTCTAATAACTTTAACACGATCACTAACTTCAATTTCTAAGGCTTTTTCAACTGCTAAACAAACGGCTTCATTATTTATATTTGAAGATAAATAATCCATTCTATCTGTTAAATGAACAACTTGTTGATAGCTATCACGTTCACACATTTTTTCAATAGAACGATGAATATATCCTAAATCTGGTTCTACATTTTTAATAATTTCGCCATCAATGGTTAATAATAAACGTAAAACGCCATGAGCTGCAGGGTGTTGAGGTCCCATATTAACGAAATACTCTTCCGTTTTAATTTTTGTTTCTAATTCTTGATTTGCCATGGATATACTTATTTGATAATCATATTAGCTTCATCTACATAATCTTTTCGTAATGGGAAACCATCCCAATCAGGTGTTAAGAATAAGCGTCTTAATTTTGGATGATTATTGAATTTTATACCGAAAAAATCGTAAACTTCTAATTCGTGAAATTCTGCAGTTTGCCAAATATCATGAACAGAATCTAATGTTGGATTTTCTCGATCTTCTGTTTTTACCTTTACTACTATTTCATGTTTAAATTCAGTTGAATTTAAATGATAAATAACACCAAGTTCTTTACCCCAATCCATACCAGTTATACAAAAAGCATAATCAAATTTTAGCTCTTTATTTGATTTTAATTGACTGCAAACGGCATGAAGTTGTTCTTTAGGAACTATAACATTTAAAAATTCAGATTCTTCTGTTGAAAATTCTAAATTTTCTCCTAAGGTGTTTATGATATTTTGTAAATCTTCGTTTTTCATTTTATCTTTTGCTTAAATTCAAACTTTTCCTTCGTCAAAACCATCAATAGGATTGATTTTATGCTTCATGTTTTCAGTTTTAATTTTTTGTTGTAGCATAATCATTCCTTCCAATAATGCTTCAGGTCTTGGTGGACAACCAGGAATATAAACATCTACAGGAATTACATGGTCTGCTCCTTTAATTACAGAATAAGAATTATAGTAAAAAGGGCCTCCTGAAATTGCACAAGCTCCCATAGCTATCACGTATTTTGGTTCTGGCATTTGATCATATAACCTTCTTAAAACAGGTCCCATTTTGTTTACAATAGTTCCTGCAATAATAATAAGGTCGGCTTGTCTAGCAGATGGTCGAGCAACTTCAAATCCAAATCTAGAAAAATCGTGTTTTGGAGCTCCAGTTTGCATCATTTCAATGGCACAACAACTAGTTCCAAAATAAAGAGGCCACAATGAATTTGATCGACCCCAGTTAATAACACTATCTAAAGTGGTAACAACAAAATTTCCACCATTACCACCAGGGATAACTTTCCCTGGAAAATCTTCAGGTACAACTTGTTTTAGCCCGTCTGCTTCAAATTGATTTAAAAATCGTTTTTTTTCTACTCCCATCTTAATGCACGTTTTTTATAGGCATATAATAATCCTAAACCTAAAATAAATATAAATACAATTATTTCAACTAAGGCAACAGTTCCAACTTCTTTGAAAACCACGGCCCAAGGAATTAAAAATGCTACTTCGACATCAAAAATTAGAAATAAAATAGCAAATAAATAATATCCTACATTAAATTGAATCCAAGTTGGACCAATAGTTGGAACACCACATTCGTAAGGTTCTCTTTTTTGAGGATTATCTGATTTATGTGAAATTAAATTCGATAAAAAGTTTGCACCAACAACTAAAACTATCGCTGCAAGTAAAAATACAATAATGGCTTCTGATCCCATTTTTTATACACTTTTTTATTAGAGGGTAAAATTAAATGAATTCTATTAACTGTTAACTGATATAAATCAGCTAAAGATGTAATTTTTATTACTTAACCTCATAGGTTTCTCCAGCAAAAAATAAATCGTCAGTTTTTTTGAATTTTGAATTTGCTTTAACTTGTCTCGTTAAGGCATCTTCACGTTCTTCTAGAGTAACATCATCAAAACTTCTAATGATACCTGTTGCTATAGGATATTCTAATCTAACTAACATTTGGTGTAATGTAGGATCTTGTTCTTTTGCATTGTGTACCAATAAATCTTCTTGGGTAATGCCGTTTTCACCTATAGTTACAACCTCTAATTTTAAACCATTTAAAACAATCCCTTTGTTACGTTCTTTACCAAAAATCATTGGTTTACCGTGTTCAAGAAATAGTTGCATATCTTCTTTTACTTTTTTATCGGTAAATTTAGTATAACAACCATCATTAAAGATTACACAATTTTGTAATACTTCAACCAATGATGTTCCTTTAAATTTATGTGCATCAATAAATATTTGAGCCATTTGTTTTGGAACATTACCACCAATTCTTGCAAAGAAACGAGCTCCAGCGCCTAATGCTAATTCACCAGGAACAAATGGAGGTTGTGTATTTCCGTAAGGAGATGATTTTGTTTTTTGGCCAACTAATGAAGTAGGAGAGAATTGCCCTTTTGTTAAACCGTAAATTTCATTGTTAAACAAAATAATATTTAAATCGATATTTCTTCTAAGTACGTGAATAAAGTGATTTCCACCAATAGCCATTGCATCACCATCACCAGTTGTAATCCAAACACTTAAATTTGGATTTGCTAATTTAACTCCTGAAGCAATACCAGGTGCTCTACCATGAATGGTATGCATTCCATAGGTATTCATATAATAAGGAAAACGAGATGAACACCCAATTCCTGATATAAATACTACATCTTCTTTTTTAACTCCCATTTCAGGAAGTGCTTTTTGCATGGAACGTAGAATAACGTAATCATCACAACCAGGACACCATCTTACTTCCTGATCACTTGCAAAATCTTTGAATGTATATTTTTGTTTTGTAACTGTTTCCATAATTATTCTACTAATTTTTTAAATTCTGCTATTAGTTCATTATTTCCAAATGGTAATCCTTGTATTTTATTGTGTTGTGAAACTTCTAATCCGTTAAAATTAATTTTTAAAACATTGGCAAATTGACCATTATTTAATTCACAAACAATAATTTTTTTGAATCTTTTTAATAATTCTTCCGTGTTTTTAGGGAGTGGATTAATATAGTTGAAATGTGCAAAACCAATATTTTTGTAACCTTCTTCATTTATTTGTTTTACAGCTGAATGTAAAGAACCATAAGTTCCTCCCCAACCAACTACCAATAAATCTCCTGAATCAGCAAATTCTGTTTTAATATTTGGAATGTAATTTTGAACTCTCCTGATTTTCTCAGCCCTAATTTCTGTCATTTTTCCATGATTCTCAGGATCTTGAGAAACATTCCCAGTAATACCATCTTTTTCTAAACCACCAACTCTATGCTCTAAACCAGGTGTTCCAGGAATTCCCCAATGACGAGCTAAAGTTTCTTCATCTCTATCATAAGGATGCCAATTTTCAACAACTTCTTTAGTAATATTATTTTTAATTTCAGGTAAATCATCAACACTTTGAATTTTCCAAGGAGCAGAACCGTTTGCAATGTAACCATCTGTTAATAAAACAACAGGAGTCATATGTTCTAAAGCAAGTTTTGCAGCTTGAAATGCAAAGTTGAAACAGTTAGCAGGTGTACTTGCAGCAATTACAACTACAGGGCTTTCACCATTTCTACCATACATTGCTTGTAATAAATCTGATTGTTCAGTTTTAGTTGGTAAACCAGTTGAAGGCCCACCACGTTGAACATTTACCACAACTAAAGGTAATTCCATAATCATGGCTAATCCTAAAGCTTCACCTTTTAAAGCTAAACCAGGTCCCGATGTTGTAGTAATAGCTAAATCACCGGCAAATGAAGCTCCAATAGCAGATGAAATACCTGCAATTTCATCTTCAGCTTGAAATGCTTTTACACCAAAGTGTTTATGTTTAACTAACTCATGTAAAATATCAGTAGCTGGTGTAATAGGGTAAGAACCTAAAAATAATTCCAAACCAGATTTTTCAGCAGCTGCTAAAAACCCCCAGGCTGTTGCTGTATTCCCCATAATAACTCTATAAGTACCAGGATTCATTTTTGCAGGAGAAATAGTATATGCATTAGGAATTAATTCTAATGTTTCGGCAAAATAATATCCAGCATTCAATACTTTTGTATTTGCTTCAATTAAATGTGGTTTTGTTTTGAATTTTTTATTAAAAAATTCAATAGTATGTTCTTTCTCTCTTCCATACATCCAATAAACCATTCCAAGAGCAAACATATTTTTACTTCGTGTAATTGATTTATTATCTAAACCTTCCACTCCTTTTAAAGTTTCTTTGGTTAAGGAAGTCATAGAAACTTGAATAACTCTATAATTTTCAAGACTATGATCTTCAAGTGGATTAGAAGTGTATTCAGCTTTTTCTAAATTCTTTTTTGAAAAGGAATCGGTATCAACTATAATAGTGTGCCCTGGTTTTAAGGCATATAAGTTAGTTTTTAAACCAGCAGGATTCATTGCTACCAATAAATCTAAATTATCACCTGGTGTACTAATTTCTACACTACCAATATGAACTTGAAATCCTGAGACGCCATATAAACTTCCTTGAGGAGCTCTAATTTCTGAAGGATAGTTAGGGAAAGTAGCAATGTCATTTCCAAACATAGCTGAGGTATCAGTAAACTGTGTTCCTGTAAGTTGCATTCCATCACCTGAATCGCCAACAAAACGTATAACAACTGCCTCAATTACTTCTGGTTGGAGTTTTTCTTTAGTTGTAACCATAATATATGATAATTAAAAAATTTTATTTAAATTTATACAAAATAATTTATACTCAAATAAATTAAGTGTCAAATTTAAATTTACTTTTTAGATTAGTAAATGACTTTTGTCACATAAATTTGTTTAAAATTATATATTTTTGTCAAATAAATAATTATTAAAAATAAGTAAACATGGCTATTATAATAACAGATGAATGCATTAACTGTGATGCATGTATTTCAGAGTGTCCAAACAATGCAATATACGAACCAGATAGTGAATGGGCGTATGCAGATGAAACTTCATTAAGCGGTACGGTAACAACACCTAGTGGTGAAGAAGTTGATGCTGATGAAATGAATGAAGCAAAATCTGATGAATTTTACTTTATTGTGACTGATAAGTGTACAGAATGTAAAGGTTTTCATGATGAGCCTCAATGTGCTTCTGTTTGCCCAGTTGATTGTTGTATTCTTGACGAAGATCACGAAGAAACAGAAGAACAATTATTGGCTAAAAAAACTTGGTTACACGGGGAATAATCTTCTCAAATTTAAACATAAAAAAGCAACTCAATTGAGTTGCTTTTTTATGTTATATCATACGGTATTAATCATTTAATTTTAATACAGCCATAAATGCTTCTTGTGGAATTTCTACATTACCAACTTGGCGCATACGTTTTTTACCTTTCTTTTGCTTTTCTAGTAATTTACGTTTACGAGAAATATCACCACCATAACATTTTGCAGTAACATCTTTACGTAATGCTTTTACGGTTTCTCTAGAAATTATTTTTGCTCCAATAGCTGCCTGAATAGGAATATCAAATTGTTGGCGAGGAATTAATTGGCGTAGTTTTTCACACATTTTTTTACCAATGTTGTATGCATTATCTGCATGAATTAATGCTGAAAGTGCATCTACAGAAGTTCCATTTAATAAAATATCAACGCGTACCAATTTTGAAGCTTTTAAGTCTATTGGATGATAATCAAAAGAGGCATATCCTTTCGAAACCGTTTTTAAACGATCATAAAAGTCGAATACAATCTCAGCCAAAGGCATATCAAAAGTTAATTCAACACGTTCTGTTGTTAAATAAGTTTGGTTGGTTATTTGTCCCCGTTTTTCTATACATAAACTCATTACTGACCCAACAAAATCTGCTTTTGTAATTATTGTAGCTTTAATATATGGTTCTTCAACACGATTTAATTTTGAAGGTTCGGGTAAATCGGAAGGATTATTTACTAACAACGGTGTATTTGGATGTTTATTAGTAAATGCATGGTACGATACGTTTGGCACCGTTGTAATTACAGTCATGTCAAACTCACGTTCTAAACGTTCCTGAATGATTTCTAAATGTAACATTCCTAAAAAACCACATCTAAATCCAAAACCTAATGCGGCAGAACTTTCAGGGATAAATACTAAGGAAGCATCATTTAGCTGTAATTTTTCCATAGAATTACGTAACTCTTCGTAATCTTCAGTATCAACAGGGTAAATACCAGCAAATACCATTGGTTTTACATCTTCAAAACCATCAATTCTATTTTGAGTTGGGTTGTTGGCATCCGTAATTGTATCACCAACTTTAATTTCACTAGCTGTTTTAACACCTGTAATTAAATAACCAACATCACCTGCTTTTATACTTTGTTTTGGAATTTGTGTTAATTTCAGGGTTCCAACTTCATCAGCATTATATTCATTTCCCGTAGCTATAAATTTAACTCGTTGTCCTTTTTTAATTTCACCATTCATCACTCTAAAATAGGTTTCAACACCTCTATAAGAGTTATAAACTGAATCAAAAATTAAAGCTTGTAAAGGTTCATTAACACTACCTTTTGGAGCAGGAACTCTTTCAATAATGGCTTTTAAAATATTTTCTACCCCAAAACCTGTTTTTCCACTTGCGTGAATAACTTCTTCTGGGTTGCAACCTAATAAATCTACAATATCATCGGTAACTTCTTCAGGATTTGCACCCGGTAAATCAACCTTATTTAAAACGGGTATAATTTCTAAATCATTTTCTAATGCTAAATATAAGTTTGAAATGGTTTGTGCTTGTATACTTTGCGCGGCATCAACAATTAGCAAAGCGCCTTCACAAGCAGCAATAGATCTTGAAACTTCATAAGAGAAATCTACGTGTCCCGGTGTGTCAATTAAGTTTAAAACGTATTCTTCACCTTCATAGGTGTAATCCATTTGAATGGCATGACTTTTAATAGTAATTCCACGTTCACGTTCTAAATCCATAGAATCCAATAACTGAGCTTGTTCTTCACGAGCTGTAGTAGTTCCTGTAAAACTTAATAACCGATCGGCAAGTGTACTTTTTCCGTGATCAATATGTGCAATTATGCAAAAATTTCTAATGTTTTTCATACTTCGTGTTCCTGTCTACAATATTTGCGCAAATATAACGAATTAAGTGTTCGAAATTAACGATATCATTAAATGTTTGTTAGTCAACCCAATCAGCTAAAAATAAATTGGTATCGTGTGTTCCGTTGTTGTTTCTGTTTGAAGAAAAAACTAGTTTTTTACCATCATAAGAAAACATTGGAAAAGCATCAAAAACACCATCGTAAGTAATTTGCTCTAAACCTGTTCCATCAATGTTAACCATAAACAAATTAAAACTAGTTTTTGATTTGTGGTTTGATGAAAAAATCACTTTTTTTCCTGAAGGATGGAAAAATGGTGCCCAGTTTGCATTTCCTAAATTGGTGATTTTAGTTAATTCACTTCCATCAACATTACATATATATAATTCCATATTTGTAGGTTGTACTAAACCTTTAGCTAATAAATCTTTGTATTCTTTAATTTCAGTAGCTGTTTTTGGTCGTGATGAACGAAAAATTAATTTTGTGCCATCAGGCGAAAAGAAAGCACCACCATCGTAGCCTAATTCAAAAGTTACTTGCTTCACATTAGAGCCATCAATATTCATCGTGAACAATTCTAAATCACCAGTTCTAGTTGAAGTAAATACAATTTTATCACCTTTGGGAGATACTGTTGGTTCGGCATCATACCCTTTTTCAAAAGTTAATTGTTTTAACTGATTTCCTTTAGTGTCAGCTACAAAAATATCGTACCCTTCAAAAACTGGCCAAATATATTTGTTCCCATAATCTTCTTTTTTAGGAACAGGCGGACAATTTGTATCCGCTAAATGTGTGGAAGAATAAATGATAGTTTCATTTCCAGGTAAAAAATAACTACAAGTTGTTCTTCCAGTTCCTGTACTTATTAGTTGTGGTTTTTGACCTTTACTTAAATCATCAGTAATATTCATAGTGAAAATTTGGTCACAGGATAATCCCCAAATATTATTTGCTTGAAACACTAATTTTGTATCATCAAAACTCCAATATGCTTCAGCATTATCACCTCCAAAAGTTAATTGTTTTATATTTTTTAAATGTTTTTCTTGCGGATAATGAATTTTATTCACAATTTTTGTTGCACCAGAAGTTCCATCATGATTAGAACTTTTTTTAGAAGATTTACATCCGAAAAAAAGGACAGCAAAACATATTATTGATAATTTTAGTTTCATAATTTCTATATTTAAAAATTCAAAAATACAATTTTTATAAATGAATTTAGAAATAATTTTAATTCCGTAATTTTGCATACTTAATTTTTTGATTTGGTAAAAATAGGAGACATAGAATTAAATGATTTTCCGTTGTTGTTAGCACCAATGGAAGATGTAAGCGATCCACCTTTTAGAGCGTTGTGTAAAGAACAAGGTGCTGATGTGGTTTATACCGAGTTTATTTCTTCGGAAGGCTTAATACGTGATGCTGTGAAAAGTAAAAAGAAGCTTGATATTTACGAAAAAGAGCGCCCAGTTGGGATTCAAATTTTTGGTTCAAATCTTGAATCTATGTTGAAAACGGTTGAAATTGTTGAGCAATCAAAACCAGATATTATTGATATTAATTTTGGTTGCCCTGTAAAAAAAGTGGTAAGTAAAGGTGCTGGAGCTGGTATTTTAAAGGATATTGATTTAATGGTGGAATTAACCGAAGCGATGGTTAAACACACGAATTTACCAATAACTGTAAAAACCCGATTGGGATGGGATGAAAGTTCAATTCAAATTGTTGAAGTTGCTGAACGTTTACAAGATGTTGGTTGTAAAGCAATTTCTATTCACGGTCGTACACGTGCGCAAATGTATAAAGGGGCTGCAAATTGGGCGCCAATTGCCGATGTGAAAAATAATTCTAGAATGCATATCCCTGTTTTTGGGAATGGCGATGTAAATACACCTGAAAAAGCTATTGAAATGCGTGATAAATACGGTTTGGATGGCGCTATGATTGGTAGGGCAAGTATTGGAAATCCTTGGTTTTTTAAGCAAGTGAAATACTTTATAGAAACAGGTAGCTATTTACCTGAAATAACCATTGCTGAACGTGTTGAAATGGCTCGTAGACATTTACAACTAGAAATAGATTGGAAAGGTATAGAAATTGTTGGAGTAATGGAAACACGTCGTCACTATACTAATTATTTTAAAGGAATTCCTCATTTTAAAGAATATCGTTTAAAAATGGTAACTTCAGATTCTGCGCAAGATGTTTATAATGTTTTTGATGAGGTTTTACAGAAATTTGCTTAGAGTTTTAAAAATCGTAACTCTGAACTTTATTCATAGTCTTACCATTTAATTGTTATAAGAACTCGAAACAGTTTCAAGTTGAAGCAGATTTCACGCCTGATAATCTTTTATAAGATTTTAGAGTATTAAATCTATTCATTCAATTTTAGAACTGAAAATTAATGTAATTCTATTGATGAATATATAGTTTTGGCTTCCTTAATGTATTTTTTGTATAAATTTAAAGGGGCAAAAAAGTAAACGGAATAAATATTCCCATTTGCACTAAAATTATATTCAATTTGGTGTATTTTTTTATTATTAAATTGATAAATAACATCTAAAATTTTAACTTTCCCATAGTTATTTTGACTACTTGAAATTTTTACAATACTTAGAGATGTTTTTTTCTTAGTTAAATCTACTCGTTTTATAAAAAAATCATCTAAAGAACTGTAATTAGATAATGATGTTTTATAAATTGAAAGCTTTGTTTCTGAAAAATTTCGAGTGGCTTTATTTCTATTTTCAATTGTAAATTCTCCTGAAAAACTTAATTTAGCTTGTGATTTTGGGGCTAATTCAATTATTTTATTAGGAAAAGGAGTTTTAAGTATTTTCCATTTTTTAGAATAAGTAATTGTTAGTAAGCTATCAGTATATATTTTTGTTTTAATTTTTTGAGCTTGTAAAGTAAGTGAAGACACTATTATTAATAAAAATACTTTTTTCATTGCTTTTTTTTCAAAAGTAAAAAATTTTATTCAACTAATTTTTTAGAAATTCTACTACTTGCAATTTGTGAAGCTAAAAAACCTAAAACTAGTATGGTAATAATTACTGTTATAACATTTAAAAATGTTAATTCAACGGGATAAGGTAAGCTTTGAGTTATCATAAATAATTGATACTTTTTTTGAAGTAAAATTAAAATTATACCAGAAGTTAATCCAATAAATAACCCAAAAACAGATAGTAAAAAGCCTTGAAAAATAAATATTCGTTTAATATCTTTTATTGTTGCTCCAACACTATATAATGTTTTAAGGTTGTCTCTTTTGTCTAAAATCATCATAATTATTGCGCCAATAACATTAAATAACGCAATAATTAAAACTAATGTAAAAATTAGATAAGATACCAAATTTTCAGTATTCAACATTTTATAAAAAACAGCATTTAATTGTTCACTAGTTTCTACTTTAAATTCTTTGCCAAGTTTATTTTTTAATTCAGTAGTTAATAAATTCCGCTTGTTATAATTAGTTGCTCTTATTTCAATTCCGGAAATTTTTCCAGGTCCATAACTTAATAACTCTTGTGCTAGTTCTAAGGAAGTAAATGTAAATTTTTTATCAATCTCATCGGTTAATGCAAAAATACCAATAGGTTGTGTATTAATTTTATTGAAAGCGTTTATAGGGTTTGTTATATATCCTTTTCCAGGCTTAGGAACATAAATTTTTAAAGGTTCTAAAAAGTTAAAAATACCTACAGATAAAGTATTTGAAATTCCATTACCAATAACAACTCCTAAAGGAATTTTTTCATCTAGCCAAGTACCAACATATACTGTAGTATCAATTCGGTTAACATGTGTAAAATTAGTATCTACACCTTTAATATAAGCAACATGGGTTTTTTTATTAAATTCAAAAAAAGCACGTTCCTCTATTACTTTAGAATAGGATGCTATTCCTTTTTGATTGTCTAAAATGGTTTGAATAGTTGAATTAAATTTAAACGATTTTCCTTTAACTGAAGTAATTTTAATATCAGGGTCAAAGGTATTTATTAAACCAATGCTAAAAGTTCTTAACCCTGAAAACCCAGAGAGCACAATAAATAAAGCCAAGGTTCCAACAACAACACCAATAGTAGCAATAAGCGTTATAATGTTAATAGTGTTGTTGCTACTTTTAGAAAATAAATATCGTTTAGCTATGTATAAAGGAAAATTCAAATTATCTTTTTTGCCGCTTGTCTAATAGTTCTGGATTTTTAATTGGATTTCCTTTTTTCCCCTGTAGTGCATTGTCAATGTCTTCAATATAATCTAAACTATCATCAATAAAAAAAGAAAGTTCAGGCATACGTCTTAACTGATTTTTAGTCCTTTTAGCCATTTCATAACGTATAGAGGAAGTATTTTCTTGTACACCTTTTAAAATTAGTTCTCTTTTGATTTGAGGAAAAACACTTAGGTATACTTTTGCTTGTCCTAAATCAGAAGTTACATTTACTTTGGTAACAGATATAATTACTCCTTTCATTCCATCTTGTGCAGCGTGTTGTAAAACATCGGCTAAGTCTTTTTGTAAAACACCTGCAATTTTCTTTTGTCTGTTTGTTTCCATAGTGCAAAGATAATAGTTAAAAGTACATAAA
>NZ_JASFZF010000091.1:0-5394 GCF_046055765.1 Lutibacter sp. | reverse complement strand
GAGTTCGAATCTCTGAGGGTCCACCACTTCTAAACATCACTAAACCCCTAAAATACGAATCAAACTAAACTTTTAAGAAATAATGATATTTTCTTTGCTATCCTATTGCTACCCACATTAAAATCTACAAAACATAAATCTCAGACTATTTACTTTTGTAATGCTAAGATGACTTCGTGCAAGTTTAGACTGAAACATTACTCACCAAAAAAAAACTTCAACCGCCCATTCAACCAATAAATGCAATTTTCAACTTAGTTATGCAGCCAATACTTTTGAAACTTAGGAAATTATTCGAACTCTATTTCTTCTTCTGCTACATTAAAAATGTCAATTCTTGTATCCACATCTATTTTATTAACTAACCAGCCTCTAAGTTGAGCATTTTTAATAAATTCATCGATTCTATTAACTCCATTTATTTCTTTTAAAGTTATTACAACACCAAACTTGAGTCCTTCACCAAACTTTTCGTTTAGTCGTTCTTTTGTTTTAAGACTTAATCCCCATAAAGGGTTATCATAAGCCTTTAATTCTCTATTTTTTCCAGTTAGAACTTCTCGTATATGTTTTACATTGTCCCATTTTCTAAAAATCTTTCTGGCATCTTCTTCCCATGTATAATGACCAAATTCCTCTGTTTGATAGTTATTGTTAATAGACTTATGTTCCTTACCATTTAGCCTACCAAATTTTATATCAAGTTCTGTATTAGTATAGTCTACCCCTTGATTTCTTGAACAAGCTGGAAAATAACAAAGTGTAGCTTTTGCAGTAAAAGGATGCTTCTCTTTAACTACAGGCACTGGTATCTTGTAATTGTATGTATCATATTCTTCAGAAATACCTTGTATAATAAACTGTATTTCATCATCTGCACAATGTACAATATTTTCTACTCTTTTTGGAACAACTCCATGACCAATAAGTGATGGATCATTTTGCTGTTTATCCCATCCTGTTGCAGAATTAATAAGTAGTGCTTTTGCAATATCTCTATTTAACCCTAATATATCAATTAAATATGATAATTTCCTAGAAATCCAAGGGGCTGCAAATGAAGTTCCTTTAACAAATGCTTCTCCTGTAGGAGTACAAACCCTCATAGGATTTCCAGAATCACCACCATAATAGCTAATATCAGGTTTAATGAAAAATGATAAGACTGGTCCTTTTCTACTATATGATGAAGGCTGATTATTCATATCTACAGAATTTACAACTATAGAGTTAATTGAATCTGCTGGAGCTCCAATTGGTCTAGTTTCAGTTTCCCCAGAAGATAAGTTTGTTCCAGCGATAACAAATATGACATCATTTTCAAATTGTATTTTGTCCAAAATAGCTGCTTCAGGAGATATAAAATTAGAATGTATATCAAGTTTTGATCCCAAAGATAAGTTCCAAACTTTAATATCTCTATTTTGAGATACAATCTCACTAATATTTCTTAATATTGTAAATGAGTTAAAACTAATACCACTTGCTACTCCAAAATGCCTTACTTTGAAATTACCACATCCATCATCTAAATCAGGATTAAATGTTGGCCCATCTACAATTATAGAGGAAACAGCTGTTCCATGCTCATAATCACTAGCTGAAGTAGGTATCTCATTAGAGAGCATATTAGTATATTCAACCCATTCAGAAAAATATACAGTTGCATCAAAAAGGGTGTCTATAACACCAATAGTTGGCTCATGCTCTGGTGAATTAATTTTTATCATTCCGTCATCAATAAACTCAAAGTCATCTTTCGTTATTTCAGATAAATCACTAACCGCCATAGATATTAAAAATGGAGCTTTTACCTTTAAAGTTTCTAATTCGTCAGGTCGTAATAAAATAGTTGTTTCATCCATAATACGGTTAGATAAAATATTTATTCCTATTTTTTCTAGTAATTGAGTCGTCCTTAAATCTGTTTTATAGATAGTAATAATTGCATCATTTTCAAATATCACATCATCAGTGGATACATCAAACTTATCAACATAATATGCATCTACAATTATTTTAAAAAATTTTGTTTTTCCAATTGTCTTAGGAGTAAATAGAACTTCTTTTTTATTTATTTTATCAATAGTATTACAATCTATTTCACCATTAAATTTTTGATTTAGAATATCAATACTATATCTTAATTGTTTTATGGATTCATTTAAAATATTTCGAGATATGTAATGTGTGATTATATGTTTTGGAGAGTCATCATTTGAAAATTTCGCACCTACTACAGAGCTATTAGGACTATTTGAATTATTTCCCAAAAGAGCTTGTAATCTGTTGGTTTTAGCTGCAACCTTAATATAGTGTGCTGTAATGAGTGCTCCAGACAATAAACTCTGATTTTGCCAGAACACCTGTAGCTCACTTAAATTTTTAAGTAAATTTTGTAACCTTAATACATTTACAGATTTACCTTTTGGTAAATTAGTTCCTCCACCTCCACCTTTATAAGGTGCTTGCTCAAAAGTTCCTTTTAATTGTAGTAAATCATTCAATTTTTATTACTCCTTCAACTCTCGAGATACTTGACTTTTTGAAATTCCCGTTAGAATTTCAATTTCTCTAACTGTAAATCCAGTCTTCTGCAACTGTTTTAAATCCATATTTTCATTATTTTTACTAACATTGATATATAATTTTTTTAAATAATCATATTCATTATTTGAGTCACTAAATGCTATTGATGTTTTAATAAGATTTTTAAGTTCCCCAGGATATGGTATTGCATCCATACATTCAAGTATTTTCTTAAATAACCGTATATTTCTTCCGGCAAATTTAAACTTCTGTAACATATTGTTTAAAATAGCTTCACCAACATCAACAAGGTCTTGCTTTGTATAATTACTAAAATCAATAACAGCATCAAATCTTCTTGATAATGCTTTATCAAATGCTTTATATAAATTAGTAGTTGCGATTAAGACAATATTGTCATTAAGGCTATCTAAGCCTTTTAAAACAGACGAAGTGGCTCTTCCCATCTCTCTTAAATCATTTGAATTAATCCTATCAATCGCAATTGAATCTATTTCATCAAACAAAATAATAACTTTATCTGGATTGGAAACAGAAGAAATTTCATTAAAAAGTAATGAAATATTTTTAGAAGTTTGACCCATTTTACTATCAATAACTGAATCAAAATCTACAATAAACAATTCCCTTTCAAGTATTCTTGCAATTTGTTTTACTGACTCGGTTTTGCCTGTACCTGGAGGTCCTTCAAATAAAAATTTATTAACACCTGCATTGTGTCCTATGGCATTTATGATACCTAAAATATTATCTTTAATTGAATTTGGTAATGGAAGTGGATTGTTTGAAGTTTCTAATCGCTTAACAAATATATTTTCACTTTCCTCAATTTGCGGAGAAAAGGTATTTACATCTGATAACAAAGCCATAATGTACTCAGAAAGTTGATAATCATTACTTTCGTCAAAATATTTTGCTATTTCATATGCTTCATTTCGAAAAGCAGAATCATTTTTTTCTGCATGATATTTTATTAAGTTTAATACATTCTTTTTTTTCATTTTAATACATTCTTTTTTTTCATTTTATTCTATCAAATGTATTATATCTTAGTTGGGACATATTATCAATAGTTAGGACAAATATTAATATATAATTATTTAACTTTACAACAATTGACTCTAAGTCTGCTAAATTTTGATAACTATTGTAAAACTTATATTTATTAAAAATAAGAGTCTATTACGAATTCACTATCTTTTTCAATAATTGCCAAAACGGTAAGACATAAAGGCTTCATTTTTAGAATATTTCCTGTACATTAGGAAATTCAGTGAAGTTTAGTGACCGGTTTTTAGTTGAAATATGAGTTGATTAGCAGCCTGAACTACATTTAGTCCAGTTTTTTGATTCCATGCTTATTATTTTCAACTTCTATTTTTATACGTAAGTTCTTTTGTGCACTTCTTTCAATATCTCGTCTTTGACTTTTAAAACTTTTAATTATTTTACTACTCACTAAAGAATTAATATCTAATCCATATTTAGCTACTTCTAATTTTTCTTGTGTAATAAAGTATTCACATAATTTATCAACCTTTTCTTGTTTGATCTGAATTCTTTTATACCTAAGCGCATTAGATACTTGTTCACTAATGTTATTTTCTTGTGATTCTTTTAAAAGTTGATAATCTTTATTTGAAAATGCAATAATTTGATTTGAGGTTTGTTTATCAATGACAGATAAATCCGATGAAATCAACTCAAGATATGCAAAATCTTTAAAAATAACATCTTGCATGTAATACCCAAATGACGAAATTTTTATTTGCTGTAAATACTTGCTATACTTATCTAATCCATTTTCTGACTCTATCATCCCTCGTTTTAATAGAATATCAATATTTAGTATAAAATCATCTTCCATATTAAATATTTCTATAAAGCTAGACTTTAGTTCATGTATAGAAATATAAGCATCATTTCTAGTTGCCAAAGTATTTAAAATTCTATATGCTGTAAAATGAGAAGTATTATGATTACTTCGCAATCTAAATATATTTGGTATAGACGTTGATGTGTTTTCATTATAATATCTATATATTGGTATCATACTTGGTTTTATTATTTGGTGTAATCTAATGTCCAGTTTTTCTGAATAATCATTTCAGCAACATTTGTATAATTAGAGAACAAAACATTTCTAAATAATTCTAGACCTTGTCTAATATTACCATGTGTTGCAGCCGTCATAAATTTATTAAATTGACTTTCTTCATCTTCAAGATTGTTTTTTAATATTTTAAATAATATATTAATATCTTCAATGTACTTTTGAGATATTATTTTTTCATTATTAATTTTGTTTTGTATAAAGCTTAAACGTTTTAAAAAAACTTGTTGAGGATTTGGAGCACTAATATGAAAACCATTTTTTTCATAGGCATCTAAATATCCATCAATATTTGATGATATATATCGTTCTTCCCTTAGAGATATAATTGATATACAATGTAGTTGTTGAGATAGTTCATATGCAAGACTAAAACAATAGTCTTGTAATGATTTATCAAATTGATCTGTATTATCAATATTTATAATAACAGCTTTTTTTCTTTCCCTTAAATATTCTGATAATCTTGTCAAACAATACATATTATCATTTTTAAACTGAATTAATAACTCATTTCTTTTTATCATGAATGTTTCACTATTTGGATTTAATCCAGACAATGTTTGTTTTAACTCAATTTCAAATTTATCTTTAAATAAATCTATGAGTTCTTCAGTAGTACCACTTAATATTGATGCGGCTACACTTATTCATACTCAGAACATTTAGCAATTCTGAGATAAAATATCAGTATGAATAAGGATAAAAAGAAGATGAGAAATAGTAAATAC